>CAZZBA010000499.1:0-2764 GCA_964652765.1 uncultured Victivallales bacterium | reverse complement strand
GGAACCTCATCCGGGTTCCGCGATGCCTGGACCGTGGCGTGGAATCCGGACTATGTCGTCGGCGTTTGGGTGGGGAATCCCGATGGTTCCCCCACCCCCGGACTCACCGGTGCCGATGCCGCCGCCCCCATCGCCGGCGATATCTTCCGGGCACTCTGCGGCGCGGACGAGGCAAATAAATGGTTCGACAGGCCAGCGGGATTACAAGAGCGATTGCTGGCGGACGGCACAAGCGACTGGTACGTACCCGGCATCTCGCGGACAGCGGAGGCACCCATCCCGGCCCGCCATGCGCTGACGATCATCGAACCCGCCAACGGCACGGTCTATCGACTGATGGAACGAGCACCGCACGAACAGGCGATCACCCTGCGCGCCAAGACCGCGGCGACCCAGCCCCTGCACTGGTTCGCCAACGGCAAGCACATCGGCGCGACCGCCGCTGACATACCCATGCCCTGGACGCTGGAGAAAGGCTCCTGGACCATCGCCTGCTGCGCCACCGATGGCACCCGCGACACCATCGCCTTGACCGTGCAATAAAGGCGTGAATAACGCTTGCGACCTGCTGGAGAATCGGGCAGCATAAGACTATGCCGACAACTTCTGATAACCCTACGGAGAACTTCAGCAACTGGATCGAGAATATCGAGAGCAGTCTGCTGGATAATCATTTTATCAAGCTCGCGATCGGACACTATACGGGAAAAATCGCCGATCTCCAGAAAATCCAGGTTCGCCGCGTGGTCATCCGCGAACAGGATAGGCTCAGTTTTACCTGGCAGGGAAAGACCCGCGATACGGTCAAGAACACGGGGATCGATGAAAGCCTCCGCTGGATTGCCGAGGCGTTTGCCGACGGCTTCCGCACCGGCACGCTTTACACCACCGACGCGGATTGGACCTACGAGCGAGCCGCCAGCGGACGCGACTGGCTACGCCAGGCACCGGCGACACACAGAGAAAAGCCACCGGCGACCCATGACCGTCAAAAACAGCGCGTACTGACCACTGCCGCCGCCCACTGGCAGAAGGCATTGGGCATCACCGGTAGCGACGGGAAGGTCCTACCCGCTGCCCAGGACAAGTTCCGCCAGATCAACCGCTATGTCGAGCTGCTCGCCCCGCTGATCCGCGACGACATGCTCAAGGTCGCCGACATGGGAGCCGGTAAGGGATATTTGACCTTTGCTCTTTATGAATATTTTTCGGCGGTGCGTGGATTGACTCCAGCCATCAACGGTGTTGAACAGCGTACCGACCTTGTGTCGCTTTGCAACCGGACGGCCACAGCCAGCGGTTTTGTCGGGCTGCATTTCACACAAGGCACGATCGACAGCTTTGACGCATCAGGCGTCAATATCCTGATCGCGCTGCATGCCTGCGACACCGCGACCGACGATGCCATCGCCAAGGGGATCAAGGCGGCTGCCGACCTGATCGTGGTCGCCCCCTGTTGTCACAAGCAGATCCGGCGCGAGATGGACACCACCGCCAACCGAGGCGACTTTCTGCTCCGTCATGGCATCTTCCTCGAACGCCAAGCGGAGATGGTTACCGATGCCATCCGCGCCCTGATCCTTGAATCCTGCGGATACCGCGTCAAGGTATTCGAATTCATCGCCGGCGAGCATACACCCAAGAACATCATGATCACCGCCTTGCGCGATCCTGATCCCCGCCCCGGTTCCCAGGATGCCGCGCAAAAGGCCATCGCCGAGGCCAAGGCCCGCTTCGGCATCCGGACGCACTATCTGGAAACCCTCATGCAGCAACTGAACGTTGATTTCAGACGCGTCCGCATGTAATGTTATCCCGACTGGAACGAACATCTAATAGGCAAGGGAAACGTTAACCATGGCAGACAGCAAGCGGGATGAGCTGATCAACGAGAAGGGGCTTGACGAGAAGCTGGCAGACGGCAGCCGCGAGCCGACAATGGAACAGACTGTCGTGCTGGCGCGCGACCTGCTGCCTCCAAGTCTACCGATCATTCCCCTGCGGGAACGTCCGGTATTCCCGAAGATGACGATACCCATGCTGGTGGACGCTCCGCCCATCGTCAGTATGCTGGTTGACCGCGCCCAGTCAGGTTCACGCCATGTGGGACTGGTCCTGCAGCGCAGGCAAAACGGCGACGCCGACAAGACGATCAACAACGCCTCCTCCTGGTACACGATTGGCGTCGTCGCGGAAATCGTCCGTATGGCGAAGTCGGATTCCGGCACGGAAGTGCAGGTCATCCTGACGGCGCTGCAGCGGTTCCGGATTATCGACACCATCCAGACCGAGCCGTATATCATCGCGAAAGTGGACTACCTGCCCGAAACCGAGATGACCGACAACCAGGACCTGAAGGCATACTCGCTGTCGGTCGTGCGCTGCATCAAGGAACTCATCCAGTTAAATCCCCTCTACAAGGAAGAGCTCAGCATCTTCATGGCTCATTCCAACATACAGGATCCCGGACGCCTGTGCGATTTCGCGGCGGCATTGACCACTTCCACGCCCGAGCAATTGCAGGAGATCCTCGAGACCGTGCGCATCCGGGAACGTCTCCAGAAGGTCCTGGTGCTGTTGAAGCATGAACTCGACATCACCCAGTTGCAGGCGCGCATCTCAAGCGACATCGAGAAGAAGATGAACCGTGCGCAGCGCGAGTTCTTCCTGCGCGAGCAACTCAAGGCCATCAAGAAGGAACTGGGCATCGAGAAGGAAGGCAAGGAGACAGAAGTCGAGCGGTTCCAGAAACGCAGCGAAAAGA
>CAZZBA010000498.1:0-2795 GCA_964652765.1 uncultured Victivallales bacterium | reverse complement strand
ATAAAATAAAGGCTGACAAAACCCGCTACACCAGCGCTCCGGCAAACGGCAAGAAGGCCGAACCCGCCGCGAAAAGCGACTGGGAATGCCTGCTCACTGAAATCGCCACAGAGCAAAGTAAACCCGGCCCCGGCAAAGTTCCGGCGGAACAGGCCAGCCGGTGGCGGCTGAAGGTCGTGGAAGGCGCGGGGCAGTATCCGGAGGGATGGTTCACACCGGAATTCAACGACAAAGACTGGGCGGAAACCACCCTGCCCATATCCTGGCGGATGTACCACACCGCCCTGCTGCGGACCAAGTTCACGGTCAAGGACAAGAAGGCCTTTGACAAACTCCGCTTCCGGTCCTGGATCTACCGGCAACAGGGCGTGGAGATCTATCTTAATGGCCAGCTGATCGCCAAGGTCAACAATATTGAAGACAAGACCGGCAACATCGAGGCTGAATTCAAGGATTCCGCCTTGAAAGTGCTCCGGAACGGCGAAAACACCCTGGCGATAACCACGCGCCATAATTGGCGCTGGGGAATGCTCTTCATGTATGTCTACAACGATGGCTTCGGCTTCATGCTTGATGCCAGAGTAAAGCAAGGCGGGCTTTGACCGCAACCGCCTACCCGTTGAGGGCCAGCATCAGGGGCTGTTCGATCGCTTCCTTGATCCAGCCCATGAAGGCCGAGCCATCGGCCCCGTCGATCACGCGGTGATCAAACGAGAGCGAGAGCGGCAGTACCGTGCGCTTGACGATCGCGCCGCCGACCACGGCGGGTTCCTCATAGGCGCGACCCAGCCCCAGGATCGCCACTTCGGGGTAGTTGACGATCGGCGTGAAGTAGATCCCGCAGACGCGGCCGAGATTGGTCACGGTAAACGTGCTGCCCTCGATCTCCTCGAGCGTGATCTTGCCGTCGCGGCATTTCTTCGCCAGCTCCTGGATCTCGACCGACAACGTGACCATGTTCTTGGTGTCGGCGTTGCGCACCACCGGCACCATCAGGCCGCGCGGGGTGTTGACGGCAATGCCGAGATGCACGTACTGCTTGTAGATGATCTCGCGGGTGGCGATGTCCACCGAGGAATTGAAGGCCGGGAACTTGCGCAGCGCCTGCGCGACGATCTTGCAGACCATCACCGCCATGGTCAGCTTGCCGCCCTTTTCATCGGCCAGCCCGGCATATTGCTTGCGAAGCTGCTCGAGGTCGGTGATGTCGGCCTTGTCGTAGATCGTGACGTGCGGCACTTGCGACCAGCTCAGCGTCATGTGCTCGGCGGTCTTGCTGCGGATCACGGTCATCTTCTTGCGCTCGACCGCCCCCCATTTGGTGAAGTCCGGCAACGGCGGCAGCGGCGCGCCGACGGCGGCAGCCCCGGCGACCGGACGGGCCTCGTTCAACTGCTTGGCGTAGCGTTTGACGTCGTCCTTCGAGACGCGCTTGTGCGGGCCGCTGCCCGCCACCTGCTCCAGGTTGATCCCGATCTCGCGGGCAAACCGCCGCACCGAGGGGGCCGCCGGCACCTTGCGGCCGGCGGGGGCTGGCGGTGGGAGGGCCGCGACGGCAGCAGAAACGGTTGATCCGACGGATCCGACCGATCGGGCCGGAACAGCCGCCGTCTCTGGCTGGGCAGCGGCCTTTTCCTCTGCGGGGCGAGCCGCGGCCACGGCTGGCACGGCGGCCTTCTTGCCCTCTGCCGCCGCGCTGCCAGCCAGGCTGAAGATCAACTGCCCGGTCTTGATGGCATCGCCCGCGTTGACATGCACCACCGCCACCGTGCCGGCGACCGAGGAGGGCACCTCGATCGTGGCTTTGCCCGTCTCCAGTTCCAGCACGGGCTGGTCAATCGCCACCGATCCGCCCGCCGCCACCATCACGCGTATCACCTGGATCGAGTCGATGTTCTCGCCCAGTTCCGGCAGTTTGAACTCCTGTGCCATATTATACTCCTACAGATACATTGGATTCGTCTTCTCCGCGTCAATCCCTAACGCCTCGCGCGCCTTGACCGCCACGTCCGCCTTCAGCTTGCCCTCGCGCACCAGCACGGCCAGCGCGGCCAGTACCACGTGCGGGGCGTCGACCTCGAAGAAGTCGCGCAGCGCCCCGCGTCCGTCGCTGCGGCCGAAGCCGTCGGTGCCGAGCGATATAACCCGCCCCGGCAGCCAGCGCGCGGTGCTCTCGCACAGGGCCTTGACGTAATCGCTGGCCGCCACCACGGGGGCATCGCCCTCGCCCAGGCAGGTCGTGATGTAGGGCACCCGCTCCGCCGCCTCCGGATGCAGCATGTTCCAGCGCTCGGTCTCCTGCGCGTCCTTGTACAGTTCCTTGTAGCTGGTCACGGAATAGATGTCCGACGAGATGCCGAACTGCTCCGCCAGCATGGCCGCGGCCTTGCGCACCTCGTTGAGGATCGTGCCACTGCCCAGCAGCCGCACGCGCGGGGCCGCCTTGGTTTTCGCGTTCGCCTTGGCTTCGACAGCGGCCAGCCGGTACATGCCGCGCAGGATCCCCTCGCGGACCCCCTCGGGCATCGGCGGCTGCTCGTAGTTCTCGTTCATCACGGTGATGTAGTAGAAGATGTCCTCGCCGTCGGTGTACATCCGCTTCAGCCCGTCCTGCACGATCACCGCGATCTCGTAGGCATAGGCCGGATCGTAGGCCATCAGGTTCGGCACCGGCAGCGCCAGCAGGTGGCTGTTGCCGTCCTGGTGCTGCAGTCCCTCGCCGGCCAGCGTCGTGCGCCCGGAGGTCGCCCCCAGCAGGAATCCCTTGCAACGGCTGTCCGCCGCCGCCCAGATCA
>CAZZBA010000497.1:0-2796 GCA_964652765.1 uncultured Victivallales bacterium | reverse complement strand
CCGTGGGAACTCGTCGCGCGACAGCGCAACGTCATGCGGAAGCTCTGGAACCGGGATTTCCGACTCGATCCGCCGGTGATCCAGATCCACTGGAAAATGGACAACCCATGCGCCGATCTCGCCGACCAGAAGCGACGGGTGGAGGATCCGGAGGCGGACGTGCGCTATCAACTGGAAGGCGTCCGCCAGCAGATTGAATGCCTGAAGTGCAGCGAGGAGGCCGGTATCCCGCTGGCCAACACCCCCGCTTTCAACCTGATCCACTTTGGGACCGCCCCGCTGGCTACGGCGTTCGGAGCGGAGTTCGTGCTGCGCCCGAACGACCAGCCGGGCTTCGAGCCGGCCGTGCATACCCCCGAGGAGGTCATGAAGCTCCGGAAGCCAAATCTCTACAAGGACGGCATCCTGCCGCGCATCCTCGAACGCATCCAGTACTACAACGAGGCGACCCGGGGCGAGGTCATCCTGACGCCCTGCGACACGGCGGGGCCCTGGAGTGTCGCCACGTCAATCTGGCATTATGAGGACATGCTGGAGGCGATCTACACGGCACCGGAGGCGGTACATCACCTGCTTGATCTGCTTACGGAATCCATCATCGAATGGTACAACATCCAGGAAACCTACATCGGCCGCTGGGGTCGTACGCATTCGAGCTTTTCGTGGCCTTTCCTGCAGCGGGGCATCGGGATCGGCGACGACTGCATGGTCACCGTTTCGCCCGCCATTTGGGAGGAGTTCTTCCTCCCCTACAACAACCGGCTCTCCCGCGAATACGGCAACCTGATTACCTATCATTGCTGCATGGGGTACGAACGGTATTTCGAATCGCTGATCAAGACCGACGGTTTCCTGGGGTTCGATGCCGGACACCAGTACAACGATCTTGCGAAGATCGAATCGGCGCTGATCCAGGCCACGGGCGTCTGGATGGCCCCGCTGAACCCTGAGACGCAGCTCGAGATGGTGCGCCGGCTGCGCGATAAGATCGGATTCCACTTTAGCGTGAGTGGAGAAGACCGGAACGATGCCGTGCGCAAGGTGAAGACATTGCTGGAATGCCTGAAATCCCCCGAGCGCATGGACGAGGAGGTGGAAAAACAAGAACACCGGAAACGAAAGGAAACAACGGAGTTGGCCATATGAACTCTCATCAGCCCCCCCTCTGTATGCCCGACTACGCGGACCTCGTCCTGCCGGAGGAGCGCGAGGCGATGCGCGCCTGGCTTGATCAAACCCTGGCCGCGGTGCGGACAACCGCTGTGCCGCCCCCCCAGGCGGCATTGCGATGCATCCGCCAGCCTGGATTCGATGGCACCTGTTACCGGGGGCTTGCCCGCAACGGACAGCCGTTGCGGCTCCAGGGAACCGTCTACCCCGCCGGCATCGGCATGGCGACCGGCACGGCGTTGCGGGTGGAGCTGCCCGCGCCGGGTCGGCGCTTCACCTGCCGGGTCGGCGTGCAGGACGGCAACGCCCCGGCCAACGGCAAATCGGCGCTGTTCCATGTCGAGTCCGAGGACGGCCGGCCGCTGTGGAGCAGCCGACCGCTGTCGGCCGGCGACGAACCCGTGGCTGTCGACCTCGCCCTGGCCGGCTGGCGGGCGATCGTCCTAAAGGCGGACGGCCCGGGCCTCCACGCCAACTGGGTGGACGCACGGGTCGAGCTGGAGAACGGCACGGTCTGCATCCTCGGCGAACCGCGGCGTCAGGGCGCCTGCTTCGATTTCACCGTCGACGGCAAGCCGTGCGGCGAACTCCTGCACGGCTGGGCGCTCGCCGAAGAGACGCTGCCGGCGGAACGCGGCATCGCGCGTCGGCGCATCACGCGCACCGATCCCGCCACCGGTCTCGAACTCATCCTGGAACTGGCGGTGGACGAGGCCTTCCCGGCGGTCGAGTGGACGCTGCGTTTCCGCAACACCGGCGCGGTGGATTCCCCGCTCATCGCGGACGTGCGGTCGCTCGAGTTCATCCAGCCGGCCGACCTCGGCTACATCTACATCGACACCACGCGCGGCGACCCGGCGCGCTGGGAGTCCTACAGTCCCTGCCGCTACGCCATCGGGTCGCAGTTCTTCGGGCAGCACGAACCCACCTTTGACGAATATCGCTTCGCCCCGGTCGGCGGCCACTCGACCGACGGTGCCTGGCCCTATTTCCGCATCGAGTTCTCCTCCACCGGCGGCGGCGTCTTCGCGGCGGTGGGCTGGCCGGGACAGTGGCAGGCGCACGCCAGCCGCGACGCGGAGACCTTCCGCCTGACTGCGGGGCAAGAACTCACACGCTTCCGCCTGCGTCCTGGCGAAGAGGTGCGCGCGCCGCTCACAGCGCTGCTCTTCTGGCGGGGCGGCGACACCATGCGGGCGCAGAACCTCTGGCGGCGCTGGATGCTGGCCCGCAACCTGCCGCGCACCGGCGGCCAACTGCCCGCGCCCATGCTCAACGCCACCAGCGCCGGGTTCACCTATGAAATGGTCGGTACCGACGCGGCGATGCAGACGCAGTTGCTCGACCTCCACGAAACGCGACGGCTGCCAATCGATCACTGGTGGATGGACGCGGGCTGGTACCGCGTGGCCGGCGGCCTCGATTGGCCCCGCACCGGCACCTGGGAGGTGGATCGGGAACGGTTCCCCGACGGCATCCGCGCCATCAGCGACCACGCCCATGCCAAGGGGATCAAGACCATCCTCTGGTTCGAACCCGAGCGTGTCACCGCCGGCTCCTGGCTGGCCGAAAACAAGCCCGAGTGGATCTTGCGCCTGGAAGCCTGGGAGTGGCAGGCACTCGACC
>CAZZBA010000496.1:0-2801 GCA_964652765.1 uncultured Victivallales bacterium | reverse complement strand
CCCAACACGGTATCAAGGCCGATGAATTAGAGAAGGATCTGCGCGAGGCCGACGAATTTATCGGGAGTCCAGCCGCCGTGCAGGAATTTGTGGGCTTGGCGCTGGCGGTTTTGGGCGTGGAACTGACTGCCACTTCCAAGGGGTTTCGGTTACAGACCACCAACCTGCCTGAATCGCTCAAATCACTCCTGCCGTCCAGGGCCGCTGTGCTGGTGAGTTTCGAGTCCCCGACACCCGACGGCTATCTTTACCTGGGCCGGAATCATCCCGTTGTGGAACAGCTTTGCCACTTGATCATGAGGAACACCCTGGCCCGCGACCACCAGCATGGGGCCAGTCGTGCGGCCGTGATCCGGTCCAGCCATGTCAAAGAGAAGCACACCGTCTATTTGTGCCGGTGCCGGAACGTCATAGAGCGTCCGAGCGAAAATGCCCGGATTGTGGCCGAGGAGATGCTCCTCTGGGGGTATCGCGGATTCCATAAAGATGGCAAGTATCTCCTGCATGACGAAGCCAAAGCCATTTTGGGTGGCGCCCGCGCCACAACCAACCTTGCGCCCGCCGCCGCTGCATCGGCCTTGGAGAGTGAAGTCTCCCAGGTGTTCCCCCAGTTGACCGGCAAGATGAATCAGATCGCGAAGGACCGGTCCGAGCAGTTGGTTGAGGCTCACCATCGCTTTTCCCAATTACTCAAAGACCACACCCGCTATCAGGTTGTCCAACCCGTCTTGCCCATGGATGTCCTGGGTGTCTATATTGTCCTGCCGGAGGTGGCGTCATGAAACAAACCATATTTGTCAGCAGTGTGCAGAAAGAGTTGGCCGAAGAGCGGCGGGCGATCCGGGATTTTGTGAGGAATGACCCGCTTCTCCGGCAATTCTTTGACGTGTTCCTTTTCGAGGACATCCCGGCGAGTGATCGACGGGCGGACGACGTTTATCTAAGCCAGGTGGACCGGTGTGGCCTGTATGTGGGCCTGTACGGCATGGAGTATGGTCTGGAAGACCGCGAAGGCTGTTCGCCGACGGAGCGCGAATTCGACCGGGCCACCGAGAAGAACAGGCCGCGCCTCATTTACGTCAAAGGTGCTGATGACAAGGGGCGTCATCCGAAGATGACCGCATTGATTCGAAAGGCGGGCTCGCAACTAATTCGGCGGCGTTTTTCAGGCATACAAGATCTGATTGCCTCAGTGTATGCCAGCCTGGTCGAATGTTTGCAGCTAACCGGCGATATTCGGATAAAACCCTTCGATGCTGTGGCTTGTCCCGCGGCCAAGCTGAGCGATTTGTCACGCGAGAAGCTTGATGAATTCCTGGCCGTTGCCAAAACCGAACGCGGTTATGCACTGGGTCCGAAGACTCCGCTACGTAAGGCCTTGGCGCATCTCAATCTGTTGGATGGCGAGAATCCAAGCCATGCCGCCATATTACTGTTCGGCAAGCAGCCCCAGCGATTTCTCATCACATCCGAAATAAAGTGCATGCATTTTCACGGCCATGAAGTCCGGAAGCCCATCCCGTCCTATCACATCTATAAGGGCACGGTTTTTGAATTGGTAGATCAGGCTTTGGATTTCGTGATGTCGAAGATCAACCGGGCCGTGATCCCTCGTGATGGCAAAGTTACGAGTGATGTTGAGTATGAACTGCCCTGGAAAGCAGTGCGTGAAGCTATCGTCAATGCGGTTACACATCGTGACTATACCAGCAAGGCGAGTGTACAAGTCATGCTTTTTGCAGACCGATTGGAGGTATGGAATCCGGGGGAGTTGCCATTACCATTGACCCTTGACTCCTTGCGGAAGCCGCATGCATCCATACCTCATAATCCTCTTATCGCTGACCCCATGTTTTTGGCGACCTATGCTGAAAAGGCTGGCAGCGGCATTTTGGATATGATGCAGTTGTCACGTCAAGCAGGCTTGCGCCCACCGGCATTTCGCGAAGATGCAGGGCAGTTTGTTCAAACCATCTGGCGCCCAAAGCCTGTGAACGGTGCGCAGGGCGGTGAGCAAGTTGGTGTGCAAGTCAGTGGGCAAGTTAACGTGTTGCGAAAGAGTGTGTTATGCGATTTAGCGCACGCAATGGGGCTGGATGGTGAGCAAGTTGATGCGCAAGATTTTGAGCAAGTCATAACCATGCTCATAACTTGCCGGACACGACCATCAAATAAGATCGAACTTCTAGGCGCGGCCCATCTTTCCAGTGCCTATCTTAACTACAAACGGCATGTTGCCCCATTGCTGGAAAGTGGACTTATTGAGATGACCATCCCCACCAAGCCTACCAGTCGTAATCAAAAATACCGCATAACCGAAAAAGGCCGCCAATTCCTAACAACACTTCATCATTCATAATTCATCCTTCATATTTTTCCAACAATGTCTTTCCCCTCCATACGCATCGAAGGCCAGATCTTCTCCGGTGAGCTGCTCCAAAGGCTGGACCAGTCCGATATGGCCGGTCAGCGCCCCGCCGACTTTGGCCTCGCCCCTGATGCGAAGGTCAAAGACGAAATCGCCCGCGCCTGGGCCGCCAGCCAAAGCTTCTACCGCGCCTTCCGCCAGAAAATTGCATCTTTAGAAACTCCATCTTCACGTCTCACATCTAACGTCTCACATCTCACACCTCTAACAACGGAAACTCGCAACCTCTGGCTGGTCCCCATGCTTTCCCTTCTGGGTTACAAGCCCGAGTATGCCCGCAAAGGGGAGGAGATCAACGGCAAGACATACCCGATTTCTAACCGGGATGACACCCGCGACGGTCTCCCGATCCACCTACTTGGCTGGAACGACT
>CAZZBA010000495.1:0-2802 GCA_964652765.1 uncultured Victivallales bacterium | reverse complement strand
GCCGCCATCACCCAGCACATCCCCGACAAGAGCTTCCAACTTGTCCGCTATTACGGGTGGTACAGCAACAAGATGCGCGGCCAACGGGCCAAGCAGGCCGCCCAGTCCGCCCGCGTCGCCGGCAAGGCCGACGCGGTAATCGACGTTTCCACGATTGACGACCGCGCCGTGATCGGGCGCATCCTTCGCCACCTCGGCTTGTGGCAACAAGGCGTCCGGGTCGAACCCGGCCCCGACCCGCCCTAAAGCCGCCGGTTTGACACGGTTTGTGGCGATCTTGATGTTTAGTCCCGTTTCTGCCAAGCTCTCCCCATGAAATCGCTGCTCCACACCAGTTCTGGCATGATTTCGGCCCGTGCGGGCCGGGGCCGAGTGAAAAACGATTTCTTATCAATTCAATGAATTCAATTAATATGCAATTAATCAAACACAGTGACGCATCCACATTCGAGCTCACCCGCATCCCATTCAGTTATCATGGATCCTGGAACTCCATCTCAATCCCCAAAGATAAGGACGGTCTATGGTTCTGTCACCATCATCGAGGCGGAGGTAGCTTGTTTCCGCTCATTATGATCCGCGATGGGGAGCGCGTTGATCCCGAAATCACGGCGACACCAGCTTTGCTGACGCTTCGGAATGGCAATGGCGTTGTCGAAATCTGCTTTGAGAATGAGAAGACGGTTCGATTCCGCGGCAAGAACATTGGCTTCATGTTTGGCGAGCGCGAATTGGCCTACTGCATCGGCGAAAACCTTTTCGCACTTAACAAGCCATTCGACCGCCGTTATCAGATCGAACTCTTCAAGGGTAGCGGTACGCTGCACCAGTTGGTGCCGACTCAACCGGTCTTCCCGAGGACACTGGAGATTGTGCCTGACGAGAACGGTGATTGGGAAGTGGCCGTCGACAAGTATGCAAGCACCTGGGTGCGACCTGAACGTCCCTCTTTTGATGAATGCCTCGCCGCTACCACGAAAGCCTTTGATGCCTTCCTGGCTGCCATGCCGCCGGTACGTGAGCAGGATAAGCATACGCATCGCAAAGCAACCTACGTTAACTGGGGCGCAGTCGTCGAGCCCAGTGGCCTGATCAAACGGCCGTCGCTGTTCATGAGCAAATTCACCATGTGCAATGTCTGGAGCTGGGACCACGCGTTCAACGCCTTGGCCTTGTCCGCTGGCCATCCCGAACTGGCACTGGATCAGATGCTGACCATGGTGGACCATCAGGATGAATTCGGATGCTATCCCGACAGCATTAACGACCTGACTATCACCTACAATTTCTCGAAACCGCCAGTCCACGGCTGGATCTTCAGCGAGATGCTGAAGCGCCTTCCCGAGCGGCCATCGGCAGACGTCATGGAGACCATGTATCGTTCACTGTCCGCCCAGGCCAACTGGTGGATGACCCACCGCGTGATGGAAGGCGAACGTCTGCCGTATTACCTGCATGGCAACGATTCCGGCTGGGACAACAGCACCATGTTCAAACTAGGCGTCCCGCTGGAAGCGCCTGACCTGTCCGCTCTGTTGACGCGCCAGATGGATTGTCTCGCGGATCTGGCTACCACCCTGGGCAAAACAGATGAAGCCACGGATTGGAAACGTCGGGCCGACGAACTCTTCGGTTATATGATGGATGAACTGCGTGATGGCGGCCAATTCGTTCCCAAACACGGGATCACCGGCGAAACCGGCAAAACGATGAGTTTGGTTCCCTGGCTGGCTATCATACTGGGTGAGCGGCTCCCGCAATCCATGCGCGACTGCATGAAACAGGGCATCGAAAGACACCTGACCGACTGGGGATTGGCCACCGAACGCGTCGACAGCCCGTTGTATATTGCAGACGGGTACTGGATGGGCCCCATCTGGGCGCCCGCGACGTTCATTGCCATCGCCGGCCTTGACGATTCAGGCTTCAGCGAGTTTGCGGATGAGGTCGCCCAGCGGTTCTGCAACCTGGCCGATAAGAGCGATTTCGCCGAGAATTACAACGCTGTCACCGGCGAACCGTTATGCTGTCCAGCCTACACCTGGACATCCAGCGTGTATATTCTACTTGCCGAACGGCTCAATAAGGAGTGCTGTTCATGCTTCCAGGCGGCAAGCTGCTCCGGGCGGAATCGCGCGTTCGGCCTCCGGTAACCCGGCGGGTTGAGAAAGAAGGTCCACGGACCGTGCATCGCCGCATACCGGGTGATCCCTGAGAGGAAGCGGCGTAAGCCGCTGAAGTCGAAGCCCGAAGGGCGCCATTCGAACACAACGCGTGAGAAAGGCGGGCTAACCTATGAGCGGCGTACTTCCCTGTACGCGATTGGGGGGCAGCCGTAGTGCTGGATGAAGAGCCTGTGGAGGTGGCTCTCGTCGGTAAAACCCCATTCTTGTGCTATGGCTTTGACGGGGAGTTCGGCCTCGCGCAATTGCGCGGCCGCGCCGCTGAGCCGGTAGCGAACTGCGAACTGGCGGAAGCTGACGCCCATCAGCTTGCGGAATGTTCGAATGAAGATGTCGCGGCTGAGCCCGCACACCCGCGCAGCCTCCTCATTGGTGATAAAACATTTGTTTGAAAAGACGCGTTCGATTGCCGGGCTGATGCTGATCATTTGCGCTTGTGGCGCATCGCCCGAAGATTGCTGCACCAGGCCATTGTCAAAGAGCCAGGCCAGCAGTTCGGTTGCGAAAATTCGTTTCCTTGCAGGCGAGATGTTGCGCCCGTAAGAAAGGTAATGACGAGTGAGGGCGATGATCTCCTGTCGCAGTTCGTGCGGCATAACCGGCCGCCGCTCCTGGGGCA
>CAZZBA010000494.1:0-2809 GCA_964652765.1 uncultured Victivallales bacterium | reverse complement strand
CTGCCCGTAGTTCCGACGCGAAACGGCGATACGGCTGGCTTTAGCGATGAGCAGGTGGTGGTGGACGCCGCCACACAGGCCATTGCCACGCGCGATCCCAACGGTGCCAACCTCTTCCTATACCAGGCGGCCAATGCGCCTTTGGCCTACGAGCGCTTTTATGGTAAGCTTGACCCGGCCCGTGGCTGGCTGGCACCTGGGATTGGCGGCCGCAGGTATCCAAAGACCGATATCTGGAGTTCATGGAAAGGGGAAGCTGGGGTGTCGCAACTGGTCACTGCCATTTGCCCGTCACCCGCAGTTGAGTCGCCTTTGCTTGCCGTAGATAATCTGTCCAAGGGCGCGGTTGTCGGAATCAAGTTGAACATGCGCGACGGCGGCATCATCGTTTGGCAATCGGCTCCTGAATCTGTTGCGCTCAGAGCTGGGGCGGTAACCGTAACTGCTGACATGCTGCTTGTGGTGACGGACGCCAAAGGTTGTGTGTGGGGTCTGGTGACCGGTTGCTGTAAACTCGAAATCAACGGAGCCGTGCAAACATTCGCAAATGCAGACTTCGAATTCGCCGTGGATGGCCAGCGTCTGGCCGAGGTACAGCCGATTCGGATTCCTGAAGGCTTCGCATGGAAGGAAACCCCAGTGGGGACAGTGCCGGTTTATCATGTGGACATGAAGGAAAAGAAACCATGAAAAAACAACATCATTTTCTGGCAGCCGTTCTGAGCCTGCTGTATTTTTCTGCTCTCGCCCATACCTTGTGCGCCGCGGAGACCTCAGATTTCGCCAGCCAGTTTCTGATCCGGGTTAACTTGGACACCCCCGGGCTGTGGGAAGCCAAGGCACTGGTCGCCAAGGGGGACCACCAAGCCGCCCTGGCCGCTTTGCGCGACTATACCGTCTATCGCCTGCGTGCCTTGCCACTCGGTGAGTTCGGCAGGCACATGAATAACATCTTTCCCGTCAATTTGAAAGCGGCGGAAACGCTGACTGGCAAACCGGCGTTAACTCCAGACGAGGCCGCCACTCTTTTCTGCGGCTCCAGCATGGCGGCGTTGTGTCTGAAAACCGGACGGTTCGAGATCTGCCAGCGCTATCTTGATTTCGCCAGACAGGCTGCGGACAACGGTTCCATCGTCAACTCCGCCTCCTGGGATATTGGTGCCTCTGCGGTGCGCGGTCTGGGCGCCTTTGCCAAACTGCTGCCGGACGACCAGCCGCGCGAAGGCGATTTCGCTCAACAATGGCAGACGGTGCTGGTTCCCCGAAATGGCACGGTCACGCCCGCCGGGTTGGCCCTTTTCCCGCCGGAAACGCTTGCCCGCATTGCCCAGGCCGTCACCCTGGAGTGGCCGGACAGTCCGACGGGTCTGGTCATGTTCGCCAAGGCCGGTCGGGTACCCAACCAGCGTCTGGGCGGTTTGCAAAGCCTCCTCCTGGCAGCCCTTGCCTTTGATTCGCTAAAGCAAGCTCCAGACCTGCAGCAAGCCGCAGCCACCGCCATTCTGGATGTGGCGACTGGCGCTTTCCACGCAGACGGCGGCGACTTGGAGCAGTCGTTCAACTACAACTTCAACGACGCCAAAATCCTGAGCGAACTGACCGCGCTTTACCCCGAGCACCGCCCCTCCTGGTGCCGAGAAGTAAATGCAACGGTCGCACGGTTATATAGTCTACTGACTGGTCTGACCACCCCCTGGGGCGACCTGCCACGGCTTGGAAACTATGCCGGGCCGAACGTAAAGGCGCTTTGGCAAAGTGTCTCAGTACGTGATGCCTGGCGTGATCAAATGCTGAAAAACATGTTCTCTGGTAGTGCAGAAGCGACCCGTGCTAAAATCATCGCCCATCTGTTCGGGGTGCCGGGTGATGCCCCCCTGTCGTTCACGTCGGTCGCGTTTCCATACAGTGGTTATTATGTCTTTCGAGAAAATTGGAACTGGGATTCGCCCTACGCTTTTTTCATGGGTGCTCGGCCTGGGCGCGGTCATTGCATGCGTGACCGCAATAGTATTCAGCTTGCCGCATTTGGACGGCGGCTAATCGTCACCGCCGGGCCTGCCACCTACGGGTTCGGTACGATGCCTGATACCGTCCGCCACTACTTTGATGAGGATTCCGCCTATAAATGCAACACCGTGATCGTCAATGGCCAGCGTCAGACCCAGGTGAATGGGGTGGCGCTTCGCGCCTATCGGCAACCGATTCCGCTGCGCTGGCATACGTCCGCCACGTTCGATCTGGGCGAGGGCGTCCATGATTCCGGGTACGGCGAAAATTTCAATCACTACAAGAAGGGCAGGCAGGCCATCGATACGGGAGTGATCCATCAGCGGCAACTGCTCTTCCTCCGCGGCGACATACCCCTTTGGGTGGTCACCGACCGGATGCTGGTGGAGCCGTCCGCCGGCCAGGCATCCCGCCAATACACCCAGATGTGGCATTTTCCGCCTCCAGGAGCCTCCGGTTTCAGCCAGGATCAGGTGAAAGTTGATGAGGCGGCCCATTGCGTTCAAACGACCGATCCGAATGGACCGAACCTTCTTCTCCGCCACTTCGCCTCGATGCCGCTCCATTATTCGGCCTACTGGGGCAAGGAGGATGAACCGGCTCTCGGCTGGTATGCGCATGGTTTGAGCGACCAGCGGCAAGCGTCCGTGGATCTGCACGTCAAATGGGAGGGGAAAGGAAATCAGACCGTGGTGACAGTACTGGTACCGACTCGCCATGGAGAGAAGCCGGTGAAGGAATGGCAGGATCTTTCCACAGGAGGGGTCTGCGGATTCCGCATAGTGCTGGCCGACGGGCGCAC
>CAZZBA010000493.1:0-2818 GCA_964652765.1 uncultured Victivallales bacterium | reverse complement strand
CCTAGCCCTCGATCAGGAAATCACCGCCCTGGACGCCACCATCGCCCAACAAGAACAAGCCCTGAACACCCAGATCTACCGCCTCTACCGTCTAACGCCGGAGGAGATTACAACGGTGGAGGCGGGGTGATGGGGTGGGTTTTGCAAAGCGACTCGACAATAGTTCCCTTATTGGGAACTATTGTATTGACTTCTATAACGGGAACCGGTTAATCTATGCATGTCATCTCAAGAAAGATGCTGACGTTATTTTGGGAGAAGCACCCGGATGCGGCGGAGGCACTTAAGGCATGGTTTCATGAGGCTGAGGCCGCTTCATGGAAAAGCAGCGCGGAACTGAAGGGAAAGTACGGGTCAGCCAGCATTATCAATGCGGAGCGCGTCGTGTTCAACATTTGCGGGAATAAGTACCGTTTGGTTGTCAGGATCAATTATGCCAGCGGTGCGGTATTCATCCGTTTCATCGGGACGCATCGCGAGTACGACAAGATCAACGTGGAGACCATTTGATGAAAGCCAAACTAATAAAGAATGATGCCGAACATGCGGCGGCCCTTGCACGCATTGAGGATATCTTCGATGCGAAGCCCGGGACGCCGGAAGGCGACGAATGCGAGCTTCTGGTGCATCTGGTTGAAGAATACGAGGCAGAGCATCATGCCATTGATTTGCCCGACCCCATTGAAGCAATCAAATTCCGCATGGAGCAGCAGGGATTAAAGCAAGCTGATCTGATTCCCTTTATCGGCAACAAAAGCAAAGTCTCTGAGGTGTTGAGTCGAAAAAGGCCGCTGAGTCTGGCGATGATTCGCGGGCTGCATAGAGGGCTGGGTATCCCGGCTGCCGTTCTGCTTCAAGAGCCAGGGAAAAGCTTGTCTCCTGTTTATGATGGGCTCGACTGGAATCAGTTCCCATTGGCAGAGATGCTGAAGCGCGGTTGGTTCGCCGGGTTTACGGGACGGGCCAACGACTTGGCAGAACGCGGTGAAGAGGTCCTTGGCCCACTTTTGTTTCCAGGCGGCCGGGATTGCCGGGAGCTTGATATGGCGGCGCGTCAGGGAGGCCGGAAAGGCAGCACTGCAAATGAATTGGCCTTGTGGGCTTGGCAGGCACGTGTTTTACAACTCAGCGAAAACGCTCCAGTCGGTGAGTATGCGCCTGAGGCGATGACGGAATCCCTGATGCGTTCAGTAATTAGCCTAAGTCGCCTGGAGGATGGTCCGCTGCAAGCGCGGCGGTTACTGGAGCGCAATGGTATTGCTGTTGTCATCCTAGCACATTTACCAGGCACACACATTGATGGACTTGCCATGATGCGGCCTGACGGGCATCCGGTCATCGCCATGACATTACGCCATGACCGACTGGATAGCTTCTGGTTCACGCTGGCACATGAGTTGGCACATGTTGTTTTGCATCTTGCAAAAGGGGATGACACGGTCTTTCTGGATGACTTGGATATTGACCGATCAAAAAGCAAAAAGGAAACGGAAGCGGATCGGTTTGCCGCTGGGCTTTTGATACCCGAACCCACATGGGAGCAATCAGGCATCATGGAGAATCCGACCGCATCGAATGCACGAGCGCTTGCGGTTCGAGCAAACGTCTCCCCTGCCATTGTCGCGGGACGAATCCGGTATAAGAAAGAAAACTACACGATGCTAAATTCCCTCGTCGGAAACCGCATGCTACGCAAACAGTTTCCCGCCTTCATGGCAGGAGAAGCCGCATGAAAGACGCTAAGAATATACTCGACCACGAAATCACAGCCCTAGACGCCACCATCGCCACCCGCGAAACCGCCCTCAACACCATCATCTACCGCCTCTACAACCTCACCCCCGAAGAAATCGCCACCGTGGAGGCCGGGTGATGAAATTGCGCACCAAATATCAAAAATGTTCACGCTTTGAAACGTAGTGAAAACTAGGAGACGAACTGATATGCTTCAGATTAAATCTATCTCAGACAAGTTGTTGGTTGTTGTGCGATCCTATCTCCCGGCCATGAAGAATGCTGCCAACATTCTTATAGAAATGCTGTTGCAAATCATTTCAGCAATACTCGCATTCACGATTGTAAAGGCAGTCTTTTTCTTAACGTCAAGCGGCCTTAATTATCCTTCCCTCATTATCCCAACAACAGAAATATCCAAACTTCTGTCGTCTGATATGAGCATTTGGGAATTACTAAACGCAACAGCGGAATTATTCCTGTTTCTATTTGTTCTCTTAGAGTTGTTTAGGACTCTTATGCGGCTTTTTAGAGCTAGTTCTGCCGTTAGCACCCCCAAGAGCAAGTGATTTATGCGATGCTACCTCAACACAAAAGCGATTTTGCCACGCTCGGTTAATGCACTTATAGGTATACTGGTTGCTTGCTGCCTCGCCAGCCTTTCATATGCAATACTCGTCCCACGTGCATGGACAGCAATACTTGCATCAATCTTTGGGATACTTTTATGTAATGTACCGAAATTAACGAGCGTATCATGTCAATTTCTGTATTCGTTAGCTGCGCGCATAGCAAATGGCAGCAAATATCTAAAGTCAGTAAGAACCCAGTATCCCTTTAGTTTGTTCTATCTCTCAGTAGTAGCCAGTGTCATTGTGCTTCCGGTTGCCTGTTATTATCACTTTCACCAACCACATTTCATTGCTGGAGTTGCCAACACAGGCTTGTTAACAAACAGCGCAACTTTGGTAATTTCAATTTTAGGAACGTTTATCCCTTTCGTTTTTGCTGCGTCTACTTTCGCACGCAACCGTATTTCGAACCTAGTCCCTTCGTTTATCGAAAAGCGCTGCGCGGGGATTGC
>CAZZBA010000492.1:0-2844 GCA_964652765.1 uncultured Victivallales bacterium | reverse complement strand
ATCAGCAAGCGGCTGGCCGAAATGATGGGCGGCGAGATCGGCGTCGAAAGCACGGCAGGGCAAGGCAGCAGCTTCTGGTTTAGCGTGCGGCTCGGCAAGGCACAAACGGGAAATGGCGCGGTCTTGCCCGCGCCGACTTTTAAATGAACATCCTCACCACTTTCATCGTTCCACTCTTCGCCCTGCTATTGGGCGGCTGCGACGCACCGACGCCTGACAAACCCTTGCAGTACAGCACGGCACCCACTGGCGCAAGCGCGCCGGTTTATCGCTTTGCCGTGCATCCCCTACACAACCCGCAAAAACTCGCTGTTGCCTACCAGCCGCTAGTCAATCACCTGAACCGCCAGCTGACCGGCGTGCGCATCGAACTGGAAGCTTCGCGCAACTACCAGGCCTATGAGGAAAAATTCCGCGCCCGCGGGCCAGAACTGCTGCTACCTAACCCTTGGCAGACGCTTGAAGCGGTCAAGGCCGGCTATCGCGTCATCGCCATGGCCGGTGATGCTGCCGACTTCAAAGGGATTTTTATCGTGCGCAAGGACAGCGGCATCAAGACCCCCGCTGACCTCAAAGGCAAAGTCGTCAGCTATCCGGCGCACACCGCGCTGGCGGCCTGCATCATGCCGCAATACTTCCTGCACCAGAACTGCATCAATGTGATGAAGGACATCCGCAACGTCTATGTCGGTTCGCAAGAGTCCTCAATCATGAATGCCTACTTGGGCCAATCGGCGGCGGCCGCCACCTGGCCGCCGCCGTGGCGTCTGTTCGAGAAGGATCACCCGGCCGAGGCCGCGCAACTCCAGGTGATCTGGGAAACGCCCTCGCTGCTGAACAATTCAGTGATGGTGCGTGACGATCTGCCGCCTGCCATCCGCGAGAAGATCCGCCAGGTGTTGCTCGATCTAGCCAGCACGCCAGAGGGCAAGGCGATTCTGGCCGGCATGGCCACCGCCCGTTTCCATGCGGCCGACGATGCCACCTACAATCAGGTGCGCGACTACATCGCCACCTTCGAAAAAACCGTGCGACCAGTGGAAAGCAAGTAAGCATTGAAACAGATGCTAAAACCGCTGCTAAAACCGCTGCAACGCCTCCTCGTTGGCTCCTTGCGCCGCCAACTGATATTCGGCATGGTCAGCGTCATCACTGTGGTGGTAGCGCTGTTCGTAGCGGACATGACGCGTCACCAACATCATGCGATCCATCTGCAGCAAGCCGGGCAGGCAACCTCGCTGGCGCGCAGTGTCGCCACCTCGTCCGCCGTCTGGGTCGCCGCGCGTGACTATGCGGGCTTGCAGGAAATCGTTGACGGGCTGGCCTCCTACCCCGACCTGCGCCACGCCATTGTGCTCGACCCAAGCGGCTTGGTGCTGGCGCATAACGAGCCGAACCGGCGCGGTGCCTACCTAAGCGATCTACCAGATGTCGCCGAATTAAAGATACTGCGCCAGGACGAGACGATGATCGACATTGCCAACCCCATCCTGATGGGCGGAGAAACCCTCGGCTGGGTGCGCATCGGCCTGAGCCATATATCGATTGAAGCGAGCTTGAACAAGATGGCCCGCGATGCCTTGATCCATGTGGTGCTGGCGATCGTGCTGAGCAGCCTGGTCGCCCTCTGGACCAGCCGTTACCTGACCCGCCGCCTGAGTGCCATTCAACAGGTGGCCGATGCGGTGGAAGCCGGCCAGACGGAGCAGCGTGTCGATCTGGCCGGCGACGACGAGGCGGCCCGCCTGGGGCGACAGTTCAACACCATGCTGGACAGCCTGGTTCGCCAGCAAAAGGAACTGCAGACATATCAGCAACATCTGGAAACCCAGATCGCGGAGCGCACGGCCGCCCTCTCCATCGCCAAGGAAGCCGCCGAGACGGCCAATCGGGCCAAAAGCACCTTCCTCTCCAACATGAGCCACGAGCTGCGCACGCCGATGAACGGCATCATGGGCATGACCAGCCTGGCCTTGCGCCATGCCAGCGAGCCCAAACTCATCGACCAACTCAGCAAGATCGATCGAGCCTCGCAGCATCTATTGCACGTCATCAACGACATCCTCGACATCTCCAAGATCGAGGCCGAACGGCTAACGCTGGAAGTCGTCACATTCAAGCTCGGCGAGCTGCTGCAAAACCTCATGAACCTGATCGGCAAAAGGATCACCGACAAGGGGCTGCAGCTTCACATTGACCTGCCCGCCGGTTTGCCCGGCATGCGCTTGAGTGGCGATCCGACCCGGCTGGGGCAGATTCTGCTGAACTTTGCCAGCAATGCGGTGAAATTCACCGAACGGGGCACAATCACTCTGCGCGCCCGGATCGTCGAGGAAAGCGACACGGACATGCTGCTGCGCATCGCGGTGGAAGACACGGGCATCGGCATCGCCATCGAAGACCAGAAACGCCTGTTCACCGCTTTCGAGCAGGCCGACGGCTCGATGACCCGCAAGTACGGCGGCACCGGGCTGGGGCTGGCGATCAGCAAGCGCCTGGTCAAGATGATGGGCGGCGAGATCGGCGTCGAGAGCACGCCGGGGCAGGGCAGCACGTTCTGGTTCAGCGTGCGGCTGGGCAAGACGGGTAGCGACGCCGTCTCGCCAGCGCCGACTCTTGCTGTTCAATCCGCCGACGAACGCCTGCAATCCCAATTCGCCGGCACACGCGTCCTGCTGGCGGAAGACGAGCCGGTCAATCAGGAAGTCTCGCGCGGCTTGCTGGAGGATGTGGGGCTGGTGGTCGATCTGGCTGAAGATGGCGCGGAAGCATTGGCGCTGGCCCAACAGAACCGCTACGCCCTGATCCTGATGGACATGCAGATGCCGAAACTGAATGGCCTGG
>CAZZBA010000491.1:0-2844 GCA_964652765.1 uncultured Victivallales bacterium | reverse complement strand
CCGCTCTACCCCCTCTCAAGAAAAGGTTAACGATTGAGACAAATCACTACTCGTAATCCGCTCTCGTCGCCGTTCTCGTTCACGTTTTCCGGTTTTTATAATATTCTTGTCCGCACCAGGATCGACAAGACCGCGTTTGGCGGAATGGTACAGCAGACGGTCGAGTCCTCGAATTCGCAGTCGACCAGTACCGTTTCGGTGGGGCTCACCACCACCGCTGAACAAATCCTCGCGCCTACATCCAGCTTGCCTTCCTGCACGGTTGTCTGGTAGTTCGCCAGCCGGTAGATGTTGCCGTCGCACGAGCTGGCGGCATCGACGGAAACCAACCGCAGCCCCGGATTGCTCACCCGTAACAGCGGTTCATCGCGACGGCCCGGACAACTCGCCAGCGGAAGGAACAGTGGTTTGCGGGCATAGGCGTCGGCCAGACGATACAACGCGCCACGATCCGCGCAGCCGGTGGTATGGATGGCACAGCTCAGGCGGATGACCCCCTCCTGGGTAATCGGGAAATTGGTTTCCCAGTAATTGTTGCAGACCCAGAGCAGGTGCAGGGGGGCTGCCGGACGCGGAATCGCCACCGGCGGCTTACCGAAATGGAACGTGCCGAATTGCACGAGCGGGATATCCGGGGCGAAAACCGCCACTTGATGCGAGCGGTCGGCCATCCGTGTAAAGGCCTCGGCCGTCACCCAGCCGCGACTGGTCTGTTCAAGCTGGTCTGTGTCCAGCCGTACCGGAATGCCCGAGGCGTCGAACTCGGCCTCCCACTCCGCCTGAAGATTGAAGCGACTGGCGAAGTAAAGGGATTCCGGGGGTTCAACCCGGTCCTTGTGGATGATGATCCCGACCTCAATCCATGGGCAATCCGCCGAGAGGTCGAATTTCTGGATCACGCGCGACGCGCCCTCGATGGCATACTCGCGCACCAGGCTGATCGTCCTGGCCGTGCGCATTACTCGGCAGCCAAGAAACGCCGAAGGACCGCTGCGCAGCGCCTTCCAGTCCGGGTTCCAGCACGAACCGAGGCGACGCTCCTTGTCACAATCGCGCCGATAGTAGGACTGGCGCGAGCCATCGACGGCTGGGTCCGGTTTCTCGTGCACAGGCGTAAGCAGGTCGTAGTCGTCATCCGGCAAGACCGCCTCCCACCCCGTCTGCTTGTCCAGCAGACTAAGGATGCGGCCATCCCCGGGCTGATAGACCAACCGATGGGTAGCCGACTCCACGAAGTGCGACCCGCCTGCGGCAACCCCCTCAAGCAGACTCGCGTCCGCCTGCGGTTCCGGACAAGCCTCCCATGGAATGCGGACAACACTGAACGGGGCCAATTCAACCTCGATCTGCCTACCGCCGGATGGCTGAAATTCCTGCAGCTCTCCCATAAGGTTGAAAACTTCCGAATGCCGATACTGGAATCCATGGAGGTGCCCATAGATCGCTGTCCACCGGGGTGGCAAGGCAAGAGTCACCCGCCTAGCCATCGCCGACGGATTGACGGCCAGCAGCCCTTCCGTGCGGTGCATCACCGGATTCCAGGCATGCGACGCAAGGCGACTGGCCAGGACATATCGGGCCAGCTCCTGCGCCGTATGGGCGAGGTTGCGCTTATGCATCGCCACCGTGACGCAGTGCGCATGGTTCGGATTGCTGGCCTGCGGGGCCATCCCCCAGGTGTGTTCCTCGAAGCAGATCACCTCATCCCAGGCCCGACGCTGCAGTGCTTTCAGCCTGCGATCGTCCGGCAGGCGCGCCCCCAGCAGCGCCGAGGCAAACAGTTTGCGCTTGCTGTCGCCATTCATGGCCGTTTCCAATGCCGTGCTGCCAGCGCCATAGTTCCAGAAATCGGTCCAGTCGCCGCGATGTTCGGGGATCCGGGAATCGGGGATGGTGCGCAGCTTCTCCAGCAGCAGTTCCGGCGTCACGTAGGTGATGGGCGGATACCCCGGTTGACGATTCCACTCCCGCACCTTCTCTGCCGTCATGATGCAGGGCGCGCCGTTATCGTCGGCTACCGGCGAATGTGTTGTCGTAAGATACAGGAAATCGTGGGGATAACCGCCATCAACAACACCCTGCCAGAAAGTGTCGATTTGCGCTTTCATCGACGGCAGCGGGGTGGTTACAGGTTCTGTAATCGCATCGAACGTCCCGTAGTGATGGCCGCTGAACACATTGAGTATCCGCCCGCGCGGGGTGAGCCATTTGAAATACCCCGGGCGCTTGGGTCCGTTGCCGCCCGTGTGCAGGTTGATCGCCATGACCAGCAACTCGACACCGGCATCCAGCAGTAAATCCGACATCACCCAGGGAACGCCAGTCACGTCATGCTGGAATGCCACACGGACGGGAAAGCCCAACTCGCGGCGGTAGCTTGGAATCGTCACCAGTTGCTTGCACAGCGATTCGACCGAACTGAGCGGGGTGGTGTTGTACTGGATGGCACCCAGACCGATCCGTCCAGCGGAAACGAGGTCCCGCATCCGCTGGATATCCGCGGCATCGGCATACTCCAGCCAGCGACGCAACTGCTCATGCACCTCAATCGTCCAGCGAGGCTGGCTGGCAGCCTCCCAATCACGGGTCGCTTCCAGCATCTCGATCGCCTGATTGATAAAATCCACCTGCAACTGGTCGATCACGACCGGCGAGTGCGTATACCCGCGGTCATAGTGACTGTGGTGCAGCAGATAAATGTCTTGCAATGGCCTTTCGTCCATCCTGAACGTCCCCATACTCTTGCTGATCCTCTCTTTTTTATTTCGACAGGATTACAGGATACATGGCCCGCGCGCGACCGGCTAATGCAACACCTGTTGTATGAAAAGGTCACGCGGTAAG
>CAZZBA010000490.1:0-2845 GCA_964652765.1 uncultured Victivallales bacterium | reverse complement strand
GACGCGATCAGCCAGACTCGCACCTTGCTCGATGTTCCCGAAATCATCATCTACCGCTACGAGGAATCATTCTCCATTTCGGCATTGCTGAAAGCGACCAGGGAACTCCATCCACGCGCCTGGCTGGGGCGTCAGGACAGCGCACGCCTGCAGTACCGTCTTTCGCTGTAGTCATGCATAAAGTCAGCGATATCGACTGGATGACCTGGCAGCCGCAGCAGCGGGCCACCCTGCTGTTCGTGATCGAGCATGACCGGGTTCTGCTGATCCACAAGAAGCGCGGACTCGGAGCCGGCAAGATCAACGGTCCCGGCGGACGCCTCGAGCCTGGCGAGACCCCGCTTGCCGCGGCGGTACGTGAAGTGCAGGAGGAACTCTGCATCACCCCGGGCGACATCGACTATAGCGGCGAGCTTTTCTTCCAGTTTGTAGACGGACTCTCGATCCACTGTACTGTATTCCGTGCCGCCTCCCACGAAGGGGAACCTCAGGAAACAGACGAAGCCCTACCGCTCTGGGCGGACTTGGGGAAAATCCCCTACGACCGGATGTGGACCGACGACCGCTACTGGATCCCGCTGATGCTCAACCGCACCCGATTCAGTGGCTGGTTTGTCTTCGACGGCGAACGCATGCTCGACCACCGCATAGTCCCGACCTTAAGCATATCTTAAGCTATGTTCCGGAGTATGCCCTGCAATGAATATCCTTTTGATTGAAGATTCAAGATCCTTGCGCGACACGCTGCAGGACGGCCTGTCGAAAATGGGTTATGGGGTGGACGCCGTCGGCGACGGCAAGGAAGGCCTGGACTACGCCCGGTTCAAGGAATACGACGTGATCGTCCTTGACCTGATGTTGCCCGGCATGGATGGAATCTCCGTTCTGCGGGAGTTGAGGGCATCCGGAAAGAAGACGCATGTGTTGATCCTGTCTGCCAAGGATCAAGTCGAGGATCGTGTGCGCGGGCTTCACCTTGGTGCCGACGATTACATGATCAAACCGTTTTCATTCGATGAGCTGTGTGCACGGATAGCCACTTTAGTCCGTCGCCGATACGACTTGAAGAACCCGCTTGTTACGGTCGGCAGCCTGACGATCAATACGGCACTCAGGGAGGTGCGACGGGGCGTGGGCACGATTCTTTTGACTCCTGGTGAATATGCCATTCTGGAGGTTCTCGTGCTCAACCGGGGACGCGTGATCAATGCCGAACAACTGCTCGATGCCTCGCGCGGCAGCGATGGCGCACCAAGCATCAACACCATCCAGGTCATGGTGTGCAATCTTCGGAAGAAAATCGCCGTTGAAGGGGATGATGATGTCGTCAAGACTCGACGGGGCTACGGATACTACATAGATAGGGCCATATGAAATCCATCCGCCAGTATCTCAGTTCTCGGATCATCTGGGGGGCATCAACGGTTCTCGCGGTTGGAAGCATCCTGCTTGGACTGGCCATTCGTCATCTCGACATTCGCGAGTTCGATGCGGACCTTGAGACAAAGGCGAGACTGCTGGCAACTCTGGTTGTGCACGACGGGATTTCCGTCGAGGCGGACTTCAGCTCCCAATTGCTACCGGAATTCGACACTCCCGAGAACGCCGAATACTTCCAGTTCCGACTCCGGGACGGAACCACAATCAGGCGCTGCAGCACATTGGGAGAAAACGATCTGCCATTCCTCCCGCTTGCCACCAGTATGCCTGCCTTGATGAACTATCGCCTTCCTGACGGGCGGTCGGGTCGCTTTATTCAACTTGCCTTTCGACCACGGGCAACAGGCACAAATAACACGATCGGCAAGGGAGCTGGAGTCCTGATGCCGGATGATGATGATTCGAAACTTGTCGTGCTGGTAGTAGCGCGCAGCCGGGAAGGCCTGGACGCCCTGCTTCTGAGCGTCTACGCATCGCTTGCCTTAATGAATATCCTGCTGATTGCCCTGATTGTCCTGCTCGTTCGCCATGCACTGCGCAAAGCATTCCGTCCAATGGCGCGATTGAATACACAGATAGCAAAACTCACGCCAGAGTGCCTGACGGAGCGGATTGATCTGCCCGACGCCCCCGCCGAGATCGCATCGATTCCATCCACACTGAACGAGTTCATGGCTGCTCTTCAAGCCGCGTTCGTTCGTGAACGACGATTTGTCAGCGATGCCGCTCACGAACTGCGCACACCGGTCGCGGAATTCCGTGCGGCCTGTGAAGTCGGGGCCAAGTGGTCAGACGATCCTGCTCTTGTGAACAGACGATTCGAGAACCTCCGGACTTCCGCTGCCAATATGGAACGGATGCTGAACGGACTTCTCGACTTGAGTCGGCTTGAACGTGGCGCGGTGGATATTCTTCACTCGGACGTCCGATTGGCGGCACTTGTCGATTCCTGCTGGTCTCATATTTCAAGTGACGGGTGCAGTGGAATCCGCCTCGACAACCGTATCGTGCAATCGTTGGTGCTTCGCTCAGATGAGGCTAAGCTCGATATGCTTATCCACAATCTGCTGGACAACGCGGCATCGTACAGTCCCCCTGATGCGAACGTGATTTGCGAAGGCGCACAAACCGCGGACGGGACATGGGAAATGGTCATAAGCAACCCAACCGAAGGCCTCACGCAAGAGGATATCCAGCATGTATCCGAGCGTTTCTGGCGTAAGGACGCCGCGCGTACCGGGGGGACCCATGCCGGTCTTGGACTATCTATCGTGAGAGCCCTGGCCGATGCCATGGGTATTCGGGTGACCGTGAAGCTGAACCCGGAAAACATATTCTCCGTACGCCTAGCCCGTCTTTCCCCGTTCGGAGCTAAAATCGGCATTTTTCGTAGGTCGAGAAGCTG
>CAZZBA010000489.1:355-2849 GCA_964652765.1 uncultured Victivallales bacterium | reverse complement strand
GCGCAAGTCGGAATTGATCTTCGAGATCCTGAAGGCGCATGCCCAGTGCAATGGCAGCGTACTTACCGAAGGCGTACTGGAGATCCTGCCGGACGGGTTCGGCTTCCTGCGCTCCGCCTGCAACAATTACCTGTCCTGCCCCGAGGATATCTACGTCTCGCCGGCGCAGATCCGCCGGCTGGCCTTGCGGACCGGCTACCATATCAAGGGACAGATCCGGGAACCGAAGGAGAAAGAACGCTTCTTCGCGCTGGCCCGGGTGGACGCGGTCAACGGCGAGGAGCCCGAGAATGCGCGCACGAAGATCCCGTTCGAGAACCTGACTCCGCTTTTCCCGGACCAGCGCCTTCAGCTCGAATGCGATCCGAAGGGCATCTCGATGCGCGTGATGGACATTTTCACGCCGATCGGAAAAGGCCAGCGCGGCCTGATCGTGGCCGCCCCGCGCACGGGCAAGACCGTGCTGATGCAGCAGATCGCCAACAGCATCACCGCCAACCATCCGGAGGCCTATCTGATTACCCTGCTGATCGACGAGCGTCCCGAGGAGGTGACGGACATGATCCGCAGCACGAAGGCCCATGTGCTGAGCTCGACCTTCGACGAGGAGCCCGCCCGGCATGTGCAGGTGGCGGAGCTGGTGATCGAGATGGCCAAGCGGATGGTCGAGTTCGGCAAGGATGTCGTCATCCTGCTCGATAGCATCACCCGCCTGGCCCGCGCCTACAACACGGTGCAGCCGCACAGCGGGAAGATCCTCAGCGGCGGTGTCGATGCCAATGCGCTGAGCAAGCCGAAACGCTTCTTCGGCGCGGCCCGGAACATCGAGAACGGCGGCAGCCTGACGATTATCGCCACGGCACTGGTGGAAACCGGTAGCCGAATGGACGACGTGATCTTCGAGGAGTTCAAGGGTACCGGCAATATGGAACTGTGTCTTGACCGCGCGATCAGCGACAAGCGGGTATTCCCGGCGATCAATATCGACAAGAGCGGAACTCGCAAGGAGGAACTCCTGATGCATCCGGACGAGTTGAGCCGAGTCTGGACGCTGCGGCGCGCGATCACCGGGGTGCCTCCGGTCGAGGCGATGGAGATGATCGTCAACCGCCTGCGCAAGACCAGCAGCAACGCCGAGTTCCTGCTCTCCATGAAGGAGTAGCCGGGCGCTCAAGGGTTTACTGTTTACATCTGTCCGGTTATGGTTTAGCATACTTAACTTTTTGTGTCTAGAAAGCGAAGGGAATGATCATGGATGTCAAGGTTGACAAGACCGGCGGCTGCCGGTTGACGGTTGATATATCGGTGCCGGCGGCGGACGTGCGTCCGGAATATGATGGTGTGGTTAAGCACTTCTGCAAGAAGGCGAAAATTCCAGGGTTCCGCCCGGGCAAGGCCCCGGTCGCGCTGGTCGAGTCGCGTTTCCGCAAGGAAATCGTCAAGCAGGCGCAGGACCAGTTGCTGCCGGATGCCTACCAGAAGATGCTCAAGCAGGAGTCGCTCGAGCCGGTGGCCGTTGTCGGTGTCAACGAGGTGAATTTGTCGCCTGATCACGGGTTCTCGTTTAAGGTCGTCCTGGATGTTGCACCGGAGTTCAAGCTGCCGAAATACCACAAGATCACGGTTGGTGCGGTGCAGTTGGAGGTCAGCGAGGAGGACGTGGACAAGGGGCTTGACCAGATGCTCAAACGCCACTCGCGCTATGAGGATCTACCCGAGGGCAGCGTCCAGGAACAGGACATGGCGCAGGTCACCTATGCCGGCACCTGTGACGGGCAACCGATGAGTGGAATGGGGCTCAAGGAGACCGAAATGGCTTCCGGCGAGGATTTCTGGCTGCCGGTCGTGGCCGAGTCGGAGTTCCTTCCCGGGCTGAATGCGGCCTTGACCGGAACGACCATCGGCCAGACGATCTCGCTGGATGTCGCGTTCCCTGCGGACTACCGGGTTGCTGAGCTGGCCGGGCGGAATGCCGTCTACACGGTCACGGTCAAGGCCATCCGCCGGATCAATGCACCGCAAATCGATGAGGCGTTCCTGAAGGAACTAGGGGTGGATTCGAAGGATGCCTTGCGGCAGCAGGTGCGCGAGGGGCTGGAGGCCGAGAAGAAGGCGTCCGAGGATAACCGGCAGCGGCAGGAGATCGTGAAATTCCTGATGGAGAACACGAAGCTGGAAGCCCCGGAGTCGCAAGTGGCCCAGGAGACCTCGGCATTGCTGCGCTCGCTGCTCAACCGCATGGCCCGGGCCGGCGGCACACGGGAGATGCTTGAGAAGCATCGCGACGAGATCATGGGTTCGGTCTCACAGCAGGCACTGGAGCGGGTCAAGCTGCAGTACGTCAGCCAGTCGATCGCGAAGGCTGAGAACATCACGGTTTCCGATGAGGATGTCGGCAAGGAACTCGAAGTCATGTCCACGCATTACGGCATGACGGCCGACAAGCTGCGCGCGGAGATCGAGAAGCAGGACGGGGGCATGGATCAGTTGCGCC
>CAZZBA010000489.1:0-305 GCA_964652765.1 uncultured Victivallales bacterium | reverse complement strand
ATCCGGCATGCCCGCGTGCTGGACTTCCTGCTGGGCCAGGCCAAGATCAAGTAAAACGTTTAATTTATATAGAAGGGGCAGGGGAATAAACATGCATACATTCAATCAACTGGTGCCGATGGTGGTCGAACAGACCGGCCGTGGCGAGCGGGCCTATGACATATTATCGCGGCTGCTCAAGGACCGGATCATTTTCATTGGCAGCGGGATCAACGATGATATCAGCAACCTGATTATCGCTCAGCTCCTGTTCCTGCAGGCGGAGGATCCGGAAAAGGACATCAGCATGTACATCAACTCGCCCG
>CAZZBA010000488.1:0-2851 GCA_964652765.1 uncultured Victivallales bacterium | reverse complement strand
ACGATCGGGAATTCCAGCCCCTTGGCTTTGAAAACCGTCATCACCTTGACGGCCTCGTCATCACTGGCCGGGCGCACCTTGAACCGCTCATCATCCGGGTCACGGCTTTCCTTGTCAAGCTGCCGCACGAACCACCGCAACAACCCCGGCGGCGAAAGCTGCATCGACACAGCCGCCTGATGCGCCAGTTCCGCCAGATGCAGCACGTTGGTGACGGCACGCGCCCCATCCCCACCTTGCAGCAGATGCACCCGCAGACCCGCCCTTTCGGCCAGCAAGCGGAAAGCCTGGATGAAGGACCCCTGCACCCAGCGCTCGCCTGCTGCGCGGAACCGCTCCAGCCACCCATCGAACGAGCCCGAGTCCAGCCCGGCACTGCCGCCATCATCCGCAAACCGCCGGACCTCCTCCTCGCCGCAGGGCATCAGTGCCGTGCATAGCGCGGCGCGCACCGCCGCCGGATCACGCGGCATCAGCATCGCCTGCATCACCAGCGCTATCTGCCGTGCCTCGTCGGTGTCGAAGATGCAGCCCGTCCCCTGCCGTTCCGCATTCACGCCCCGGTTGGCCAGCTCGCGCTCGATTCGCTCCGCCTCGGCATGCGTCATCACTAGCACCGCGATGTCCGAGGGACTGACCGGACGCTCACCGATGCGCGTACCAGCATCCGACAGCAGCCTCACGATCTCCTCCGCCACATCCGCGTACATCTCCTGCGCGACCGGACTGTCCATTCCCGGCAGACGTCCCCCCTCGCTGGCATAGCGCCAGAGCCGCAATGGCGTTGCATCCGTCTGTCCATGCTCCAGCAGCCGCCTGGCAGGCTCCACCCCGTTGGCGGCCAGCGGCTCGTAGCGGATATTCATGTTCAGAAACGCGCCGGCAGCGGACCCATGATCGTCTTGGGCGTCCGCGAAAATGGCGTTCACCGCCGCCACCAGCGCATCCTCGGACCGGTAGTTGGTCGTCAGACGGTACAAGCGATCCGCCGCCACGTTGCGGCTGGCGGCATAGTAGGTGAAGATATCACCGTTGCGGAACCCGTAGATCGCCTGTTTCGGGTCGCCGACATACAACAGCGGCATAGCCGCGTCAGACACACCGAACACCGTCCGGAAGATGTCGTACTGCACCGGATCCGTATCCTGGAACTCATCCACCATCGCCGCCTTGAACTCGCCGCGCAGCGCGTCAACCAGCCTCGCCCCGTTCACGCCGCGCAGCGCGTCGCGCACATGCGTTAGCATTGCGTCATACGTCAGCAGCGACGCCTCGCGGATGCGCTGGAGAACCTTATCCGCCAATTCACGGGCCACCGTTGCCATGCGCGCCGCCAGGGATTGACGGACTTCAACCAGCGTACCAACCAACCCGTCATGGCGACCGGGGTGCTTCGGATCAAAGGCCGCCGCCGCATCCAGTTCCGTCACCGCACGCAAGAGGAGCCCCTCCACACCGTCCCCCGCCGCGACTGACCGTCGTACTTCCGACAATGCCTCGCTCAGGGCCACGGCAGCCACGACCGGCTTCCCGCGCCAGAGCTTCCACGGCGGATCACCCGCCGCCTCATCCGCACCGATCCGTTCCGCCTGATCGATAAACCGCGCAAGCCGGTCAGCCTCGGTCTCAGCCGCCTCGCCTGCAGGCAGCACCACGGCATCCACCCGCTTCAGGATCTCGCGCACCAGACCGGCCAGCTCCGCTGGTGAATTGAACACCATCCGGCGCGCCACGGACGCCGCCCCGTAATGCTGCCGCCGCCACCAGTCGAGACAAACCTCGGTAATCAGGGCATCCGCATCCGGCATCAATTCCGATTCCGGATCGTGCCCGCATTCGAAGGCGTAGCGGTCAAGCACCCGTTGACAGAAACCGTGGATCGTGAAAATCGCCGCCGCATCGAAATCCGTCAACGCCAGACGCACGCGCCGCAGTTGCCGTGCCATCGCCGGCATAGCCGAAGAAAAACCGTCAGAGGGCGCGTCTGTCTCCGGCACCGCCAGCGTCTTTTCAATCCGCCCCCGCTCCGGATCCGTGTCCGGCAGACGCCCCTCCAGATACTCGCGGCATTTTACCAGGATCTGCCGCAAACGCTGACGAAGCTCATGCGTGGCGGCCTCGGTGAAGGTCACAACCAGGATCTCCTGCACTTTCAGGCCCTGCGCCGCCACCAGCCGCAGATACATGTTCTGGATGTTGTACGTCTTTCCCGTGCCCGCGCCCGCCTCCACCAGCGAGACATCCGCCGTCCGCCAGGCAGGATCAAACACCATGTTGGAAAAATCGCTCACCCACGCCCCCGGTCGCTTACCCGTCCGCACACGCTTCCAATGCGGGTGCCAAAAACGCAAACCACAGGAGTGAAGATAAGCACAGACAGGGGCAAATAGCAACCACCTGATAGCACCACCTGATAGCGGAACTCAGTCCCGCCTGAAGAACCGGAAGATGTAGGACAGTATGGTTGCCGCGCCGAAGAACAGCAACACAAAGACAACACCACTTGTCACAGCCCCTAGATAAACCATGACCCCCTACCTTGTTATCCGTTCATTCCGATTCAGCGTCGGATAAACCTCTCGTTTATCGACTCCCGATAACGTCCATAATATAGCAGAACCACGGGGAAATAACACCCCAAACGTCATCCGGTTCCGCCTGATTTTTCAATCAGGGTTTCGCTGATAAACCGTTTTCTGACATTGCCTTCAATATATGCTTGTTATTCGGACACACAATCAGTACCTTACACGCGTACTTAATTTTTGGAGAGGTGGCTGAGTGGCTGAAAGCAGTGGTTTGCTAAACCGCCGTAGTGCCTAAAGCGCTACCGGGGGTTCGAATCCCCCCC
>CAZZBA010000487.1:0-2908 GCA_964652765.1 uncultured Victivallales bacterium | reverse complement strand
TTTTGCCGGAGTTTGAATTGGTCAACGGGGAGCCGGTCGCGCTGCCGGCGGCTCTTCGCGGCACGTTCACTCTCGGTGAGGCCATTTTCGACGAGGATGAAGGCGGCTTCGGGAACTTGGATGTAGAAAATGCTGACGGTGATTTTTTCGTTGGTGCCGAAACTTCGATCCGGTTGAGACCCGGCGGAGAGCTTGCGGTCAGTGCGAAAAATGTCCGCGTGGACGGAACGATCACGATCGCGGGAGGGGACGTGACCCTGACGGCCTACAACTTTTCACCTTACCTTTATCGTGAACTCCTTGATACCGGCCGATTGGTCATCGGAAGCACTGCTGTTGATCCCCCTCCACCCGTCCAGCCTGGCCGTGGGTCGGTAGCGTTGGGCAACAGTGCGCGCATCGATGTGTCTGGCATGATGGTGGATGACCGCAGTTTTGCGGATAACCAAACATACGGCCCCGTCCTTACCGACGGTGGATCTGTTCATCTGGAAGGCTACGCGGTCCAACTTCCCTCCGGTTCTGTTATTGATGCCAGTGGCGGCGTGTTTGCCTTCGGCGGCGATAAGTTCAGTTTTGGCGACGGAGGCTCAATTTCAATCCTCTCCGGACGGGATAAGAATTTGGAGACGTCCGTCGGAGGGCCTTTGCAACTGGAGGGCACTTTGCAGGCTTTCTCAGGAACCAAGGGTGGCTCGCTCACCTTGCAGTCCAATTTCATCCATCTGGGTGGAACCAGCAGACCATCCACCGGCATCAACCTCTCCCCGCGTTTCTTCCAATCTGGTGGTTTTTCTTCCTACAATCTCATCGGGCTCGGGGGACGAGATGCGGATAACGATAACTTGGCGGGTGTTGTTGTTGCGGGTGACATCCAAACATCGGCTCAAACGCTCGTTCAGCAATCGCGTGCTAGCGTCAATGATCCAGTGTTTCGTCGTATGGGCACGGATGTTTTCGTTCCATTGGTTTCTGAATTTGCCGGTGATCGCCAGGCGGTTTCATTGAATCTCTCGGCCACTGGTTTTGACGATGGTTCTACCAAGAATGTTATCGAAGCTCTGGGCCTCGTGGAGATATTGGCTGGTTCTCGAATCACGACCGAGGCTGGAGCTAGTGTTTCGCTGAAAGGCGATGTCGTGAAGATCAACGGATCGATCATTGCACCGGGAGGCTCGATCAAAATCGATGGTAAAAGTTCTTACCCTTTATCCAGTGTAGAGTCGCTAACAGTTTCTTCGGCGCGGCCTACAGTAGAGATCGGGTCGACTGCGCGCTTGTCTGCGGCGGGCACTGCGGCCGGCTTGCCTGACCTGAACGGGTTGAGGGCGGGCAAACTTTTCCCGGGCGGTTCGATTGCCCTGTCTGGCAATATTGTGGCAGATGAGGGTGCAGTGTTCGATGTGCGCGGCTCCTCTGCTGTTTTTGATTTCAGCCCGCAGCGCCTCGGGCTTCCACCAAGCGATCCCAAATTCCCTTTTAAGGTCTTACTGGGTTTGCCGGCTCGAGTGGACAGCGATGGCGGTCGCATCACGCTGGCCGGTTCCCAGATGCTTTACTCTGATGCGACTTTGCTGGGTGGTGCTGGGGGGACATCGGCCTTGGGCGGAACTCTCGCCGTTTCTTCAGGACGTTTCTATTTTCCAAACGAGCAAACTCCAGTGGGGGCTGATCGACCAGGCTTCGCCGATGACGGACGTTTCTATGATCCAGACATTAAATTGGCGCGCTCCGGAGCCGACCTTAACATGGTTGTGAGCCAAAGCGGGTCAGCTTCGGCGTTCTGGGCAGATAGAAAGTCGAAGGGTTTTCCGGATTTGGGCTTTTTTGCAGTAGACCAGTTCACCGATGGTGGTTTCGACAGCTTAGATCTTGGTTACTTTTACAATTCAGGTGCCAGCCCCTCTTATGGAGGCAATATCGATTTCCAAAGCCCGGTCTCCATCCAGGCAGGCCGAGCAGTTCGTGTTGCACAAGGGGGCATAATTAAGAACGATTATCCAGTCACGATATCTGCCCCATACGTGTCTCTTGGGCAGATGTACCAAGGACCTCTCAATCCCTCAGATGCAAATCGATCATTTGTCGGAGTCAGCACTGCCGGGGTGCTGCAAACTTTATCTGTTCCACCAACCTCCGGTGACGGATTGCTCGACGTCCAAGCTTCTTTAATTGATGTGGGGCATCTCTCTCTTCAAGGCAGCAGCCGGGCTGAATTGACCGCCCAGTGGGACATTCGAGGTTACGGCAGTTTGAATGTGGTCGGAGATCTCGTTCTGACCGCCGGTCAAATTTATCCGACGACACTCTCGGCATTTGACATATTCGCGTTTGATAATCCAGAGGGGGCACTTGGGTCTGTCACTATTCAGGGTCGGGGTAACCGCCCATTGCCGCTTTCTGCAGGAGGTAGTCTCCGTATTATGGCTTCTTCCATCGTTCATGGCGGCACTCTGCGAGCTCCCCTTGGAACTATCACTTTGGGCTGGGACGAGGTGGATCTTGATGAAGCGAGTGTTGAGGCAGACGGACCCTCGAATCTCGTGGTTGGACAATCCATGCCCACGCCCGCCACTCGCCTGATAAGCCTCGAAAATGGCAGTGTCACCTCGGTTTCGGCCGTTGATCCGTCCTACGGTGCAGGAATATTGATTCCCTACGGGCTTAGCCCGAACGGCTTCACATGGATTGATCCGCGTGGCGTTGATGTCACGGCCGGTGGCTTGCCGTCCCGTGGTGTTTCGATCGGTGCAGACGATGTGACCCTTTCAAGCGAAGCAACGGTTGATCTCCAGGGTGGGGGAGATTTGCTCGCTTTCCGATGGGTGGCGGGCATTGGAGGCAGTGCGGATATTTTAGGGACAGCCAATTCCGCTTGGAGAGATACCGTCACCTACAAGGCGGGAAA
>CAZZBA010000486.1:1534-2913 GCA_964652765.1 uncultured Victivallales bacterium | reverse complement strand
GCCGCGCTCGATCACGTGCATGGCATCGCCCATCGAATGCGCCGCTGACGCACAGGCCGACACCACGGCGTAGTTTGGTCCCTTGAGGTTATGATCAATCGCGATCAGCCCCGAGGCCATGTTTACAATCATCTGGGGAATCATGAACGGCGAGCAGCGGCCCGGCCCCTTTTCCAGCAGGACCGAGTGCTGGGTCTCCAGCGTGTCGATGCCACCGATACCGGAGCTGACAATCGCCCCCATGCGGGTGGGATCCATCTTGTCGCGGTCGAAGGCGGCATCATCCATCGCCATCTTGGCGGCCGCCAGCCCGAAATGACAGAACCGGTCCATGCGACGCTGTTCTTTCTTGGGAATAAACGCGTCAATATCAAAATCCGTGACCTCGCCGGCAATCTGCGCGTCGAACGCCGAAGCGTCGAAACCCTGGATGCGCCGGATTCCGCAGAGCCCCTTGCGCAGGCCGCTGTGGAATGCATCGAGCGTGGATCCGATGGGGCTGATCACGCCGATTCCTGTTACGACTACTCTTCTTTTCTCCACTGTCCGCTCCTGTTCGCTTCTAACCGCATTTAACCGAAAAACCGGAGGGAAAAATTCCCTCCGGTTTGCAACGCATGAACCGAGACGCCTAGGCCTCGATTCCTTTTTCCTTCATGTACTTGACGACCGCACCGACCGTGGTCAGCTTCTCGGCGTCCTCATCCGGGATGTCCGCGCCGAATTCCTCTTCGAACGCCATGACCAGCTCTACGGTATCCAGCGAGTCCGCGCCCAGATCCTCGATGAACGAGGCGTTCGCCGTCACCTGATCCGCGTTGACGCCGAGCTGCTCGACGATGATATCCTTGATTTTATCTTCCAGTGCCATGTCTCTCTCCTCTTTCGTTTTCCTTCAGAACCTTCCGACCGGGAAGGTTCACCGTTACATAAACATCCCGCCGTTCACCGACAACACCTGCCCCGTGATATACGCGGATGCATCGGTTGCCAGGAACAAAACGGCCTTCGCCACATCTGCCGGCCCGCCAAACCGTTTCATCGGTATCTGGTCCAGCATCTTCTGCTTGACTTCGTCAGGCAGAATCTCCGTCATCTTCGATTCGATAAACCCAGGCGCAATGGCATTGACCCGGATATTCCGCGCCGACAGTTCGCGCGCTGACGATTTGGTCAACGCGATCACCCCCGCCTTCGATGCCGCATAATTACACTGGCCAGCATTCCCGATCAAGCCAATAATCGAGGCGATATTGACGATCACGCCCTGGCGACTCTTCATCATCGGACGTGCCACCGCCTTGGTGAAGAGGAACGTTCCCTTGAGATTCACATCCAGGACCGAGTCCCAGTCCTCCTCGCTCATGCGTATCAGCAGG
>CAZZBA010000486.1:0-1524 GCA_964652765.1 uncultured Victivallales bacterium | reverse complement strand
TTTGTCCCCAGGGCCTCGACGGCTGCAGCCGTCTCGGCCAGCCATTCGGCTTTCAGATCGCACAACGCCACATTCGCGCCGTTGCGGGCCAGTTCCTCGGCAATGACCCGTCCAATACCCCGGGCCGCCCCGGTCACCATTGCTGTCTTCCCTGTCAATTCACCCATGACTGCATCTCCATATCGATTTATCTGTCTACGCGTCGGGAGGGACCGCGGCTCGCTGTCCACACGCCCGTCTAAACACCCCACACTAATTGGAAGCACAGGCGGCAACCGCTGCCTCGAGCGTCGCCTTGTCCTGTATATTGCAAAGTTGCGCGTCACCGGCAATACGCTTGATCAGGCCGCTGAGCACCTTGCCCGGTCCACACTCGATAAAGCGAGTCACCCCGGCCGCCGTCATGGCGTCGATGCCTTCGTACCAATGGACCGACCCGGTCACCTGCGCCAGCATCGCGCGGCGGATCGCCGCCGGATCTCCATGCGGACGGCCTGTGACATTCGCCACGACCGGGACCTGTAGCGGCCGGATCTGCACGCTCGAAAGCACCGTTTCCAGTTTCGGCGTGGCCGACGCCATCAGCGAGGAATGGAATGCGCCGGCCACGCCAAGCACGATCGCCCGCTTGGCACCCAGCTCCTTCGCCAGCGCTTCCGCCTGCGCGATCCCCTCGCGCGGCCCGGAAAGCACGGTCTGGTCCGCGGAATTCAGATTGGCCATCTCGACCCCGGTCTTCTCGCAAACCTGCTGCAGCGCATCCGCCGCCAGCCCGATAACGCTGATCATCCCGCCTGCGCGCTCCTCGCAGGCCGCCTGCATCGCCGCGCCACGCACCTGCAGCACCTGCAGCGTATTCTCGAACGACAGGGCCCCGGCCGCGTGCAGCGCGGACCACTCACCCAGGCTCAAACCGGCCATCATCGCCACGTCCAGCCCCGGCACCAGCGACTGTAGCGCCCGGTAGCAGGCTACACTGGTCACGAAGATCGCCGGCTGGCAATGGTTCGATTTCGTCAATTCCTCGATCGGTCCCTCGAAGCAGAGTTTCGAAAGACTGTAGCCCAGCACCTCGTCCGCCTGCGCATACAGGTCACGACACACCGGGAACGCCTCGGCCAGATCCTTCCCCATCCCCGCAAACTGGGCGCCCTGCCCGGCAAATACAATAGCCGTCTTACTCATGATCGCTCTCCCCGCTTAATATTCGAGAACACTGGCGCCCCAGGTGAAACCGCCGCCAAAGACGATGCTCAGCAGCACGTCACCGCGCTTGATGCGCCCGTCACGAACCCCCTCGTCCAGCGCCAGCGGCACCGTCGCCGCCGTCGTGTTCCCGAGACGGTCCAGATTCACAATAAAACGTTCCATCGGTATGCCGACCCGGTCCGAGATAGCCTGTACAATCCGCATATTGGCCTGGTGCGGGATGACCCAGTCGACATCCTCGATCGTCAGCCCCGCCCTTTTCAGGACCTCGCGCCCGGCTTCGGTCATGCAGCGCACGGCGTGCTTGAAAACATT
>CAZZBA010000485.1:0-2913 GCA_964652765.1 uncultured Victivallales bacterium | reverse complement strand
CCCTACCGCGCCCTGCGCCGCGGCTTTCGCGACGACATCGACAGCCTGGAACTCTGCCGGCAATGCGACCGGCTGTGCCGCAAGACGGTCGGCGATGTGCCCTGGCAGTACGCCGCCACATTCCTGACCGATCAACTGTTCGGCTACGGCCGCCTGCGAAAGGTGTTCGGCAGCGCCGAACGGAACTGACCATGCACATCCTGCTACTGGCCCCCCACCCTTTCTACCAGGAACGCGGCACCCCGATCGCCGTGGACCTGCTGCTGCAGGCACTGGTCAAGCGCGGCGACCGCGTGGACGTGCTGACCTATCACGAGGGCGAGGATCGCGATTACGGCCCGTCCGTCACGCTGCACCGCATCCACGCACCGCGGTTCATCCGCCATATCCGCCCGGGGTTCTCGATCAAGAAGCTGGTTTGCGACGCCATCATGGCCCCGCACGCCATGCGGCTGGCGCGGGCAGAACACTACGACTGCATCCATGCCGTCGAGGAATCCGTCTTCATTGCCCGGTGGATCAGCCGCCGCACGGGAATCCCCTACGTCTTCGATATGGATTCCTCCATGCCCCGGCAGATTGCCGACAAGCTTCCCTTCCTGGCCCCGCTGCTCGCACCCATGCGGGCCATGGAGCGCCGCGCGATCCGCCAGGCGGCCGCCGTCGTGCCGATGTGCGACGCCCGGGCCTACGAGGCCCGCCACGCCGGAGCCGCCTTTGTTGAAGTGCTGCGCGACATCTCCCTTCTACCGGGTGATGTGCCGTTCAATCCCGATCTCGGATTCCGCAAGTCTACCGGCATCACAGGCCCCGTCGCGCTGTACATCGGGAACCTGGAGCCGTACCAGGGGATCGGGCTGCTGCTTGAAAGCGCGGCCAGGGTCGCCGCCACCGGCCACGACCTGAGCGTCGTGATCGCGGGCGGGCGCGCCGACGACATTGCGCAGTACCGGGCCCAGGCCACCGCGCTCGGCATTTCCGGGCGTATTCACTTCCTCGGGCCCCGTCCGGTCGCGCACATGGCGCACCTGTTCCAGGATGCCGACATCCTGGTTTCGCCACGCACGCAGGGACAGAACACGCCCATGAAGATCTACTCCTACCTGGATGCCGGACGCCCGCTGGTCGCCACCCGGTTGCCGACCCACACGCAAGTCCTCGATGACGAGGTCGCCCTGCTGGCCGCCCCCGAACCGGAGGCAATGGCGATCGCGCTGACCCGCCTGCTCGACGAGAAGGAGATGCAAGCGGCCATGCAGATGCCCGCCCGGCAGCTTGCACAGGAGCGCTATAGCCGTACGGCTTTTGAGAAGACTGTAAATCATCTTTACGAACACCTTGCAAACGTTGTATAGTTCCCCGCGTCGAACCTTTGATAGCGCGACCGATAATCAGGAGCAACGATGCTGATCGTCCAATATACCCTAATGTTGACAACAGTAGTCATACTGTTCACACTCCTGGCTATGCTGTGGCGGATGCGCAAGCTCAGTCATGCTAAAGCGACGCGTCTTGATGCCGAGAACGCGCAGATGCGTCGTGGTCTTCAGGAAGCGCAGGCGGCACTGGCGGAAGGGAATCGGCAGCAAAACCTGCTGCTGGACATATTCAATGCAGCCAGGGACGGCATCCTGGTATTCCAGATTGACAAGGACTGCGCCCCGTCGCCGTTCGGCCATGCCAACACCACCGCATGCCAGTTGCTCGAGTACGACAAGGCCGACCTGATGGGCCTGACGCCAATGGACATCGAGCTGATACGGGAGCCCGAGATGCAGCGCCTGCAGACCGACGTCGATATGCTCAGCCTTAGCAACACGGAGAAACTGCCGCGAGACAGCGCCTTTGCGCGCCGGACCGTGCAACGGATGATCAACAATGCCATCAAGGATGGCCAATGCCTGTACGAGAGCAGCGTCGTCACCCGTTCCGGGCGTCGAATCCCTGTCGAGATTTCCATTATCGCGCCAGCCACCAATGGACCGAATCCCCACCTGGTCTATGTCATACGCGACATTTCCGAGCGGCTCATCTTGCAGGCATCACTGCAGCAAAGCAACCAGCGCTTCAAGGATTTATTCAACGCGACTCTTATCGGTACGGCGCAATACGACGCACAACAACATCTCGTCAATGTCAACCCCGCCTGCCTTCGGATTTTCGGCAGTCCCATCAAGGACGAATTCGCCAAACTCAACCTATTCGAGACGACCTTTATCCCACAATCGATCCGTGATCAGATCAGGCGGGGCGAGAATGCCAGCTGCGAGGCGGTTTTTGATCTCGACATGATGATCGCCGCCCAGAATTTCGTCAGCAACCGGCGGGACAAGGCAATCATCGAGGTCTATTTTCAAAATCTCGGGTTCGACAGCGAACACCACCCCATCGGTTACCTGGTCCAGATGCGTGACCTGACGGACTTGCGCGAGACCGAGGCGGCATTGCAGCTTCGCGAATCCCAGTTGCGACAGGCGCAGAAGATGGAAGCCATCGGCACCATGACCGGCGGCATCGCCCATGACTTCAACAACATCCTGACCCCGATCCTGGGCTATTCCGAGATCGGGCTCGAAGTCTGCGACAAGAACAGCCGTCTGTACGATTTCATCCGCGAGATCCGCGTTTCCACCCTGCGCGCCAAGGAACTGGTCCACCAGATCCTGCTCTTCAGCCGCCAGTCGGACGAGGCGACGACACAGATTCACCTGGGCCCGATCGTCAAGGAGGTGGCCAAGCAGCAATCGGCCGCGCTCCCGAAGAGCATCAGTGTCAATTTCGCGGTGCGCACCGATGCCGATCTCGTGCAGGCCAACCCGACTCATATCCACCAGATCCTGACCAACTTCGCCACGAATGCCGCCTACGCGATGAAGGAGAACGGCGGACAGCTCGACATCCAGTTGTCGCAGT
>CAZZBA010000484.1:0-2922 GCA_964652765.1 uncultured Victivallales bacterium | reverse complement strand
TATCAAAGGGAAAGATCGGGGCTTTAATCACTCACCTTTCGCCCGCGCACATGAGCGCTGTCACCAGAGCCATCGCTTTTGCTCTCAATCTCTAGTGACCCTAGCGGGATGGGTGCCCATGATTTAGCGGTTCCGCTTGCCATTTCCCTCTTAGCACGTCATGATCCTCGCCCTTAATAGCAACCAATCGAGGAGAATGGAGTCGATCATGAGACCGTATGATGTGGCGGCCTATATCTGGCCTTCCTACCATTACGAACCGCGCATGGAGCACTTCTGGCCGGAAAAGGATGGCGAGTGGTATACCGTCCGCCGGGCAACGCCGCATTGGCCCGGGCACAGGATGCCGCGTAAACCCCTTCTTGGCTATCAGGATGAGGCCGATCCGGCTGTCATGCGCCAGCATGTGGAATTGGCCTTGGAACACGGCATCAACGTCTTCATCGTGGACTGGTACTGGTATGGGAATGCACCGTGTTTCGAGCGTCAGTTGAACGAGGGACTGCTTCCGGCGATACAGGGAACGGATATGCGGTTCTACCTCATGTGGGCGAACCATCCGGTGACCAATCTCTGGAACATGCATGAGGATACAAACTGGAGTGACATCCAGATGCCAGGTACCGTCAGTCGCGGGGAATTGGAACCGATGTTCGACCGTATTATTGCCAAATACCTGACGCATCCTCAGTATTATGCCATCGATGGCCAACCGGTTTTCTCCATCTTCGATTATCCCACGCTGATCAAGGGACTCGGCGGTGTCGAGCAGACCGTCGATGCTTTCCAGTGGATGCGGCAGCGCACGTGCGATAAGGGGCTTGGCAGGCTGCACATTCAGGCGATCGCCCGGACATTGAAAGAGGTCGGGGAAAAGGCTGAGCGGGCAAGGCAGGCTTTTGAGACTGCCGTGGCGCTCGGGTTTGATAGCGCGACCGCCTACCAGTTCTGCATGTCATCCGGCGGTAAGGGCGATTACCGCGATTGGGCGGATGATGCGCTAACGTACTGGGAGGATTATGCGCGGGCCTATACCCGATTCTATTCGCATGTCTCGATTGGCTGGGACGACACTCACCGGAACCCGTCCGAGAAAACGTCAGTCACGGGATCTGATCCCGAGGCGTTTGCCACCTATTTGCAAAAGGCCAAGGCGTACGCTGATCATCATCCGGGTCAGGCCCCTCTGGTAACAATCAACTCATGGAACGAATGGACCGAAGGCAGTTACCTCCTGCCGGATGAGGAGTTCGGCTATGGCTATCTCGAGGCGGTAAATCGTGTTTTTGGCTGAGTGTAAATCGCGAGAAACGGCCCTGAAGATGCCTTTCAGGAAAGGTGGCAGAAGCGAATATGAGTAAATCAGAGTTTATTGCTCCCGAACCCTACGGGCCCATCCCGTCACGGCGTCAACTGCTGTGGCACCGGCGCGAATTCTACGGGTTCCTGCATTTCACCACGAATACGTTCACGGACAAGGAGTGGGGTTATGGTGATGAATCGCCGGGGATTTTCAACCCGGCGGCATTCGATGCAGATCAGATGGTCGGCGTTGCGGCTGGGGCTGGCATGAGCGGGTTGATCCTGACCTGCAAGCATCACGACGGTTTCTGTTTATGGCCGTCAAGATTCACAGGGCATTCGGTGAAGCACAGTCCCTGGCGTGGCGGGAAGGGCGATGTTGTGCGCGAACTGTCGGATGCCTGCGCAAGACATGGTATCGGTTTCGGGGTGTACTTGTCGCCATGGGACCGAAACCACGCTGATTACGGGACCCCGGCCTACATCGAGTATTTCCGCAATCAGCTCAATGAACTGACCACTGAGTATGGCGAACTATTTGAAGTCTGGTTCGACGGCGCCAACGGGGGGGACGGCTATTATGGTGGTGCCAGGGAGGTTCGAAGCATTGACAGGCGGACCTATTATGATTGGGAAAAGACGTATGAGATCGTCAGGCGCAACCAGCCGGATGCGGTGATGTTCAGTGACGCCGGTCCGGATGTCCGGTGGGTCGGTAACGAGGAAGGAATTGCCGGCGACCCCTGCTGGTCGACCATCAACAGGGATCTGTTTTTCCCGGGGATTGACAAGGCATCATTCAAGACCGGTTTGAACAGCGACATGGTTGCCGCATGGGATTCTCCCCAGGATCTGCTTAATGCAGGCGATCGTGATGGCTCGTCCTGGCTTCCGGCGGAATGTGACGTGTCGATTCGTCCGGGTTGGTTTTATCATTCCGCCCAGGATGAAAAAGTGCGGACGCCGGAGAATCTGGTGGATCTGTACTTCAAGTCGGTTGGGCGAGGGGCGTCTCTTCTATTGAATCTTCCGCCGGATCGCCGGGGGCTCATCCACGAGAACGATGTCCGCAGCCTGCAGGGCTTCAGGCGCCAGCTTGATGATATCTTCAAAATTAATCTGGCGAAAAATGGCCGGTTCTCGGCCAGCCATACAAGAGGTGGCGATTCCACATTTTCGCCGGGGCGGGTGGCCGATGATAACCCGGACACGTATTGGTCCGTGGATGATGGGATTTGCACCCCGGAATTGACGATTGACTTCGGTCAGCCCGTCACGTTCGATACGGTCAGCCTGCGGGAGTTTCTGCCCCTGGGGCAGCGCATCACGCGGTTTGCAATCGATGTGCAGGAAGGCGGCCAGTGGCGCGAGTGGTGTTGCAGATCGGGCATTGGTGCGCGCAGGCTGGTGAGGGCAGCGACCTGCACAACACAGCGGGTGCGCCTGAGGATTGTTGAAGCACCGGTATGTCCGGCAATTTCTGAGTTTGGCCTTTTTAATGATAACGATGCGCATGAATAACAGATATCTTAAAATGGTTGTCGCCGTTTCCGGGGCTACGGCAACGCTTGCCCCATCATTTGCTCCTGTTTTGGCCAGTGAACAGGCCTTGGAAGCAAG
>CAZZBA010000483.1:0-2923 GCA_964652765.1 uncultured Victivallales bacterium | reverse complement strand
CGCGGATCGAGTCGATCCAGCGGGCCAGCGGCTCGAAGCATTCCGAGAGGTTGGCCGCGTCGACAAACCAATAATTCATCTGGACGTTGATATCGGTATGGAAGTCGCAGCGCCAGCTCGGCCGCTTGTTGATCAGCCAGATCCCCTGCAGGTTCGCGGGCAGCGCGCCGTGCCCCGGACGCGAACTGCTGATCATCAGGTAACGCGCGTAGTGATAGAGCAGGACCTCCAGCGCGTGATCGGTCGCCGACTGGTCCGCCTTGAACGCGGCGCGGTACGCCTGCAGGCGCGCCTCGGTGGTCTGCTGCTCAATGTCCGGCGCGGTCTCGCCGAGCGAGAACCGCATCCGCCCGAAGATCGACTGGAAGTCGGCGATGTGCTCGGCGAGCAGCTCATCACAAGACCGTTTCGCGGCGGCATCCAGACAGGCGCAGACCCGCCCGTGTGGGTGCTCACCACACCAGCCTTTGGCCCGATCGGCAACATAGCTGGTCTCGGCGGCAAGGAGGAAGGTGACGCTGTCGCAGTCCTTGAAGACAAGGGTGTTGTTCACAACCGTGCAGGTTCCACCCTGATGCAGCAAGCGTACGCGGGCCTCGAAATCGAGATCGATATTCCGACCGGAGGCATAGGCGCGATCGGCTATCAGGCGCTTGGGTTCGGCGAGCAGCCTTCGCCAGTAGGAGAGGGAACCGGTATCCCCGCGCATAACCAGGCTCGAATCCTCAGCGGTGGTCGGGATATCGTGACAATTGCCCAGCCAGGCGGTGCCTGAGCAGCGCCCGGGTTGATCGGCGGTGAACTGTAGAACCAGGCATTGTGCCGGGTAGCTGGCAAAGTATTGGCGGGTAAAACCGACACCCCCAGAGCGGTAGGTGATGGTCTGGACCGCGCGGTCGATATCCAGTTCACGCCGGTAATCCTCAAACGCCTCGTGCCCGGTTTCTATATAAAGATCCCCGAAGGGCTGGTAGGCACCGGTATTGTCCTCATTCCCGACCCACAGCGAATCCTGGTTGAACTGGATGCGCTCACGACGAGGCTCCCCGAACGCGGCACCGCCCAGGCGCCCGTTGCCGACGGGATAGACGGACTGCTCCCACAAGGCCTCCTCGTCACGGGGACCCTTGATCTCGGCATCGTTGATCAGCAGTGGCTTGTCAGTCCATATCGTGCTGGGCATGGGAACTCCTGTTATGAATCGATATCGATAATACGAAGAACGGCATGGTAGCGACTGGCATACGGAATGCAAACCAAAAGGGAAAACGAATCGTATCTTGCCATCTTCCTCGTTTTTCCCTAGAGTAACGGGCCATATAGAGAACAGGAACTCCTCATGACTACAAAGACCAATATAGTACTGATCGGCTTCATGGGAACCGGAAAGACCACCGTTGGCAAGCGGCTCGCCGCACGGCTGGGCCTCACGTTCACCGATATGGACGACTGCATCGTCGAACGCGCCGGGAAATCCATTCCGGCGATCTTCGCCGACGACGGCGAACCAGCCTTCCGCGCCCTGGAACGACGGGTCGTCGTCGACCTGTCCGCCCGCCGCGGACTGGTGATCGCCACCGGCGGAGGGGTCGTGCTCAACCCCGACAACACCCGCGACCTCGGCGCCACCGGTCTGCTCGTCGCCCTCACCGCATCCCCCGAAGTCATCCTCGAACGCCTGCGGCACGACACCGGACGGCCCCTGCTGAGCGCGGGTGACAAGGGCGAGAAGATCCGCACCCTGCTCGCCGCCCGCCAGCACCTCTACAACGCCATCCCGCAAAAAATCGACACCGACCCGCTGACCAGCGAGGCGGTTGTCCAGCGCATCATGGACCTGTATGTCCGCCACCACGCCTGAGCACGATATCGCGGCGGAAGCGTGCCGCCTGGGCTTCGCCGCCACCGGCTTTGCCGAGTCCGGCGACGCCATCGGCAGCGATACCTTCGCGAAATGGCTGGCGCGCGGTGATTCCGCCGGCATGGACTACCTGCACCGCCATGCCCCCCTGCGCCGACACCCCGCCTCAATCGCGCCGGATGTCCGCAGCATCATCGCCGTTGCCGCCCGCTACCCGGTCAACCCCGCCCCCGCCGCTGGCGGTTTCTGCATGACCTCGCGCACCCGCGACTACCACGATGTGCTACGCGACAAGCTGCAGCTACTGGCCGGGTTCGTCAAGCAATGCACCCCCGCCCGAACGACGCGCATCTGCGTCGATTCCGCCCCGCTGCCCGAACGCGAATGGGCTCGGCGAGCCGGACTCGGCTGGCAGGGGCGCCAAGGGCAGCTCGTTTCACCCGTCGCGGGACCCTGCACCGTGCTCGGATTCCTGCTGACTGACATCACCCTCCGCCCATCCTCTACCGTCCCGGACCAGTGCGGCGACTGCCGCCTATGCATCGAAAGCTGCCCGTCGGGGGCTATCCGCCCGGATGCGCAGATCGATGCCCGCCGCTGTCTCTCGTACCTGACCATCGAGCATCGCGGCGAGATCGCGCCCGGATACCAAACCGTCATGGGACAGGCCCTGTTCGGCTGCGACATCTGCACCGCCGTCTGCCCCTGGAACCGGACCGCCACCGCCGCGATCATGCCCGAACTGGCGGCATCGACCGCACCCATGCCCGACGCCGCCGCGCTTGCAGCCATGTCCCCCGAGACCTTTACCGCCCGCTTCCACGGCACCGCCGTCAAGCGAAGCGGACTCGAACGCCTCCAGCGCAATGCCGCCATCGCCCTGAGTCCTGCAAGACAGGATTTTGTCGAGACCGGATGAGCACCAGACCGCCGGCGGCTGAAAGCGGAGCCGAATTTGAGGATTGAATTGCGTGCGCCGCCGTGGTACCACTCTCCGCGTCATTCAAGCCGGGGTGGCGAAATGGCATACGCAGCAGACTCAAAATCTGCCGTCCGCAAGGA
>CAZZBA010000482.1:0-2925 GCA_964652765.1 uncultured Victivallales bacterium | reverse complement strand
AAGCGCATCGAGGTAGAGTGGAGCCGGTTTAAAGGAGATGGGGACCCCAGCAAGGTCTATAAACTTATCAGAGCCGTTGTTCCAGTCACAGAGGTCTCGGAAGAATACTTGGTCGCGACAGATGACAAACTGGTTGCGGATGCCTTTGAGGAAATCGAGCAACGACTTTGGCCGAAAGATGACCAGTAACTGGCAAACAGATCGAGGGCAACTCAACCACAACTGGCTCCAGAACGGAGTGCTAGTAGGGTTGCATCACGCAGTAAATCTCTCATCCGGGATGGTGCGTTCTCAGAATGTTCGAGTGTCACTGTCAGATGACGTAGAGCGGTGGAAGGAACGGCGGAATGAGGTGCCGGAATTCCTGGACCGGTTCGAGAATGAGATGTCACCGAAGGTGTTCTTCGACCGGATTCCCTTGTGTCGCTGCTCGCCCGACACGAAATCATGGCTGATCCCGCTGATCCATGAGCTATGGTTAGGGCGCGAGAAGATTCAGGAGAAGATCGGTGCGGCCAAGGACGCCTACGCAACGGCCGAACAAGCGTACACGGTGGTACATGTTGACCTTGAGAAGATGCCGATGACTCCGACCATTGAAGATCTGTGGCCATTTGAACGTGTGCTGCGGGAGTTCACAGTAGCATGCGAGACCCTCTCTAAGGCCATATCAGCATTACCCCATGAAATCAGAGTGACATGAACACATCATTACCACGCATACTCATTATTGACGACCTCTTCGGACGCATCCTCAAGGGCCGCCCGAATCGCGAACGCGCGAATCTCTGTGGCATGTACGGCCTGCGGGATGTCACGGGTGATGAACATACGCCATCCGACGAGGAAGTGGTCAACCCACTGGCCGAAGCCGTTTTCTTCCGGGGCCAGAGCCCCCTTTGCGCGAATCTAGGTGATACCGTTGAGAATGATATTGAGGAGACTGTCGCTTTCGTGCGGAAAGGGTGGCATACCGCACCGCGCTGGGTGCTTGTGCTTCTCGATCTCTGCTTCTATACCGGACGCATAACGCCAGCCAGCAGTAAGAATCAAATCGGCATGCCGGAAGGACGGTCATCTGACGATGATCCCCGCCAGTACTTCGGTCTGCGCATCCTGGAGCGACTGCACGCGGAGTTCCCGGAACTGCCCGTCGTCATCCTTTCCAGCAAGCAGCGCGACGAGGTCAGCCAGTCGTTCGCCACCCACGGCGCATTGGGATTTATCCCCCGAACCGACTCCACCAGCCCGGAGAAACTGCGCGATTATCTCTGGCGGCACGGCCTGACCCCCGACGACTCCGGCCAGATCGTGGGGCAGTCCCTTTCCCTCCTGCTGGCACTGCGAGCGGCGCGGAGGGCGGCTTCCGACCGTCGAAATGTACTTCTGCGCGGCGAACGCGGGGCAGGCAAGGAATTACTCGCCGCCTACATGAACCGCCATGCCGCCAAGCAAGCGCATGCCCGGCCTCTGGTGACCGTGGATTCCGGGGCACTTTCGCCCAGCCTATTTGCCAGCGAGTTGTTCGGTCACATCAAGGGGGCTTATACCGGTGCCGACCGAGAGCGCCAGGGGCGCATAACGCAGGCGGACGGAGGCGACCTGTTCCTGGACGAGATCGGCAACATGCCGCCGGATGTTCAGACTGGCCTCCTGCGCGTGCTCGAAACCAAATTGGTCATCCCGGTGGGAGCCAGTGCCGGGCGCGAGGTGGACGTCCGATTCATTGCCGCGACCAACGAGGATATCGAACTCAAGGCAGCATCCGGCGGCGGTTTCCGGCCCGACCTTTTAGATCGTCTCCGGGAGGGCGGCACCATCATCCTGCCCCCCTTGCGTGAACGTCGGGAGGATATCCCCCTGCTGGTTGAGCAGTTCGTCCGCCAGGCGGAAGCCGCTCGATCCGGCGCTCTGAAGCGTAGAATCATGCCCGAGGCGATGGAAAAACTGCTTAGCTACGACTGGCCCGGCAATATCCGCGAACTCCGCAACTGCATCCTGAAGGCCGTCAACGATCATCCCGACGTGGAGCATTTGGTTCCCGGACATCTGGCTCTGACGGAAGCGTCGGTCTCTGCGGCGCTGACCCATCTACCTGTGAAGCCGTCTTTGGCGAATATCGCCCCCGCCGCTCCTGCTGGAAATGCAGTCAGCTTGACTGATCTGCTTAGCCTGTTGGAGAGGGCCGAGGTGAACCCCGGCGAGACGCCTGCCTGGGCGGGCCGGTGGCCTGATCTTCAGCGGGGATATGCCAACATCACAATCAATCTCCTACATGCCGCCCTGTCCGCGACCCGTCGCATCACCCCGCAGGCACCTGAGGGCGAGATCAAGATCCATCCGGCAATCAAGCTATTGACGGGAGATTCAACGCTGACCGCCACCAAGGCTGCCGACATGGTGAAACGGATATTTGCGGGGCTTCCAGAGGACGTCCGAGCGAACGCACTCACTGACCCCTTGATCAAGGCCGCCCATGATACATCCCTGCGGCTGCGTCCGAAATCAAGCGCGGGGAAAGGAAAGGCGAAGGAGTGAGCGAAAGCCCGCCAACATGGACGCCTTCGGTCATAACACGGGCACTGGACAAGGTCCTTGGAACCTTGTTGGTCGCCAATAAGCCCGAAGTCATCTCGTATGGGGCAAACAGCGAGGTTTTATGGAAATTGCTCGATCCCGAAGCTCTCGTGCCTCCGTGCCTCCGTGGTGAATCGTCTCGTGGATTGATCCTTGTCTGGGATGGTACAGCTACACTGTCTTCACTTGCAGGGCGAAACACAAGCGAATACCTTAATCCGCTGACCTGGGCGCTGTGCGCCGTCAAACGAGAGCCTTCCCTGCGAATCGCCGTTCTTGACGTTGATCCAGCGAGACATTCACAAGGCCGATTTTACCAGGTTGTGCAGGCGATTGATTCCACCAAGC
>CAZZBA010000481.1:0-2930 GCA_964652765.1 uncultured Victivallales bacterium | reverse complement strand
GCGCGAGGCGCTCGGCAGTGTCGTCGCGCAAACGTTTGCGGATTTCGAGGTGCTTGTCGTCAACGATGGTTCTACGGACGGATCGGTTGCCCTCGTCACGGCGTTTGGCGACTCGCGCGTCAGGGTGTTGGATGTTGCCACCCGGCAGGGGATCGGGGCTGCTTTGAATCGGGGGCTGGCGGAAGCGCGGGGCGAATATGTCGCGCGCATGGACGCCGACGACGTCTGTCTGCCCCGGCGGTTGGAACGGCAGACCGCTTTTCTGGACCGGCATCCTGACATCGGTGTGTGTGGCTGCTGGGTGGAGACCTTTGGCGCCGCGCCGCCGCGGCTCTTCCGCAGGCCGACGGGACCGGATGTCGTGAGGGCTGCGACCCTCTTCGAGAATCCGTTCGTGCACGCGTCTGTCATGTTTCGGCGCCCCTGTTTCGAGGGGTTGGACTTACGGTATGATGGGGACTTCGATGGCGCTGAGGATTTCGATCTATGGACCCGTGCGTTGCAGCATACCCGTGGCGACAACGTGGCGGAAGTCCTGTTGCGCTACCGGCAGCATGCGGGGAGCATTACCGGCCAGTCCCGTCCCGCGATGGACCGGCAGATGGCTCGGGTGATCGGGCGCCAATTGCGGGCTCTTGGGTTGAAGCCGACCGCCGGTGAACTCGATCTGCATCTGCGGATTTGCCGAGGGGTGCAACCCGTGGACGGTGCTGCCGCGGCATACGTACGGCTAGCCGGGCAGTGGCTGTTAGCGGTCCGTGACGCAAACGAGCACGTCGGTTTCTGCGATCCCCGCGCCCTTGAGCGCGTTACAGCCGAGCTATGGCTGCGCACATGTCTGGCAGCGGCCCGGTCCGGCTCCCGGGTGCTGCCCGCCTATGTCGATTCCGCCCTGCGCAGCGGACACTCGGCGCTCTTGCCGGACCGGTTGATTGTGCTGGCTGCGGTTCTCCGGGCCCGCCTCACACGACTCCTGTGGCGATGAACGTCCTGACGGTCAATCATCGGTTCTTCGGCGGCGGCGCTTCGGCTGTAGCGGCGGGCCTGTTCCAAGCCCTGCGGGTGGCCGGTCACGGGTCGCGTATGCTGGTGGGTGGCCGCGCACCGGACGTGCCGGATGTGGATGCCATCGGGATGGGCCTGCTGTCCCGGTTCAGCTATCACCTGCTCAATCTCTGCGGGCTGAACTATCTGGGCATCACGAACGGGCGTCGGGTCCTTCGGCAGCGGTTTCTGGCGGAGGCCGATGCGGTGCACCTGCACAACATCCACGGGGGCTACCTGAGCTACGGCTTGCTGCCCAGGCTCACGCAGCGCAAGCCGGTGGTGTGGACGCTGCACGACATGTGGGCGCTGACCGGACACTGCTGTCACAGTTTGGACTGCGCGCGCTGGCGGTCCGGCTGCGGGCGTTGCCCGTATCCGGGCACGTATCCTCCGGTCCGCGTGGACGCGACGCGCAGCGATTGGCATCTGAAGCGCTGGGTCTATGCCCGGAGTCGGGCGGTTATCGTCACTCCGAGCCGCTGGCTGGCTGGGTTGGTCCGCGCGAGCATGCTGAGTCACCTTCCGTTGCATGTGGTGCCGAATGCGGTCGACACGGCCGTATATGCGCCGCGCGCACGGGCCGACTGCCGCGAGCGCCTGGGACTGCCCGCGGACCGGCAGGTGCTGCTATTTGTGGCGGAACATGTCAACAGCCCGTTCAAACGCTTCGAGTTTCTGCCCGAGGTCCTGCGGTTGATCCCTGCCGAACGGCGCGCCGGCCTGCTGCTCCTCGTGATGGGAGGGGAAGCGCCCGGTGAAGGCCAGGTGGACGGCATTCCGGCAGTCTGCCTGGGCTACGTGTCGGAAGCCGCTCGCAAGGTGGCAGCCTACGGGGCAGCCGATCTGCTCCTTTACCCGACGCGGGCGGACAACCTCCCCATGGTGGTGCAGGAGGCCCTCGCGTGTGGGTGCCCCGTGGTTGGCGAGGACGTGGGAGGGGTGGGGGAACTGGTGCGCTCCGGCGTGACGGGACTGCTGGTGCCGTCGGGCAGGCCGGAAGCGTTTGCCGCCGGGGTGTGCTCGCTGCTCGAACATGCCAGCCATCGGCGTGGGCTGGAGAGGCAGTGCCGGGATGTGGCCGTGAGGGAGTACGGCCTGGATTTGCACCTGCAGCGGATGCTGGCGATCTACGACGAAGCGATCCAGCGTCAACGCACTGGGGACTGGGAGGTCGTCGGCGCATGAAGTACAGGATTGGCATCATCGCGGACGCCATGGACGAGCACTATGCCGGCGTCCACACGTACGCGCACGAGTTGATCGTGAACCTGCCGCGGTTGGATCCTGACAGCGAGTATACGTTTATCCACCAGGTCCCGAACGCCTTCTTCGACGGTCGGCGGGAGATCCTGGTGCCTTTGAACCGGGCCAATCCGCTGGATATCGTCCACCGGAAGTTCGTGCGGCTCCCCGCCGCGCTGGAGCGCGATCGGTTCGACCTCGTGCACGACCTGTTTCATTTTCCGCCCTTCGCCTTCCGCCGGCTCATGGCCAGAACCGTGGCCACCATTCATGACCTGACGCCGGTCCTCTTTCCGCAATGGCATCCGCGGGCAACCGTGCTCAGTCACCGTCTCGCACTGCCACGCGTCATGCGGCAAGCGGATTGCGTTATCGCGGATTCGCAGTCCACGGCCAATGACATCCAGCGGGTCTACGGGCAATGTCACCCGGAGGTTCGCACGGTGCATCTCGGGACGAGGGGGCTGCCACCGCCCGGTCCCGCTGAGGAGTCAGGCCCATTTATTCTGGCTGTGGGGACGCTCGAACCGCGCAAGAACCTGCCGGTTCTGGTGGAGGCCTATGAGACACTGCGACGCCGGGGCCGGCACGAGAAGCTGGTCATCATCGGGAAGAAGGGCTGGGACTACGCGCCGTCGTTG
>CAZZBA010000480.1:0-2938 GCA_964652765.1 uncultured Victivallales bacterium | reverse complement strand
ACCTCTACCGCTCGCAAAACCTGGCGCAAGTGGACCTGGCCGCCTACCTCAAGACCCACAATTACGACCTGACGGTTGTCGGCCTGCCCAAGACTATCGACAACGATGTATACCCCATCAAGCAGAGCCTGGGGGCATGGACCGCCGCCGAGGAGGGTGCCCAGTTCTTCGCCAATGTCGTAGCCGAGCACAATGCGAACCCGCGGATGCTCATCATCCACGAGGTCATGGGACGCAACTGCGGCTGGCTGACGGCCTACACCGCCCGGATCTATTCCGAGTACCTGCACGAGCTTGATTTCCTGCCGGAGATGGGACTCTCGCGTGAACGCAAGGACGTGCATGCCGTCTATATACCCGAAATGGCAGTCGACATCCAGGCCGAGGCCAAGCGCCTGCGGGCCATCATGGACGAGATCGACTGCGTCAACATCTTCATCTCCGAGGGTGCTGGCGTGGAAACCATCGTGAAGGAACTCGAGGCAGCCGGCGAGACGGTGCCGCGCGACGCCTTCGGCCACGTCAAGCTCGATGCGGTCAACCCCGGCAAGTGGTTCGGCAGCCAGTTCGCCACGATGCTCGGGGCGGAAAAGACGCTGGTGCAGAAGAGCGGTTATTTCAGCCGGGCTGCGGCATCCAGCGACGATGATATCGAACTGATCCAGGCCTGCTGCAACCTGGCGGTCGACTCCGCCCTGCGTGGTGAGAGCGGCGTGGTCGGGCAGGACGAGGACCATGGCGACGCGCTGCGCGCCATCGAGTTCGACCGCATCAAGGGCGGCAAGCCATTCGACATCAGCCAGGGATGGTTCCAGGAACTGCTCCAGGCCATCGGCCAGCCAGCCGGCGCGAAACTCACCGTCAGCCATTAAGCCGCGTCCGTCCCCGGAGCTTCCAGTCAACCGCCCACAGCGGTGGGCGACAACGCGTGGGTAACTGGGGAAGATTAAGTCGATAGATTAAGGCAAAAGATTAGGGGTAGAGCATGAGAACCTTTATCTTTCGCCTTAATCTTTCGCCCTAATCTGACTTCAAACGGGCAAGGTATTGGCAAAGCCGGAAATGACAAACAACCCTCCAAAAGGTCCGACACCGAATGCGATCCCCTCCGGCAGCGCCAGCAGTCGGCGGCGCTCGTTGCGGTTCGTGGCGATCGGGGGCTGCCTGGCGATGATCTTTGGCGTGGGGGTCGGAAGCCCGGCGACGACGGAGTTCTTCCGCGCCATCGGGGCCAATGAGTTCCACTTCGGACTGATCACCGGCATTCCCATGATCATGCTGCTGATGCAGTTTGCCGGTGCCGCCGCGCTCAACCGTGCCAGACGCCGCAAGCCGCTCTTCATCGCCTGCCTGATCACATGCCGACTGATCTACCTGCCGATCGCCTTCCTGCCCTTTATCCTCGGCAGGACTGGCCATCCGCTGATGATACCGGTTGTGATTGCCTTGCTGGCCATCAGCGCCGCCACACACAACTTCGCGATTCCCTTCTGGTTTTCCTGGATGGCGGACCTGATCCCAAAGCGCATCATCAACCGGGTATGGGGCTGGCGGCAGATGGCGATGCACATCACCTGGACGGCGGCATTCCTGTTGGTCACACTCGCTCTTTACCTGATTGACAAACCCGTCACTCTTATCTTTCCAGCCCTGGTCCTGATCGCCATTGTCGCGGGCGTGACCGATATCCTGCTTTTCCTGAAAGTTGACGAACCGCCAAACCTCATCACCACCCGCAGCCGTCCATGGGCAGACTTCATGGAGCCCCTGCGGCATCCGCTCTATCGCCGATTCGTGGCGTTTTCCTGTGCATGGAGTTTTGCCTGCACCCTGGCCGCCTCGTTCATGCTGCTTTACGCGCTCAAGGTGCTCCATCTCGCGCCCTGGAAAGCCAGCTTTATCTGGTGTGTGCAGGGAGTCGGAATGGCAGCTGCCTCCAGCATGTGGGGACGCCTGGCTGACCGGTACGGCAACCGCCCGGTGCTGAAGTTCTGCACGACGCTGAAACCAATGATCGTGATCGTTTTCCTGCTGTTGACACCGGAAAATGTCGTCTGGCTGCTACCGCTGGCGTTCTTCCCGGACGGAGTCCTGAACGCGGGGAACACACTGGCCACCAACGGCTACATGCTTTCGATCGCACCCCGCGAGAACCGGTCGATGTTCATCGCCGCCATCACCGGCCTGGCCGGCGTCTGCGGAGGTCTCTCGGCCATGGCTGGCGGATTCCTGCTGGAGCGCATCTCCGGCTGGGAGGCATCATTGCTCGGGTATCCGTTGAATGCATATCACGCGATTTTCGGCATCAGCCTGCTCTTGCGGCTGATGTGCCAACCGCTGGTGCGGCGCATCGAGGAACCCGGCTCAAGGCATACGCGGCAGATCATCGGGGCGATGATGGACGAGTGGCCGATGTGGATCGTCCGTTTCCCTGTCGGGCTCTACCGCCGCTACCGAGACCCCCGCCCATGAGCCCGGCAGCCCCGCCTGCCACGATAAGCCCGCCTGCGATTCCCAGGATGCTCACGGTCAGTCGCCACCCGTCGGGCCGTTCCCCGAAGACGATCAGCGCCGCCAGTACGCCCAGGGGGATCTTCACATTGTTAAACACGCCCAGTACCCCTGGATTGACCTTCCTGGCGCCGAGATTCCACAGGAAAAACGCCACCGCTGACGGCACCGCGCCGAGATAAAGCAAAACCCACCACTGCGTGGACGACGGACGGAACGCCGCCAGTCCGCCGGGAATCGCGAACGCACCGGTCACCAGCACCGCCCCCAGATACAGGAGGCCGAAATGCCGCATGCCATTGCCGCCCGCCAGTCCCGGTTCCCGTTCCATCATCAGCTTGTACTCGACCTGGCCAGCGGCAAAACAAAGATTGGAAACCTGGATCATCACGATCCCCGGCAACATGCCGCCACCGATCCGCTTCAA
>CAZZBA010000479.1:0-2959 GCA_964652765.1 uncultured Victivallales bacterium | reverse complement strand
CCAACTCACGCAGTTTCAGGTGGCGGTTGCATGCGCACGCGGAGAAGTCACTACAATAGCAAAAAACGCTCATTGTCCATACCCCCCCGAAAGATAGTTGTATCTATCTGCTGCGCAATATGTTGCCTTGTCTCCGATGCGTGATTCGTGCGATACCGCGCGAAAGAAATCGCGTTGGAAAACCGCACCATGACGATTCCTGACGGACGAGGCGCACTTGGCGCACTGTGGCACAGCATTCAGACCTCAATAGGCCCATTCCCTGGTTGACGTGGCGCTGGACGCGTGTGGCTTGTGATATGTGCCGGTCATTCGCATGGCTCACGATTGGCGACCGCGGTAAGTTGAGGCCGTCTCGCCGACGACCTGACGAAAACGCCGGGAGAAATAGAGCGGGTCGTTGTACCCAACGGCAATACCGATCTCGTCCACGGTCCGGTCGGTCTCGGTCAACAGACGACAAGCTTCCTGCATTCTCAAGTGCGTGACGAACTGGCCTGGCGTCATCCGCATCATCGCTTCCCAGCGCCTTCGAAAATCGGAGGACGACAATCCATGCTGCAGGGCCAGCCGATCGAAGTCGACTAGTTCCCGGTAGTGGTGCTCGGCGTGGACGCGGACGGCCTGTACGGCGTGCTCTTTCGGTCCGAGCGGCGGCGAGGCATCGCTGATCAGACTGTCCATGATCAGCCCTTCGCACAACCGGTCGATCCGATCTGCCTGGCCGAAACTCGCCACGTCACTCAGGTGGTCCAACAGTTCCCGCACACGGCGCGGCATCGCGGTCGGTTCGTGCACCTGCCAAACACACTTGTCCGTCGGGATCAGACCGCGGGTCCGCATGGCCGGCAAGGTCTCGGTAAGGTAGTTGATGTAGAGTTCTTCCCATTTGCCAGCCGGCCCGTAATCGAGATAAGTATTCGGAAGACCCATCATGACGCACGGTCCCTTCACCGGCCAGGTCCGCCCGCCAAGGACCAGGTCCCCCTGTCCATCCAGCACGAACATAAAACTGAGCCGTTGAAACGTGCGAAGCACCCGGTCACGCTTGACCGGCAAATACCCAACGGCTCGCACCGGCAGGCCGCTCTGAAAATGCCTGGGTACGGTTCGCATGTCCCGGTAAACGGTCTCCCTGTTGCTGGTAAAAAAATCCATGCTTTTGATAATATCCTCCATTGTTGGCCGTCGCAAGGGAGATATATTCTGGCGCTAATGACGCATAAGAAAGACCAATCCGATCTTCAGCGGCCCAAGATCGTGATCGTCGGCGCGGGAAGCATGTACTTCGGCCGGCATGCGATCAAGGCCGTGCTCACGAGTCCGGTACTCCGCGGAGGCACGTTGGCGCTGGTGGACACGCACGCGCCGACACTGGACCGGATGCTCCGGTTGGCGCAGATGGCCAGGGAAAACGCCAAGGCGCCGACGGAGGTTGTAGGTTCGACGGATCGCCGCGAGGTGCTGGCCAGTGCGGATTTCGTCGTGTTGACCTTTGCCAACGACGGCATTCGCTGGCGCGGAGTGGATACGGAGATCGCGGCGAAGCATGGCGTGAGGATGTGCTCCTCGGACACGATCGGCCCGGGCGGTATCTTCCGCACCCTGCGCGAGGCTCACGAGATACTCGCCGTCGCCAGGGACGTCGAACGACTCGCCCCGAGCGCCTGGTTGATCAACTACATTAATCCGACGGCCTGCAACGGCATCCTGCTGATGCGCCATGCCCCCAAGGTGCGCAGTTTCGCCCTGTGCGACGGCCTTCACGAACCTCATCTGCGCCGCCGGTTGCTGACCCAGGTGGGTCTGCTGGCCGAGGGGCGGACCGACCCCGAACTTGAGGCCGCAGCAGATATCCGCATCGCCGGGGTCAACCATTTCACCTGGATGACGACGTTCGCCGTCCAAGAACGGGACTACCTGCCAGCCTACCTGCGTTACATCACCGAACACGCCGCCGATGAAGACAGTCAGGCCCATTCCAAACAGCGGTTCAACGGACGCTATCGCCTGGAACTGGCCGAGGTATTCGGGACCATCCCGATGTGTATCGCGCACACAAAGGAGTATGTGCCCTACTACCAGGGCTACAGCAAGAACGCCGTCGGGTTGCCGCCCATTGACCTGTTCGACGCCCCGGCCCGCGCCAGGAAGCGGGAGGAAGTATTCCAGGTGATCGATGATCGCCTGGTCGGGCGGCTCGGCATGGACGACTTCCTTTCCGGCACCCCCGCGGACCACGCGACGGACGTGATCGAATCCATGTGGGGCGGTCTGGACAAGCCGTTTTACGTCAACCAGCCGAATCGCGGCGCGGTGACGAACCTGCCGGCCGATGCCTATCTAGAACTGCGTTCCACGGTGGACATGAATGGTCCGCGCCCGGAACCATTCGGCGATCTCCCGCGCGGCGTGCTGGCCATGACGCACCAGGTACTGGATACGCACGAACTCACGGTCGAGGCCGCAGTGACGTGTGATCGCAAGTTGTTGCGCCGGGCGATGCTGACCGACCCGATCGTTAACTCCGTCCCTGACGCCGACGCTATTATTGCGGACTTGTTGGCGGCCGAGCGCGAAACCTTACCGGCCGGGTGGTTCGATTGATCGTGTCGGGCCGATGGTTCAAAAGGAGACACTGCGGTGAGACGTTGGATGGCCTGTATGGGCGTATTGACTGTCGCGATGACGGTCCGTGCGGACGCGCCGACATTTCGGGTCAAACCCACGGCTGTGCAGGACAGCGGTAAGGTGAGGATTACGTTTGCCGTCTCCGCTCCGACGGACGTGGCGGTCTCTATCGAGGATGGCAACGGGAAGGTCATCCGGCATCTGGTCGCCGGGGTACTGGGGCCGAATCCCCCGCCGCCGCTCAAGCCCGGGCTGGCCCAATCCATCGAATGGGACGGGAAGGCAGACTGGGGAAAGCCGGTTGAACCTCCACCGTCCACCCTCCACC
>CAZZBA010000478.1:0-2971 GCA_964652765.1 uncultured Victivallales bacterium | reverse complement strand
TGGACAAAACGGATTAACTGACGTGATGATTCCCGACAGCGTCACTAGTATTGGGTATGCTGCTTTCTGTGGCTGTACCAGACTTATGCATGCTATTTTTCTTGGTAATGCACCGAGCATGGGCTGGCAAGTCTTTGATTCATGTGCTTCAAATTTTAAGGTCTACTTTCTTGATGGGGCAGTGGGGTTTGCCTTGCCTACTTGGAATGGTTATTCATCGGCATTTGCTTATATATTGAACTATAACGCCGGAGAGTACGGATCAATCATAGGAACCAGTCCACAGGTGGTTGCTCAGGGAGAAGGTGCCAGTCTTGTAACGGCGATGCCAATTTACGGGTATCATTTTGTAAAATGGAGCGACGACGTGATAACCGCATCCAGAATCGACACAAATGTCGTCGGAAACAAAACAGTTACTGCGATATTTGCAATCAACACCTACACCGTCACATTTAATCTTGCAGGCAAAGGAGCGAGAACTGGTGGAGGGGAGCTCAGCCAGATAATCAATCACGGCGAAGCGTCTACAGCTCCGATTTTCAGTGTGAATCCCGGCTGGTCCTTTACTGCCTGGGACAAGACGTTTGACAACATAATGGAAGACATAACGATCGCAGCCCAGTATTCCCCGCTCACCTACACGATGACTTATGATGCCGAGAGTGGGTCGGTTAATCCCGCAAGCAAGACTGTGTCCTTTGACGCGGCCTATGGGCCACTGGCGACGCCCTCGCGCACAGGCTACACATTTGCCGGATGGTGGACAGGCGACAATGGCACCGGCACGGAAGTGACAGAGGCCACGATAGTCAGCAACCCCAATAACCATACGATCTATGCCAAATGGACTGCGAATCCTTATACTGTTACCTTTGATCCTGAAGGTGGAACAGTCATTCCAACGAGCAAGATTGTGACTTTTGGTGTTTCTTACGGAACTCTGCCAACCCCGACGCGCACCGGCTACACTTTTGCGGGCTGGTGGACGGGTGATAATGGTACCGGTACGGAAGTGACTGAGGGTACGATCGTCAGCAATCCCACTAACCATACGATCTATGCCAAATGGACGCCTAAAACATATACTGTTACCTATGATGCCGAGGGCGGGGCAGTTAATCCAGCGAGTAAGACTGTGCCCTTTGGTGCTGCCTACGGGACTTTGGCTACACCAATACGCACCGGCTATTTTTTTGTTGGTTGGTGGACAGGCGATAACGGTACCGGAACACAGGTTACTGCGGCTACAATCGTTGGCAATGCCACGAACCACACGATTTACGCAAAATGGCGATCAAATTACGTGGTCGGCGTGTCATTTGAAATGCACCTACCACCGGAGTTCGCGAGTGTGTCGAGGGTTACCGTGACGGGTCTGCCCGCAGGATTGAAATACAACTCATTGACCCAGACGATTACGGGCATACCGACAAAGGCTGGTGCCAGCAATGTGGTGATATCTGCGGCAGGTGTGTCGTCAAAGACGCTTACTGTTGAGGTTTTGGCACTGCCCGCCTGGGCGCAAGGAACGTTCAACGGCTACATTGATTACGTCGGATATAACGGCTCCGCCTCTATGACAGTGACGTCGCAGGGAAAAATAACAGGCAAACTGGCAATATGGGGCAAAGACTACACATTTAGCGCAGCATCATACGCACGGTGTGGTGAGGACGGCGCATTTTGGGTGCCGGGCATATTGGCCGAACTTCCGTTGACTTTCAGAGTTACGAATACTACTGGAGTTGATCCGGCGACTCTATCCGTAGCGGAAGGGTGGGTCTCATATGAAGCCGAAGGCGACCCAGAGGTGAAGATGTATCGGAACATCTGGAAAGACATGGGTATGGATACGATCCTTCAACCTTATATAGGCTATTACACAGCAGTTTTGCATGGCGGTACAGATTATGGCAGCGGCTACTTGGCTCTTACTGTAGACAAGGCAGGGAGCGTAAAAACGACTGGCAAGCTGGCGGACGGCACGGCGGTATCGCTGAGTTCCCCACTGCTTCTTGACGAAAATGAGCCCGGACGCTTTTTCACAGTCATTTACACATCACCTGAAGCATACAAAACAGGTTGCCTGTTCGGATTGGTGGAGTTCGTGAATCCGGAGGATGGAGGTCATGTTTACCTTCGTCCGTTAGACGGAATACTGTTCCGCTGGGAGAATCGCAACCCCCGGGCCTCGGCGGCGTATGGTGAAGGATTCGACCGTGAACTCGGTCTTGTTGGCGGCTGGTACGATAAAACTGAAAGCCTCAATGAATATTACTGGGACAAGGATCTGACAGTCAGCGGCGACGCTGGGGCGGTCAATCCGGAATTGAAGGTTGGAGTGAATCGTTACACATCAGCCTGGTGGAATTTCTCGGGTATAACGTTGACCCCAGTCTTTAGTAGTTCGGGCGTGATAACCGGTTTTAGTGCGCCAAAAGCGGGCATTCCGGTTGATCCCGAAAAAGACCGCATGTGGGATTACAGCGCGGAGAACACTGTTGGGCTGAAGATTATCGGGTTCACACGTGCGACAGGAGTGTTCAAGGGTTCGTTTAAGGCCTGGTTCGATTATGGCATGATGCACACTTCCAGAAGCATCACGTATGAGGGCGTGCTGACACCGGAACGCGAGGACAAAGAGGATGGTGTGGAGGGGCGTGGTTTCTTCCTGTGGTCGGATCCATCGCCGGGCTATCCTTTCAAATGGTCGTATGACTTCCTGATTCAGTCTGGAGAATAGCAGACAGGTAACTCGGGATACCATCCCGATGGAGAGAATCTTCGGCGTGGTACGCCGAGTTATTAATGTAGCACAGGCGGCTCGCCTGTGTATTATACACCGCTTGTAGTAGCGCAATTCATTGCGCGTTCCCGGCGTTCTTTCCCCGGGAACGCCAGTCTTCCGCCTTTGCTAAGATGCTTCCTACTTCGCTAAGAAGCTACGAAGGACAGGACGGCGGACAGA
>CAZZBA010000477.1:2560-2980 GCA_964652765.1 uncultured Victivallales bacterium | reverse complement strand
CCAGGGCCTCGATCGGCAGCCCATGGCAGTCCCATCCGAACCGCCTGGCGACATAATGGCCTCGCATCGTGTGGTAGCGGGGCACGATATCCTTGATCGTGCCAGCCAGCAAATGACCGTAATGCGGCAGTCCCGTGGCAAAAGGCGGCCCATCATAGAACACGTACTCGGGGGCACCCTGGCGTTGCTCCAGGCTCTTCCTGAAAATCTGCTCTTGCTCCCAGTAGGCGAGTATTTCGGATTCCATGGCAGGAAAGTCAATCTTGTTTGAAACCGGCTTATACATAATAACATTCCTCATTCGCTGCAATTGATAGCCACAAAATGCACAAAAGACACAAAACAGACTGCATTTCCTTTGTGTTTTTTGTGCCTTTTGTGGCTACTATTCCCGATATTCAGTTGCTTCCCATTTCCTTG
>CAZZBA010000477.1:0-2550 GCA_964652765.1 uncultured Victivallales bacterium | reverse complement strand
TTCGTAATCCGTAATCGTCGCCCGTAATCGTCCACCGATCTCCTTATGAAGTTACCTACCTCGTTTTTACCCACCCCGGTGGGTGGTCGGCTTGCCTATAATTTCCTTGATTTGCTGATCACTAAGATACTGCGGTTTTCCGATGATTCCGGCGGCAAGGATGCTTTTGGCGGTATCTTCGGCGACCGCTGATCGATGGAACGCCTCGCGCGAACTGCATCCCATCGTCACGATCCCGTGGTTGGGAAGCAGCAGCGTGTCGTGATCACGGGCGGCATCGCCCACTTGCCTGGCAAGCTCCTCGGATTGCGGACGTACATAAGGGAGGTGTATGACCCGCCCGAGATAACCAACCGATTCGGTCGTCAGCAGGCGGAATGGCGTGCCGGCGCTGATGACACCGGTGAGCCAGGGCGGGTGCGTATGGAAGACCGCCAGCACATCAGGGCGCTCGTGGTAGACCGCCAGATGGAGGCGGAATTCGGAAGTCGGTGCATGGTTGCCGGCAACACAGGTTCCATCAAGGCGAAGCCCGCAGAGGTTGTCAACGGTCAGTTCGTCCATGGCGAACCCGGCTGGCTTCATCCAGACCACATCCCCTTCCCTGGCACTGATGTTCCCGCCCGTTCCGGCGGAAAGGCCCGCCATGGCGACACGCCGGCCATACTCGACCAGGTTTTTCCGCGTATTCGCGGAATCAGAATATTGATTATCAAGATTCATTCACGACCATGGCCTTGATGACCCCGTCAGCATAGGCGGCAACGGTATCGAAAGCGTCCTTGGCATTCGCCAGCGGGACCCGATGGGTTATCAACGGTTTGATGTCCACCTTGCCGGTGGCGATCATGTCGAGCGCGCGATCCACGCACTGGTTTTGGCGACGCACGTTATAGACGGTCAGCTCGTTGCGACGCAAAAGATCGATGCAAAGGGAAATACGACTTCCCTCTGGAATGCCGGTGATAACCAGCTTGCCGCCGGGACGCAGCAGCCGCGTACCCTGGTCCAGCGCCTCCTGCTGGCCGCAGCACTCGAACACGACCGGGAATCCCAACGGCTCCCCCTCCAGCATTCGCGCCTCGAGGCGCGGATCGTCCGGATTACCGGTAAAGCATGCCCCCATCTTCTCCGCCATCCGCAGGCGTTCAGGAATGCGATCGGTCACGTAGACGCGTTCGGCACCGGCCTCGCGCGCCGCCAATAGCGTGCACAAGCCGATCGGTCCCGCGCCCAGTATCGCCACCGGCGTCCCGGGCGAGAGCGCGATGGATTGGCGCACGGAGTAGATCGCGATCGAAAGCGGTTCAGCCACGGCCGCCTCCTCATACGACATGCCATCGGGGATACGGAAACAATTCCGAGCCGGGACGACGATCTGCTCGCACATGCATCCCTGCAGCTCGCCTGCGGAACTGAGAAACTGGATCCGGCGACAGGTATTGAATCGACCCGTGCGGCACTGGTCGCACAAACCGCAATGCATGGCAGGCTCGATCATGACACGGTCTCCGGGGGAAACCGTGGTCACATCCTCCGCAACCGCCACCACCTCGCCGGCAGCCTCGTGCCCCGGAATGAAAGGATACACCAGTTTCCTTGCACCGATCCCGCCCTCGACGTAATTGTGCACATCCGATCCGCAGATGCCGACCGCCCGGATGCGCACCAGCGCATCTCCGGAAGACCGGATTTCCGGTGCGGGGATGGAATTGATCGCCAAGGTCCTGATTCCCGTCAATTGCGCAGCCTGCATCACGTTCACTCCGCTGTCGGTGCCTGTTGGTAGAATTCCTCGATCCGGGACGCCACGTCGAGGTAGGCGATGTCGGACTGGTAGATTTGCATGAAATAGTCCGCCGCCTTCTTGGCGTCCCCCATCAGGCCTGTGATCTCTCCCAGCTCGTAAAGAACCTTCTTCTTGTTCGCATCCATGATGGGCAGGCTTGTCAGTGCCATCTCTAGCTGGCGGCAGGCGATGTCATACTGCTTCTTCGATCGGAAGCAGATACCCATGTAATAGAGGGCCAGCACACGGTTCTTGGCGCTGCGCTGCGCCAATTGGAACTGCTGGATCGCCTCGTTGACATAGTCGTTCTCATACAGCATGACACCCCAGTCAAACCGCAATTGCAGATCGTTCGGGTAGCGCTCGACCTTGCTTTGCAGATCGTCGAACTTGAACTGCAGAAGCTCGTTCTCCAGTTCAACGGCACCATCCTCGTCGCCTGCCTGGCGACGCTGCTCGATCCGGCTCTCGAAGAAACGGGTGCGGGCATTGCCCAGGGTTCGCTCAAGCTCGGGATCACCCGGGTTCAGGGCGACGGCCTCTTCCAGGATGGTGATGGCCTCCTCGAACGAACGCTTCTGCAGGTACATGTTGGCCAGGCCGCGCCTGTAGTTGATGTTGTTCGGCTCGGCTTCCACCTTCTTCTTCATATCCGCGATCAGGGACTCCAATCCGGTGTCGCTCTTGGCCGATTTAGCCCCCTGCTCCAGCAGCGCCGCCTCGTCACTGTCCTTGAGCATGTCGCGGAACGTACCACCTTT
>CAZZBA010000476.1:0-2980 GCA_964652765.1 uncultured Victivallales bacterium | reverse complement strand
CGCTGGCCGCTATGTTATCTGATGAATTGCCGCGATAATCGACATGGATTCTGAAGCCCTTTATCGAGCGTTGGAGCAGCGTGTAGGGCGGGCACACCTGGCGCACCGGCTCCATATGCAGTCCCATTGGGTGGCTCGTGTCATGGGGCACGGACTGACCTATTTTCACATTGAGAACATGCTTTGGCTACATTGGCTGATCCGGCTTGGCCTGAAGTTGACGGGACTGTACCGGCGGGGCCGCCGCAATGCGCTGCATTCGGAAGTTCGCCGGAATCCGGTGGCACTTCCCGGTTTGGGATCCGACTTTGATGGATTCACCATTCTTCAGATTTCCGACCTGCATCTCGACATCAATCCCGGGATGGCCGATGCCATTGCGGCGGCGGTCGAGCCGCTGCAGTATGATGTGTGTGTGTTGACCGGCGATTTCCGGTCACGGACGCATGGCTCGACGAATCCGGTTCTGGAGGCCATGGCGCGCCTCCGTAAGACGTTGAGGGGGGAGGTCTATGCAGTGCTGGGGAATCATGATTTTATAGAAATGGTTCCGCCGCTCGAGGACATGGGCATCCGTCTCCTCATGAACGAATCCGTTCTGTTGAAGCGGGGGGACTCGACGCTGTGTCTGGCCGGAGTGGATGATCCGCATTTTTACGAGTCCGACAATGTGCAGAAGGCGGCGGCCCGTCTGGAGCGTGGCGTCCCTTCCGTATTGTTGGCACATTCCCCCGAGATCTACCGGAAAGCGGCGGCGTGCGGGTTTGATCTGGTGCTTTGCGGCCACACCCATGGCGGCCAGATTTGTCTGCCCGGCGGCATTCCGGTATTAATCAATGCCCGCGTCCCGTTCCGGATGGTTAAGCGTTCTTGGCGTTACCGGGGGATGCAGGGTTACACCTCGGTGGGAACCGGGAGCTCAGGCGTGGATGTCCGCTTCTGGTGCCCGCCCGAGGTGACGCTCCACACGCTGGTTTCTATTCCAGATCCGTCCGTGTCTTGAAGAATCGGTCCTGGACCTTCTCCATGTAGAGATAAATACCCGGGGTCACAAAAAGGGTGATGACCTGGGCGAAGATCATGCCGCCGACCACCACCAAACCGAGTGGTTTGCGGCTGGCGGCATCGGCGCCGTAGCCCAGTGCGATCGGGAGGGCGCCGAGAATGGCGCAGAGCCCTGTCATGAGAATGGGTCGGAACCGGATTACGCAGGCGCTGTGGATGGCGTCATAACTGTTCATGCCTTCCGCCTTCCGCTGCAGAGCGAAGTCCACCATCAGAATGCCGTTCTTGGTGATCAGTCCCAGCAGCACGAACACTCCGATATAAGCATAGAGCGAGAGCTGGCTACCGAACACGAAGAGCGTCAGGAATCCGCCAAACACGGCCACGGGGAGCGTCGTGAGAATGGTGAAGGGATGAATGTAGCTTTCGTACAGGATGCCGAGCACGATGTACTTCAGGAAGATGGCGATCAATAGCAGAAGGCCAAGGCTACTGATCGACTTCTGAAATTCAAGCGCATCGCCAACAAACCGGCCATGCACGCCGCTGGGCATCATTTGATTGGCTTTCGCCTCCACGGCGGAGGTGACCAGCCCGAGCGGGACGCCCGGCCAGGCACTGAAGGAAATCACCGCCGCCTCGTGCTGCTGCGCATGGGGCACATTCTGGGGGCCTGCTTCCTCGGTCCATTTGATGATGGATTTCAGCGGAACGAGCGAGCCGGTAGTGCCCGAACGAAGGTAGAGCAGGGACAGGTTGTCGGGGAGGCGCTGGTTGGATTTCTGGATCTCCGTGATGACCTGATACTGATCCTGATCGGTTGTGAACTGGGCCACATAGCCCCCGGCAAAGGAGAGAGCCAGCGCCTGTTCGATCGAGGTGGCGGTGATACCCAGCGCCGATGCCCGGTCACGATCCAGCGAGACATTCAGTTTGGGCATGGTGAGCTTGACGCTGTTCTGGAAGGCAAACGGGATCAGGAAGCCGATCTTGCGCATTTCCCGCTCAAGCTCAAGGCCTGCCTTGTAGACGGACTCGCGATCCAGACCGGTCAGCATGTAGCTGTATTCCGCGCCCACGGCGGTGGGGTCACCGCCGGAACTGATCTTGAGAACCGGCATGGCGCGGAGGCCGACGATCCCGTCCGGGATCATCGCCAATTGCATCATGAATTTCTGCGCGATCTGATCGATGGGGGGGCGTTCCGACGGCGGCTTCAGGCGGATAAAGACAAATCCCATGCTCTGATCGGCGCCGGGCATGAAGCCCGTGACGCTGCCGAGTTTGAGGACATGGGGATCCTTTTTGATCACGGCTGCGACCTTGGCCTGGTAGGTCTGCATTTGCTCCGTTGAGGCGCCCTGGGGCATGATCATGGCGCCGAAAATGAAGCTACTGTCACCCGGCGGCAGGAAGGTTTTCGGAATCAGGCCTGGAATGAAATAGAGCGCTGCCGCGCCGAAAATACACGCAGCCCAGGCGACGACAGCCAGCCATTTGTGCCGGAGTTGAAAATGAAGGGCCCGGCTGTACTGGCGGATGAGGGCGGCAATCGTTCCCGTGATCCACTGCTGAACCCGGTTCGGCGCCTTCTCATGGTGGAGGATCCGGGCACACATCATGGGGGAGAGTGTCAAGGCGAGGACGGTCGAGACGATAATGGCGAAAATAACGGTCAACGCGAATTCACGCAGGTTGCGCCCCACGGCGCCGGTCATGAACACCAAGGGCAGGAACACGATGATCAGGGCGGCGCTGGTGGAGATGACGGTGAAGGAGATTTCCTTCATGCTCCGAAGAGCCGCTGGAATGGGTTTCATGCCCGCTTCGAGATGGCGAACCGTATTTTCCAGCACGACAATGGCGTCATCTACCAGGAAGCCGACTGCCAGGATGATGCCCATCAATGACAAGGTGTCGAGGTTGAAGCCGCAGGGCAGCATGAGGGCAAAGGTGCCCAGCAACGAGATGGGCA
>CAZZBA010000475.1:0-2982 GCA_964652765.1 uncultured Victivallales bacterium | reverse complement strand
TTCCGGTGGCGGGCATCGGTCAGGTTATCCAACGTGAAGTCGTGGAAGGAGAAGGCGAAGGAATCACACCCGACAACCGCAAACCCGCGTTCGGCCGCGTTCTTAACGGCCACAAAGACGGTATCCTCGTGGCTGCCGCATTCCTGGGGAACGTCGTAGCGGAAATTCATGTCCGCAACCACAGACGAATACAGTCCGAAGGGGGCGGCGCATTTGCGATCAGGATAGCTTTCCAGCCTGCCGCGTCCGAGCCATTCCGCAGCCTTCGTCTCACCCGAAACCCGGAAGCGGATGCCGATGCGCGGCAGGCAGCCGGGCTGTGCGCCGTAAGGTCTTCCGGTGATTGTGGTGATGATCAGGCCGTCAGGTGTTACGGTCCAATTCCATTCGACAAGAAAGCCAATATACTTGCCGGGGGTCAGCAGTTGACCTGAGGTATGAATATTCAGCGTGCCAGTCTCTTCTTTGCAAACGGTTCTCAGAGGATAGAACTTCATGTGGCGAAGCAGCTTGCCGTTCCATTCGCCCACGTGGCGCGGGAACAGGCCGGTGATGCCATCGTTGTCGGTAGGTGCGCGGTAGATGCAAAGCTCCACCGGGTGAGCGAGCAGGAGGTTGCCGTCTTTCTCATAGCGGGAGAGAACGCCGTTCTCAAAAGCCGCCCTGAAGTGGTCTCCAGTAACGTGGACAGTGTTTCCGTTTTGAACAAACGCTATCTTGCCGGTTTCAGGTTTGAACGCCTTGGCTTTGACCGGATTGGGAATCATCAGTTGGCGGCAGCCGACTTGACGGTTACCGTCACAGGTGGTGAGGGTGAGCGTGTAGTGAACACCGGGCTGGTAAGCGATGGAAAGGTCAATCGGAAGGATCTCCTTGCTGCGCGGAGGCATGGCGGGCATGGGAAGCGTGGTTTCACGGAGCGTTTTGCCGTCCCCGGCGATGACACAAGTCAGCGCGAGATAATCCAGACTGCGGAAGTCGTTGGTGTTGAGAATATAGACCTTGCCGTCCAGCAATTCTGCCCAGACGGGAGAGGACACCTCTTTGAGCTCCATCATGGCAGGCTTGGGAGTCCCGTCACTGGTGAGGTAGCCGTCGAGGGTGAAGTTCGACCAGTTGTTGATATCACCAGGAAAGTCGCCGCCAAAGCGGTAATAGACCTTGCCGTCCGGATCCTCGGCGTACATGCCGTGGTTTTTGAACTCCCAGACGTAGCCGCCGACAATACGGTCGGTATGGTAGATCTTATTCCAGTAATCGTAAAGGCATCCGGGGCTGTTGCCCATGGCGTGGGCATACTCGGTCAGCATGACGGGCCTGCCTTCGGGGGAAAAGTCCTCCAGCGTCTTCATGGGCATATACCCGGTCAGTTCGAAGGCGCACAGGCCGCCTTCGAGCTGGTTGTAATGCAGCGGTAGGGAGTGCGGCAGGTTGTGCAGATACGCGGCACAGCGTTCCAGGTTTTCGCCCTTGCCGCACTCGTTGCCAATGGAGCGAATGATCACGCAGGTTTCGTTATGATTGACTTTAACCATACGCGTCACGCGGTCAAGGTAGGCATCTAGCCAGTCCGGGTTCTTGCTGAGTCTTCCCTCGTCGCCGGTCACACAGCAGCCGTGGGTTTCCAGGTCTGCTTCGTCCATGATATAGATGCCAAGTTCGGTGGCGATATCGTAAAAGCAGGGGTTGTTGGTATAATGGGACGTGCGGATGGCGTTGAGGTTGCAGGACTTGATAAGCTCCAGGTCTGCGCGAACCTGGGCGGCGGTCAGGGCTTTTCCAGTCTTGCAGTTATGCTCGTGTCGGTTGATACCCTTGATTCTCACCGGGCTGCCGTTGATGCGCATGTACTTGCCGTCGATGGTGACTTCGCGCAGGCCGATGTACTTCATGTGCTGTTCCAGCAGGCGTTTGCCGTCGTAAAGGGCGATGGTCAGGCGATAGCGGTTGGGAGTCTCGGCGTTCCACAGCCTGGGCTTTTCAAGATCGAAGTGGAAGGTCGCGCCTTCCCCCGCCGGAGCTGACTTGATCTGGCCGTCGATCGACACGGTGACGGTATAGCTTCCCGCTTTCATGGCATCGGTGTGGACGGTACAGGCGACCGAGGACGTGGTGGTATGGACATCGAAATCCCAGACCATGGCGCTGTCGTGAAAGGAGAGGTAGACGCTGCGGAAGATGCCGCTGGTGAGCAGCATGTCCTGATTCTCGAGGTAGCTACCGTCGCAGTACTGGAAGACTTTGACCGCAAGAAGGTTGCCTTTCTCTCTGACACATGCGGTTACGTCACACTCGGCCGGCAGGCGGCTGCCTTTTGAAAAGCCGACGTAGGTACCGTTGAGGTAGACGAAGCAAACGCTATCGACACCGCCGAAATGCAGGATGACGCGATCGGTGGGCATACCATCCGGCAGATCGAACGCCTTACGGTAGCATCCGAGCGGGTTCTCGGCGCAGATGTAAGGCGGGTTGTACGGGAACGGATATTCGACGTTCGGGTAGCGGGTGAACCCATAGCCGAGGTACTGCCACATGGACGGAACGGGGATGGTGTCCCATTTGCTGTCGTCCTTCTGCGGGTCAGCAAGATCGGTGACGGTATCCTTTTCGAGATACAGGAATTTCCAATCGCCGTCCAGCACGAGCAGGCGGTCGGAGTCCTCCTTATGTTCATAGTCGGCGATCTTCTCCACGGAAGGAACGAGAGCCGGACGGGCATCCAGACGGTTTTCCGAAAGAAGATGATGGTTCTGCAGCGCAGAATGATCGGCAGTCGCGGTACACTGTTTCAGAAACATGGAAGTAGCATCCTTATGGAGGTCAATTCAGGAGCCCTCGCAAAAGGCTCCTTTCCGTCTACTAGTGGTGACACTCAATGACACGGACCGCAAACACATACAAACATGCCGGATAGCCACGTACAAGGCGATCCGACGGAGAAACAATATATCCCGCACGATCCTTGGTTGCCACAAAACATTC
>CAZZBA010000474.1:0-2984 GCA_964652765.1 uncultured Victivallales bacterium | reverse complement strand
GCAAGCCGGTGCTGCTCTGCGATGTGCCCGGCAAGCAGGAGTTGGAACCCTGCCCGGATCTCATGTTTGATCCGTCGACATTCCCGGCCGGCATTCAAAGCCAGATTGCAAAACCCGCGACGATTTCAACGAATGGAATGGAGGGGGTAGACGTGGCGTTTGCCCCGGATACGCAGGCGCGGGTGGTGAGGCTGGTCATTCATGGATTCAAGGGGGTTGCGCCGGTGGTTCAATCGGTTGCCCTGACGGATCGGGAGGGCAAGGTGCGGCTGCCCGTCGCGCAGGACACCCTGCAACTGCGCCTGAATATGCAGCTTGAGGTCCTGCCGGGCGACCGGATTACCGCGCGTTACGAGGATCCGGTGACGGCCACGCCGGGGCGCGACCGTCACGAGCAACATCTGATCGTTGCCTTCAACGACGCCAGGATTGCCGTGTCGTTCGTCGATTTCGAGACGCTGCCGACCGGGGAGCGCCGTCTTAAGCTCGATCCGATTCGCCGGTTCCGGCACGATGATGCCGTGCTCATCGTGATTGATGATGTGGATATGGATGGATCTGCGGAACGCGATCAGGTGGACTTCCGTGTGGTCACCAGTGATGGCCAGTCGGTCACGCAGAAGGCGGTTGAAACCGAGGTCCATAGCGGTCAGTTTGTCGGTCGGATATTCCCGGTCAAGGGTAAGCCCGCGCGGGCCTCGGAAATCCAGATTCCGGAGGGCGGTACGCTGACCGCCATTTACCGCGATATGGAGAACCTGGATCCGGGTATTCCGACAGATCGTTCCGCAACGGTGGAGCATGCGCAGTATGTGATTCCGGCGATCGGCGTGTATACGGTCGAAAGCGAGGCTCTGCCACTTGCGCCAAGGGTCGCTACGCCAACCAACGCCCCGGCAGCATCCAAGCGCGCGACGCAGGGGGTGGGCCCGGAAGTCGTGCCGACGCGTCAGGCATTGCATTATCGGTATGTGGATCAGCAGGGTCTTGCAACCGCCAGCCTTAGCGGGGTCATTGGCGCGAGCCTGCGGTTTGACGTGGTGGTGCCGCATCTGGCCTTGACCCATAACAGCACGATCTCGGCCTACGTGCAGGTGAGCACGAACGGTGCGGTTGCCAATGACAAGCCGTTTGACATCATGGCCAATGGTACCCTGAAGCTGAATGCCATGCCGCAGGGTGCCGAGGTGTCCGCAGCCCCGGGTTACACGGTTCAGTCCAGTCCGGTGCCACCCTCGAATATGCCGCCTTTGGATGAAGGTCGTTTCGCGTTTTCGGTACCTCTGATCCTGGGTGAAAAAGCGACGCGCAGCTTTGCCACGAAGGAGGCGGAAGCGCTACCTTCATCCTCCCTGTCCGGGGGATTGACGGTCATGGAGGGGGATATTGTGCGGATCGGCTTTGCCTGGCAGGATCAGGCCGGAAAGGCGCAATGGCAGACGGCGTCGCTAAAGGTGGTCAGTCACGGCTTCCTGGATGTGATGAATGACCGCTACAATGAGCCGCTGTTGTCCGCCTTCGTCGGCGAGAAGGTGTTTGTCCGGCTGGTGGCTTACGGGCTGGACGCCGGTGATGAACGCGATCGCACGTCGGTCGGTTTGCGTTCCGATAGTGGAGTCTCCTCCACCTTTGCCTTGCGCGAGACCGAGTCGCATACCGGCATCTTCAAGGGTGTCTTCGCGCTCAGTTATGCGGATGACAATGTGCCGTCCAATTTGCCGCCTGTTGAACTGAACGGTTTCCCGGTTCGCTATGGCGAGCAGGTGACGGTCAGCTTTGGCGATCAGGCGTTTACCGTTGCGGTCAACAAGGGGGCAGATGGGGGGGTTGAACCCTTCAGCAAACGCTTTACCGGGGATGAAATGGCCGTGCAGACCAGTTTCACGCTGGCCGAGTGCTTCTTCGAGCTGGCCAAGAAGCATCGCCTGATGGATCAGGAAAGCCTGGCGCGCCGGGAAATGGCGCAAGCCCAGAAATTGCTGGCCGAGGCCATCGCGTCCCATACGGATAACGAGATGCGTGCCCACGCCGAGTATCTGCTGGGCAATCTGTCGCAGGAGTATGCGGATTTGTCCAAGAATGAGTCGGCCAAGCTACCCATGTACCAGGATGCACTCGCCCGCTTCTCGAAAATCCCTGTTGATTACCCTGATACGGAATTTTCCCCCAAGGCGCAGTTCAAGACGGCACTGGTCTATGAGAAGATGGGTGAAATGGAAATCGCTGTGGAAGAATATGTGAAACTGGCTTATAAATATCCTGAAAGTGAGCATATTCCCGAGGTGATGTCGCGGCTGGGTGGTTACTTCCAGCAGAAGGGGCAGACGTTCAAGGAGCAGGCCGATCCGTTGCGCGAAAAGACGGACGTGCAGTCGCAAGCCGAAGTGCTGCGGCTGGATGAATTGTCCTATCCGGAGTTCCTCCGGGCGGCCCGGATTTTCAACAGGCTGCAGCAACGGTTCCCGGAAGATGAGCTGGCCGGGCTGGCCGGTTTGCGTGCCGCCCAGAACTACATGCGGGCACATCAGTATGACGAGGCGATCACAGGGTTCGAGGCGGTTTATAATAATGAGCAGTACGATGGCCGAGAGATTCGCTCGCAGGCCATGTACTGGAGCGGGTTGAGTTACGAGCGCAAGGCGGCTCTGATGGGCGAGGGTATCACCGCCGGTTATAAGATCTACCGGCGCGTGACCTACGATTTTCCGGATAGCAAATGGGCAAAACTTGCCCGGGGCCGTTTGGCGGATCCTGTGTTCATCCGTATTATCGAAGGGGAGCAGCAAGAACGCGGCCGCATGTTGGAAGGCCTGAAAGAACAAAAGAAGAAGAGACGATGAAAGCGAGGCGGTGTTGACAGAACTCGAAAAACGGTTATTGGCAACCGACGGCGGTATTGCGCCGGAGGCTCTGCGTCTATGCGTTCTGAGTCGGCAGCGTGTAGACACCGGGCGGTGGTGGCGACGCTCGCCCCTCTGGGTCTG
>CAZZBA010000473.1:575-2991 GCA_964652765.1 uncultured Victivallales bacterium | reverse complement strand
ACCAGCTCCCCGCCATACCCGATCCAGCCAAATATCGCATCACGCATCACGATGGTCCTTGCCATTCGGGTTGAAGAGCCATATCCTAAATCGATTTCGCCGTCGTAGTTCCACGGACCGCGCGGTACTTCCTTGCGGATCCAGGCGTTGCCCCACTTGGAGTTGTTGAAGGTCCAGCCGCTGGCGCCGTCGTTTTCCACACCCGGATACCAGTAGCCGTAGTTATCCTCCGGTCTGCCGCTGTTCATCAGGGCCCAGTGACAGAGATAGGAGGCGTACCCGAGCTGGATCCAGTCATCGGGCTTCTCCGAGAAATTGATCCCGTAATCGAGGATGCCCCAGCCGCCCATGTTGGCCATGTAGCTCATCGAGCCGCCATCGGAACTGGAGGTGAAATCGGCCCCGAGCAGGTAATAGGTCGTCTCCAGCCAGCCGCGCACGGCCAGTCCGCCCATCAGCTGCCGGTCCATGAATTTCCTCGCATCCTCCTGTTTCACAACCGGATGCGAATACCATTTCTGATATTTCTTATCGAACCACAGATTCGTATCGGGCTCCATCTTGTTCAGCGTCCCGTACTTCGCCAACGCATAGCTCGACTCAAACGCCGTCCGGTCCAGACTGTACTCACTCCGGAACGGATACGTATCGTCATACACAAAATATTTGACCTTCTTTTCCCATTCATCACGCAAAATTTTTGCACGTTCCCCCGCCGATGAACGTTGTAGAGACGGATTATTATCCGTCTCTACGGTGGATTCCGCCGATGTACGTGGCAGAGACGCATTATTATGCGTCTCTACGGTGGATTTCGCCGATGTACGTGGCAGAGACGCATTATAATGCGTCTCTACGGCCCGTGCCGTCAATTCGTCGATGATATCGGGAATAACCAGTTCGTTGTAACATCCCCATTTATACGTCTCATACCACGGCAAAATCTCGTACGGATATTTGAAATAGGCCACGGCCGTCTGATACGCCCGCTCGAGGTACTCATCCGCGGTGAGGTAGTGTACCTTATCGGGATAAAGCTTAGCGATCTGATACATATGCCAGTAAAGCATGATGATGTGCGGGTAGTCGTAGGAGCGCCAGACGTTCATTTTGTCGAGGTTGCGGTTTTTCATGCCGGCGCGGAGGAGCGGATCGCGGTTCGCCATCCAGTTGGGGGTGCCGTAGATGCCGTAGGGGTAGGGTGTTTCCTGGTCGGTGCGCTGGAGCTTGCCCCAGACGAAGTTTTTCAGGTAGTATTCCACCGAGGCGATCTCGGCCGCATCGGGGTAGACCACGTTCTTGGCCGCCACGAACGGCGCCTTGCAGAGGGCCGGATCGTCGCACGCCAGCACGTAGCCCCACCAGTAATCGAACCCGTCGGTGTTATCGGGCCCCCGCAGCACCTTCTCCTTCATGTCGTATACCGAATAGAGGCCGTTGTACCATTTGGTGCTGTCGCGGTGCTGCTGATGGTTGACAATGAACGCACTGCGCTTCTTGAACAGTGTTTCGAGCGGCTCGCAGGAGAAAAACTCGAGGTAGGTTTTCAGGCCGTGGTTGTACCAGATCGTCAGTTTGTTTTCGCCGGGTTTTCTGAATGTAACCTGATATTGGAGGTGGTCATCGGGGAACTCCCGGAGGAATGTAATCGTGGTTTTATCCCGATATTCCGCCGTGATGGAATCGATCTGGTTTTTCGTATGGAGCGAGAAGCGGGCGGAAAGATCGGAGGGGATGGTCATGCCGGGGACGACGCGGATGTCGAACAGACCGTTTTCGTACAGCAGCTGCCGGAGCTCATCGAAGCTCTGCGCCCACTGGAAGCGGAGGCCGTAGGTTTTTTTCGCGGTGGCCGATCCGGCCTTGCCGAGCTCCAGCATGGTGTTCGGCTGGCGCCAGGTGCCTCGGGTTTCGCGACCGGCGGTGAGTCCGGAGTGGATGAAGGCCTGATAGCTGCCCCGGCCGGTAAAATATTCGAACGAAGTGCCCGGCTGCACCGTCACCAGCAGGTAGGGCGGCATGCCGGAGGGTTTGGTGAAACAGAGGAACGACCCGTTCCCCTGAATAAAATGGTGCTTGGTGAAGCACTGCTCAAAGATGTACACCGGATCCTCGCCCCCGGGCGTCCGCCAGGGAAACGGGATTGCCAGGTCCCCGATCGTCACCGGAAACTCCATCATACTCTCAATCTCGATCTGATAATCCAGCGATTTTTCCCTCAGCGAATACGTCTGCGTCATCTTAAGAGGCATCCCCGGTATGAAGTCCTCATACACCACCCCTTGCCCTATCTTACCCTCTTGTATCTTACTGTCTTCATCTTTCGCCTTTCGCCTTTCGCCTTTCGCCTTCATCCTCGTTTCCTCCTGATACAGATCCAGCCAATCTCCTGTTCCAACCCTTTATCTCACCACCG
>CAZZBA010000473.1:0-565 GCA_964652765.1 uncultured Victivallales bacterium | reverse complement strand
AGAAAGAGGGGAAAGAGAGGTTTCATCGGGATCGATTTTTCAGAATGTAAGAGAATGGCAAGAAAGTTAAATAAATGATGGGAAAGATTTCCATTCAGGCGCCTGATGTGCATATATACTCTTAAAATGACGTATATGAATAAAATGGGCAAAAAACAGATCCACCGTGGATATCCTGATCAGGTACCAACGATAAATGTTCGTACCTTTGGAGAAATCATTGAGATGGAACGTATTGTTAACCTGCATATTCAGAAGCTTCCGGAAGGAGTTTACCTCGCTACTTCGGATTCGATCAACGGTTTGGTGGCGCAGGGCAGAACCATTGCGGAAACCATTGAGATTGCCAGGGACGTGGCCAGAAAACTGATCGAAGCGCACGAGGAGGGGCTGGCAGAAGGCAGAGAGCAAAAGGCAAAAATTAGGAAGAAGAAAGAAGGTCGTTAATCTCCTTTTTCAATTTGGGGAGATGCGTGCTGATTATTCCCCAGATCACGACATCGTCAACCCGATCATACCCGTGAATGACCCAATTTCTGGTATCAACAATTTGTCTGGCATTCAC
>CAZZBA010000472.1:316-3000 GCA_964652765.1 uncultured Victivallales bacterium | reverse complement strand
CCGGCCACATGCCGCCAGGCGCCGTTGTTCAGGTTCGCCGCCGGCGAGACCGCCGACTTCACGCCGTTGACACGGTCATTGATCACGAACGCCACTTTACCCGTCGCCGCCTGTGTGCCGTCATGATTCAACGCCAGCTCGAGATAACCGACCCCGTCCGCCAGCGTCGACATCAGCGTCCCCTGCCGCGTGTCACGCGAATTGAACCAGAGCCCGACGCTGAAATCGGTGCCCGCCAGCTCGGTGATCTGCGACAGTTCGACATAATCATTGGCACCATCAAAATTTCCGGACCGGAATCCCACCCGTGCATTCGGCGAGGACGCCGCCCCGTTCACCGGCGCGCCGGGTCGCCCCCGCCCGGAGCTGTCCGTCAACACCACTCCGGCGCCCCATACCGCCTCGTCAAAATGCCAGAGCCCTGCCAGGTAATCGGTCGATACGAAATTCCCTGGGTCCAGATTCGAGGGATCGGTCGTCGCGAAATTCATGACATAGATCTCATCCCCGAACCAGGCTGTAGAACCGCTGCCGAAATCACCGTCGGCAGCCTGATCGAACGTGGCCGTGTAAAACGTGAAGCTGCTGACACCATCGTTGCCTTCAACCCTGACATTGCCCGCGACCGGGCTGCCGTCACCATCACCAGCAAACGCCGATTCGTACTGGAAGAAGCGCCCACGGACCGAGAACGCGGCCGCCGCCGGGTCGCCGAAAGGAACCGACCATGCCGCCCCGCCACTGCCCTGCGTCGGCAGGGAGTCGAACGAATCCGCTGCACGCACACGGAACGTCGGTGCCCCCGACGAGATCGGATGCGCATTGTAGTATTGGACCTGGAGCTGCCCCATCGTCAATGCCTTGTTATACAGGGCCAGCTCATCCAGCAGCCCGTTGAAATAGTCGCCATTCGCCCGTCCGACGACCATGCCCTGGGCATCCACCGCCGCCGGCCAGACCAGGGCGACATGATTCCACCCAGGGTTGAGATAGGCGCTCTGCGGATTGGCATTCACGTAGATCTGCGGGCTGTTGTCACCGAAGCCATCCGTCACGATCTGATGGTCGCGGATGCTGAGGGAGCCACCACCGACCTGCAGGATCCCGTCGCTGATATTATCGGCCTTTATCCATAACGACAGCGAGGAAACATTCTGTGCCGCCGAGAAGAACCCCGATACGGTCGAACCGCCCGCAGCTTCGGAGAAAAGCGCGGCACTGAAACCCATCCGGGCAGAGGAGGAGAACGCGGTGTTGTTCTGGGCGGTCGGATTATTCGCACCCATCGTCGGGGCAACATCCACCCAGTTGCCATCCAGGTGATAGAGCGCCACCAGACCGGATTCCGTATTGGCGATTTCCACAGGCAATCGCCAGCGCAGCCGTTCCCAGACCGAGTTGGCGTTGCCGCTGTCAAACGCCTGGGAGCGGTACGTGCCCGAGGTGCGGAAGCCGCCGTTCGCGCCTCGCGACAAGCCGAAGTACGGGGTATAGGCAGTGTAAGGCGCATTCGTGAGGTTCTGTTCAATCAAGCCCTGCACAAAATCCCCAGCCGTGCCATCGGCATGGATCGCCCCGTCGCGCGTCACTAATTTCACATACTGCACCTGCGGGGTTTCCGCCCGCGTGCCATCCGTGAAAAGCCGCGCCTCGTACTGGAGATAGCGGTGGATCGGATTGAAATTCCCGATGGCCGACATCCGATCGGCCACTACAAGATAAAACGATTCCACCGAGCCATCCCGGCCGGTGAAATCCCCGCTGGGTGCGGGCGTCGCCGAGGAGCGCAGCCGGAACTGCACCGACCGCAGATTGTTATAAAGGTCGGAAATCTCATCCTCGCTCAGCGCACGCCCCCAGATGGACACATCGTCCATGCGACCATTAAAAAACCGCTCTGATGGCAGAAACGCATCGCAGCCAATGAACGTGGGGGATGTGTTCGGTATGGATGCGGATACCGGGATTTGCAGGGAACCAACCAGCCGTGTATCATAGTAGACTCGCATCCACCCTTGCGTCACATCAATGATGATGACAACATGCGACCACTTGTTGATCGGCAGCGGCTCCTGCACAATGAACTCGTTCAATGCCATGCTGGGGCGCTGAATACTCACCGTTAAGTTCGGGGTTTTCCTGTAAAAGCCGATGAACAAGCGTGGATTTGTTGTCGAACTTGCCTGCCCGAAGAAAGCATGATAGTCGTACAAGAACCCCTGCGGATATGCCCAGAATGCAAAGGTGACCACTCCGGCACCATCAAACAACGGCTCGGAATACTTTAGATAACCCCGTCCGAGCTGTCCGGCATGACTACCGACCATCGCACTGGTTGTAAAACTCGGAAGGGGTGCTCCCTGCGGCGTCGCCGCCGAGCCGGAAACGGCATTGACCCAGCCATCATTGTCCATCCGGAACAATGCCGACAAGCCGGTCTGCGGCAAAGTGATTCCACCCGGACTGTTTTCCAGCAGCACATTGGAAACACGGGAGAACAAGGCATCCCAGCTTCCGCTGCCTTCTCCCTTGTCCATGATGCGCGAGCGGTAGATGCCGGGGGCGACATACTTGCCTCCGGTGTCCTTGGCCAGTTCCAGGACCTGTTCGGAACCGATACGGACGCCTGCGAAATCAGTATCGGTGATGTATTGCGGGATTGAGGACTGATCGAGCAGCGTCTC
>CAZZBA010000472.1:0-306 GCA_964652765.1 uncultured Victivallales bacterium | reverse complement strand
CTGCAGCACCAGCTCCGCCCGCCCGCCATCCGCCGGATTGGCCCGGATCAAAGCCGGATCGGAAACCTCGTAGCTGACCGCGTTGGTGAACTGCCAGGTGTTGGTCAAGTTCGCGTGGGAAGAGAGACTGAAGACTGAAGACTGAAGACTGAAGACGAGTAGAATGAGGAGAGAGACTGACGACCGGTTGGAGAAGACTGAAGACTGAAGACTGAATCCACCTACGCCAAGGCTACGGCGGACATGGACTGCAGACTTTTGGGGGAGGACGGAAGCTTTAGCGAAGGAGGAAGACTTTTTTAGCAA
>CAZZBA010000471.1:2197-3010 GCA_964652765.1 uncultured Victivallales bacterium | reverse complement strand
GGACCCCCTCGGGTATATTTGAAAATATTACAAATATTTTGTCAATAAAATTGAGTACTCCTGTATAGAAATTAATATGACTGTTGCTTAGTGCGCTTCGCTCCAGTTCGCCCCGTAATTGATGTCAACTTTGAGAGGAACTCTAGCTTCTACCGCACGCCCCATCTCCTCCACTACCAGCCGCTCCATCTTCACCAGCTCATCTTCCGGAACTTCAAAAACAAGTTCATCATGCACCTGCATTATCAGTCGGCTATGCAACTGCTCCAGGTGGATTCTGCTGTCTACCAGGATCATGGCCGCTTTGATAATATCTGCGGCTGAACCCTGGATAGGATAATTTATGGCATTGCGGCGGGCGAAGGCCAGTACATTGCCATTTGAGCTATGAATGTCAGGGATCGGCAGACGCCTTCCGAGGATTGTGGTTACAGAGCCGGTTTCTTCCGCCTGTTTTATGCAGGAGTCGAGATACTCCATGGCACCGCTGTGACGCTCGCGGTAGGCGGTGATAAACTCTTCAGCCGTCTTGCGGGAAATGCCGAGCTGTTTTGCCAGCGAGAAGGCGCCCTGGCCATAGATGATCCCGAAATTTATGGTCTTGGCCTGACGGCGCATATCTGGTGTCACCATTTCCGGGAATAGACCAAAGACCTCGGCGGCGGTGCGCGTATGGATATCTTCATCGTTGGCAAAGGCGTGACAGAACACCTTGTCCCCTGATAAATGCGCAAGAACGCGAAGTTCAATCTGAGAATAATCGGCAGAGAGGATGACGTGACCAGACGGAGCTATAAAAGCGTGGCGGATCAT
>CAZZBA010000471.1:0-2187 GCA_964652765.1 uncultured Victivallales bacterium | reverse complement strand
GCCCCTCTTCGCTTCGGATCGGAATGTTCTGCAGGTTCGGGTCAGAGGACGACAGTCGGCCGGTGTTGGTGACGGTCTGGTTGTAGGAGGTATGTACCCGACCGCTCCTTGGATTGACAAGGCGGGGGAGGGCATCGCTGTAGGTTGAGCGGAGTTTGGCAATGCCACGGTATTCGACAATCAGCCGCGCGATTTCATGCTCTTCCGCCAGAGTTGTCAGAACTTCGTTATCTGTGGACCACCCTGATTTCCCCTTGGTCTTTTTGCCTGTCTGCAGTCCCATCTTCTCGAAAAGCACCTCACCCATCTGTTTGGGGGAGTTGAGGTTGAAGCGTACTCCTGCGACTGTGAAGATCTGCTCTTCAAGTGTTGACATACGACCGGCAAAATCGCTGGAGAGCCCGGCCAGAAGAGCCGAATCGAGGAGGACGCCATGATTCTCCATGCCTGACAGAATCGGAACCAGCGGCATCTCCAGAGTATAAAAGATGGTGTCAAGGCGGCTGGCGGTCAGCATCGGCTCAAACTTTTGACGTAGCAACCAGGTGGCATCGGCATCTTCGCAGGCGTAGCGCGAAGCAGCCTCAATCTCTACTTCGGAAAAATTCTTCTGATTCTTGCCACTGCCGGTTACATCGCTATAACTGACCATGCGGTGATTGAGATGTTCCTCTGCAAGGGCGTCCAGTCCGTGACCGTGACGTGATGGGTTAAGGATATGTGAGGCAAGCATGGTGTCGAACCAGACACCGGCCAGGCTGATACCGTTATTGGCAAGAACCGCCATGTCGAACTTGATGTTCTGGCCGACCTTGCGCAGGGCAGCGTTCTCAAACAGCGGGCGGAGGCGGTTGAGGACTTCGTGGCGTTGTAGCTGGTTGCCAGCAAGTGTGACCCCATCCCCCTCCCAACCTCCCCCTTGAAAGGGGAGGGGATTAAATGCAAACAGAGTTCCCGCTTCCTGTGGGGGAGTGGAAGAGATGGGGATAATAGCCACATGCCCCACCGGTATATAATACGCTTTATGATCGGTAAACGAGAACGATAACCCCACGATGTCGGCCAGGCGAGGGTCGAGACTGGTGGTCTCCAGATCGAAGGCAAACTCACCAGCATTCGCCAGGTCGGTGACGAGAGATTCAAGCGCTTCTACTCTGGTCACGGTACGATATTGTTCAGTGGAGAGAGTTGCCGTGCCGGTTAACTCCTTGATCAGCGATGTGAACCCGAATTTTTTAAATAACAGATTCAGCGCCTCCTGATCCGGTTCCCGTGCCGTTAGAGTTTCCATATCGACTTCCAGCGGCACATTACACTCTATGGTCGCCAGACGACGCGAAAGCAGTGCCTGCTCACGAAACTCGCGCAACCGTCCGCCATTTTTTCCTTTGACCTTGGCTGCATGCTCCAGCAGTCTGTCAAGAGAGCCGAATTCGAGAATAAGTTTGGTGGCGGTTTTCTCTCCAATCCCGGGTACGCCGGGGATATTGTCCGAAGAGTCACCTGCCAATCCCAGAATATCTATAACCAGTTCCGGCCCAACGCCGAAGCGTTCGATCACGTCAGCAATACCAGATTCCTTCCCCTTCATGGTATCGAGCAACGTGACTCGGTCGGTCACTATCTGCATCAGATCCTTGTCGCCGGTGACCACCACCACTTTTCCGCCCTCAGCGGCAAATCGTCTGGCCAGCGCGCCGATAATATCATCGGCCTCATATCCCTGCAGTTCCAGCGCCGGGATGTTGAATGCCCGCACCACCTCACGAATCGGTTCCATCTGTATGCGCAGGTCATCCGGCATGGCCGCGCGGTTGGCCTTATATTCAGGATACATTTCAGTTCGGAACGTCGTGCGACCGGTATCGAAAACGACAGCCACATGCCGGGGGTTGCGATCCTTCAGCAGCTTGAGCAGCATCTGGATGAAGCCGTAGATAGCATTAGTCGGGTGTCCGCTGGGGGATGAGAGGTGGCGGATGGCAAAATAAGCGCGGTAGATGTAGGAGGAGCCGTCGATCAGGTAGAGAGTGTTGTTGTGAGGCATGTAATCTCCTTTGTATGCTTGATTCAGTCACCTGAGCCAAGACCGTAAGCAAAAAGTGTGTCAAAACATGTTGACGTCGATGTGGTAAATCATTATAGTCTCGATTTCTTCAACGTACGGTTTGCACCAGAGTGAGACAA
>CAZZBA010000470.1:0-3013 GCA_964652765.1 uncultured Victivallales bacterium | reverse complement strand
GGCGACAAGGGCCGCGTGGAAATCGCACTGGTCGAGACAGACGGCATCGCCCGGAACGAAATCCGTTCGCTTGAGGCGCGGCTGGAGCGTATCGAATGGAGCAGCGTGCTTTCACGCGACGGCCAGGGTCACTATAACTACCAGTCCGTCCGCCGCCTGGTGCCCATCGCTTCGCAAACGGTGGAAACCGGCGATGGCGGGACAGCCGTCTACGCGCCGGAGGCGGTTATCGCTGGCAACTACCTGCTGCGTGTGATCGATCCGCAAAGCGGCTCGTCATCCTCGCTGCAGTTCTACGCGGGAGGCGAGCACGACCGCTGGCAATCGCGATCGATGGAACGCCCTGACCGCGTGGAACTGGCATGGGACAAGCCACGCTACCAGCCCGGCGATATCGCCCGACTGACCATCACCTCACCCTTCGGTGGCAAGGCGTTGCTGACGATCGAGCAGGACCATCTGCTCTCAAGCGCCATCCAGACGCTCACGGCCAACACCACGGTGTTTGAGATCCACGTCACGACCAATCACCAGCCCAATGCGCATGCCTTCGTCAATGTCATCCGCGAAGTGTCCCCCTCGCCCGGCCAGATGGTCTACCGCGCGGCAGGCTCCATCCCGCTGCTGCTGGACGAGTCGCCGCTGCGGCTGACGGTAGGCATCGACGCCCCGGCGGTCGTGCGACCGCTGTCTCGCCTGCAACTGGACCTTACGGTCGCCGATGGCGCCGCCAAAGGCATGCACGCGGAAGTGGCCGTCGCCCTGGTCGATGAAGGCATCTGCATGTTGACGGATTTCAAGACACCCGATCCTGTGAGCTATTTCAGCGCCCTGCGGCGGCACGATGGCAGCACATCCGATCTCTATGCCCTGCTGCTGCCGGAGACCGAACCGGAAACCGCGCTCTACAGCGCCAGTGCGGGCGGTGACGTTGCCAAGGAATTGCGCGGACGCCTGAACCCGATCCGTTCGCGCCGCTTCAAACCGGTGGCGCTGTGGCATGGCGGGGCGACGACCGATGCCGCCGGGCGTTGCCGCATTACCATGGACATTCCCGAGTTCAGCGGGGCACTGCGCGTGATGGCGGTAGCGGTCGCTGGCGGACAGTTCGGCTCCGCTGACCAGATGATCACCGTCAAGCGCCCGTTCAGCATCCTCTCCTCGCTCCCCCGATTCCTGGCTCCGGGCGACACCTGCACCATGCCGCTGGAACTGTTCAACGGCAGCGATCAGGCACAGGATGCGACGATCGTGGTCAGCGCCACCGGCCCCGTAGTGGTCGGCGACGGGACGCCACAGATGATCCAAATTCCCGCTGGTGGTCGCGCACAAGTCGCCTACACCGTGCAGGCGGAGAAACTGGCGGGACTGGCAAGGATCACTATCGAGGGCTCAATGGGAGGCGAAGCGGTCTCGGAAACCACCGAGCTGTCCATCCGCCCCCCCTCGCCCGCGATCACGGTCCAGGCAAGCCTGGCCCTGGCTTCCGGAGAAAAGACCACGATCGACTTACCGGGCGGCTGGCTGCCGGGCAGTGCGACGGTTACCCTCCAGGCGGATGGACTGCCTTCCGGCTCGCTGGGCGGCGGACTGGACTACCTGCTGGGCTATCCGTACGGATGCCTGGAACAGACGACCTCCGCCGCTATGCCGTTGCTGTATGTCGATGCCCTGCAACGCGAGATCGCCAGCACGCGCTACGTCAACGACGTCGGTCCGATGGTACGGCAGGGAATCAACCGCGTACTTTCCATGCAGACAGGGAACGGCTCGTTCGGCTGGTGGCCACAGGCGACCGACACGTATGAATGGGGCTCGGTCTACGCCATGCATTTCCTGATCGAGGCCCAGCGTGCCGGCTACGAGCTACCGGAGTACCAGCGTGATGCCGGACTCAACTTCATACGTGAATTGCTCTCGCGTCCGGTCCGTTCCGCGAACAACGTGAAATCCGCAGGATGGAGGGCGGATGCCTCCCTGCGCAGCTACGCATGTCTGGTGCTGGCACTGGCTGGCTCGCCCCGTCATGACTGGACGGAACGCTTGCGCGAACAGGCGGACATGCTGCATCGCGACAGCCGGCTGAATCTCGTGCTGGCCCTCGCGGCCGGGGGACGCCGCCGCGACGCGTTCACGGAGCTGAAGGCGCTGGAACAGTCCAAGGCCGAATTCGCTGATTACGACGAACTGGGGTCTCCCACCCGCACAGCCGCTCTGGAACTGACGGCATGGGTGGAGCTAGCGCCGGATGACGCCAGCATTCCTCAACGCCTTCACCGGCTTGAGGACAGCATGCGCAACGGACGTTGGCGCACCACCCAGGAAAACGGGGCCGCCGTCAGCGCCCTCGCCCGCTACATGCGCCAGACCGCCTCGATGCAGACCAACTTCAGCGGCCACGTCGAGCAGTCCGGCGTAAAGATAGCCGTTTCCTCGGAACCGGGAAACGGCACGGTGAAGTTGCCCGAAGTCGCCCCGGTCAAGCTGTCCAACAATGGTCCGGGTACCCTTTATGCCAACTGGCAGGTGCGCGGGATACCCGCCGAGGGACTGCTGGCCAACAAGGATCAGCAGATTTCCATACGCCGTTCCTTCCTGGATACCGCGAGAAACACGGTTCCGGTCGAGACCGTGCGCCAGGGTGACCTGCTGATCGTGTGCTGGCAGATCGACACACATGGCCGTGCCATCGACCACCTCGTGATCGAGGATCTCCTGCCCGCCGGCTTCGAGATCGAGAATGCCAGTCTCAAAACCTCGCAACTGGTGCCGTGGGTCAAGGAAAAGAGCACCCTGCCGGTACGGCATCAGGACATCCGCGATGACCGTCTGATTGTCTTTCCCAGCGAAATGAATGGGACTTTCGAGTTCTACTACGCCGTGCGGGCCGTGACGCCCGGCCGCTATGTCCGCCCGCCGGTGACGGTCTCGGCCATGTACGACCCGGACGTGGAAAGCATCCACGACTGTGGCAGCGTCACGGTAGAGGCGGTTGGGGGAAATAGAGACTGAA
>CAZZBA010000469.1:0-3027 GCA_964652765.1 uncultured Victivallales bacterium | reverse complement strand
ATATTCTTTCCCGCTACGGCAGGAGCGACCTGGTGCTTGACCAGCTTTACAAGAACTATCTTCCGATGGCGGAGCGGACGGGAACGCTATGGGAGCACAAGGATAGCTCGGCCAGTTGCAATCACGGTTTTGCCTCGCATGTGGCGCACATCCTCTACCGGGATGTGCTGGGGGTGCATCTGGATCCAGCGGCAAAGACGGTTACATTCCGGGTTCCTGAGGTGGCGCTCGACTGGTGCGAGGGACGGATTCCGGTGGGCAATGAATGGATCGAAGCAACGTGGCAACGGAGCGGCAATGCCGTCACTTCAAGTATCTTCGTGCCGCGCGGGTATAGGGTTGAATCATGATGACAATGTCATCAGCGCTACAGGCGGAAGTCCGAGTCCATCGCGGCGAGTATCTGACGGCCGTGGATTTCCCCGTCGGCGCCCTCGGCGGCAGCGTCATACGCCTGAATGGAAAAGCCGAGCGGCAGTGGTGGCACATCTTCAATAACTTTGAAGAACGGCAGGGCACCGGGTGGCTGCCCAACAGCTTCTTTGCGATCAGGACAGAGCACGGCGACGCGACCACCGTGCGCGCCTTGCAGACGACTGCCGTGGGGCCGTTCGTGGCGATGAAGGAACTCTCGTTCCGCAGCGAGTATCCATTTGGCTGGTATGGCTTCGCGGATGATGCGCTGCCGGTGTCTGTGCAATTGGAGGCCTATAGCTTCCTTATTCCAATGGATCTCAAGAATTCTGGCATCCCCTGTGCGATCTTCCGCTACACCGTCAAGAACACCAGCTCATCTGATGTGGGCGTGAGCCTTCTGGCGACGCAGCAGAACGGTGTGGGGTGGACAGGATATGATGCGATTACCGGGGAAAAGTCCCGGCAGTGCGCAGGCTACGGGAGCAACCTGAACCGGATCGTGACCGATGCACAGGGTACCACGCTGCAGATGACTGGCGCAGTGGGCAGCATGGCCCTTTCCGCCTATGGGGGCGGGGTCAGCTCGACGGCTGCCTGGCGGGACCTCCAATCTCTTTTTGATGATTTCGCTGCCGACGGCATGCTGTCGGGCGATCCACAGGCACAGAGCCCGCAGCCGCAGGAATCCGTCGATGGCGCGCTGGCGCAGTCCATCGTGCTCGCACCGGGTAGCGAGCAGGCGCTGACCTTCGTGCTGAGTTGGCATATCCCCAAGGGCAGTTTCGGACGGCTGGGGAGTCCGTGGTATTGGCCGGAAGGCGGCTGCCAGTATGAGAACTGGTGGTCGGACGCGATGGCGGTGGACCGCTATGTGCGCCAGAATATCGAGCGCCTTGACGGACTGACGCGCAAGTACCACAGCGCCCTTTATGCCTCGACGCTGCCCCGTTATGTCATCGACCGTATTTCGTCAAACATCGCCGTGCTCAAGTCGCCTACCTCCTTCTGGACCAGGGACGGTTATTTCGGTCTCTGGGAAAGTACCTCCAACCATGAAGAATGGCTGGGCAACTGCAAGCATGTCTACCACTATGCCCAGGGGCATGCCCGGCTATTCCCTGAGCTCGGTCGCCTCCTGCGCAAGCAGGAAATGAAGTCGATGACCGCAGAGGGGCTTCTGCCCGCGCGTGATTGCGAGTTGAAGAATGCTATGGATGGTCATTTCGGAACGATCCTGGCTAGCTACCGCGAGCATCTGCTGTCCGAGGATTCTGTCTTTCTCAAGACGGTCTGGCCGCCGGTTCAGAAGGCGATGGACTATGCCATCGAAACCTATGATCCCGATGGCGACGGTATGCTCTCGGGCTCCTACCACAACACACTGGACTGCAACGTATCTGGCACCTCGCCGTGGATCGGCTCGCTCTATCTGGCGGCACTGAAGGCATCCTCGAAGATGGCGGAGCTGATGCAAGACACCGGAGCGGCAAAACGTTATCTCGCATTATTCGAGACCGGGCGTGCTAACCAGGACGCGAAACTATGGGATGAGCAGCTCGGCTATTACAAGGAGCTGACCGAGAATCTGCCTATGACCAGGGTGATGGGCGATGCCATCTCGATCGACATGTTCCTCGGTCAGTGGTGGGCCAACCAACTGGACCTCGGTCAGATCTATCCGCTACCGCGCATCCGGCAAGGACTTGAAAAGATATTCGCTGGCAACCGATTTGTCGATGAGACCGGACAATACCCTGCGCATTTCCGTGACTTCCTTGGCAAGGGTGATACGGGCTGGCAGATGTTTGCCTATCCGGGGGAACGTCCGGAAAATACAATCCTGTACTTCGACGAGGTCATGAGCGGTTTTGAATACAGCATGGCCGCTACGCTGATTCAATACGGCCTGATCGAGGAAGGCCTGGTCGTCATCAAGGCGATCCACGACCGCTATGACGGCCGTCTGCGTGCCAAGGGCGAAGTGCACATGGCCAACAACTCGACGGTGTACGGCTGCGGCAGTCCTGTCGGCGAGGATGAATGCGGCGATTTCTACGGGCGGGCGATGAGCAGTTGGTCGGCCCTGCTGGCCCTGCAGGGGTTTTCCTACGATGGCCCCGCAGGCATCATCGGCTTCAAGCCCGTATGGAAGCCGGAAGCCCATCGTTCCTTCTTCACCGGTGCGGCGGGGTGGGGGACGTTCTCGCAAACGCGCGGTGCCGACACACAGGCCAATGAAATCCAGCTCCTGCATGGCCATCTGGTGCTCAACTCGGTTGTACTCGAACTACCTGAAGGTGTCGCTACGGCCCAGGTCGACGTAATCCACAACGCCGAGGCAGTACCGTACACGATCGAAACAAACGGGCGCGAAATCCGTATCCGGTTGGCCACCTCTATAAAGTTGGATGCAGCAACGCTGCCATGTGCAACCCTTTGCGTTCGGATATGCTATCGTTGAACGGCGAGAGGAAAGAGACCTATGAAGCAGGCGGGTGAGAGCATCAAGGCGGCCACCCACCGCGGTGGGCGAAAACGAGTGGGTAGCAGGAGAAGATGAAGGCGGGAGAGATAGGCGTGTAAGAGTATGTGTACGAGTAAGGGGAATGC
>CAZZBA010000468.1:0-3034 GCA_964652765.1 uncultured Victivallales bacterium | reverse complement strand
TGGACCCAGGTCAACCTGCTCAAGCGCCATTTCCAGGTCAATCTTCGCAATCATCGCAAGGTCCTGATCGCCGACGGCCGTTGCGCCTGCTTCGGCGGCATCAATATCAGCCGCGAGAACACCACCCGCAAGGGCAAGCCGCCGATCCGCGACTACCACTTCCGCGCCTGCGGCCCCGTGGTCCAGCAACTGCAGTACGCATTCCTGCAGGATTGGTCCTTCATCAGTGGCGAGGATCCAGCAAGTCTGCTGCAGGAACGCTGTTTCCCCTCCATCAGCCATGAAGGCGGCATACCGGCCAGGGTTATAAACAGCGGCCCAACGTCGCACCTGCAGACTACGGCCGACCTGTTTTTCATGGCCATCGTCCAGGCCCGGAAGCAGGTCCTGATCGTGACACCGTATTTCGTGCCGCCGCCCGATATCCTGCGTGCCCTGCGCTCGGCGGCACTGCGCGGCGCGGATATTCGCCTGGTCCTGCCGGAAGAGAACAACCACCTTTACGCCGGATGGGCCTCGCGGGCGCTTTACGGCGAGTTGCTCGCCGCCGGGGTGCGGATTTTCCATCGCCAGCCGCCCTTCATGCATGCCAAGGCCGTGCTGATCGACAGTCGCACCGCCATCGTCGGCACGGCCAACTGGGACGTGCGCAGCCTGCGGCTCAATTACGAGACCAGCATGATCCTCTATGACGAGGGGTTCGCCGGGAAACTCAAACAGGTGATCCTGGAGGACATTGCCATGAGCGAGGAAATCAGCCTCGCCGCCTGGAACCGCCGCCCCGGCTGGCACCGGCTCATCGAAAACGCCTGCAGTCTGCTCGCGCCGGTGCTCTAGTCCACATACGGATAGTGCCGTCGCCCGAGGAACACGGCTTCCTCCGCCCCCATGAACGCCCCGATATCACAAAGCCCGCTCAGCGAGCGGATCGTCTGAGGAATGCCCTGTTCCTGCAGCACCGCCAGCGGATTGAGCCCGGCGAACAGGATGATGCCGGCGCGCCCTTCGGTCACCGGAATGTCCAGCAACGGCTGACTCGGCTCGCCAATCGCCAAGTCCCCGCCCAGCCCGCGCTCGCGCAGGCCGCGCAACAGGCTGCGCGCGGCCCCCACCGCACCAGCGGGGATCTCACGGAAACTGGCACCGACAATCCCGTTGCCGGTCTTCACACAGGCTCCTACCTTGGTCATGCCCGCGCGCACGAAAACCTCCAGAGGGTCCACGGTCGTGCCGCGATACTCGATCATATCGAGAAACCGGACCGGGGCCCCCTGGCGAACCTCCAGGATGCCGCCGAAGCGGGAAACCACCGGGATTCCCTTCGAGAGCAGGACGCCGTTGATCGTGACACTGCACACCGTCGCCAGACCCGCCGACCCGAGAGGCACCTTGAAACCCCCGATCCGGTCGCCGCTGTGCAACACGGCCAACCGGTCCCCCACGGCATACCCCGCCCGCAACACCGGAACCACATGCAGCAACGCCCGCGTCAGGTCATGCTCCCGGATCATCGCCACATTCGCCACCACGGTACCCCGCCCGCTGCCATAACGATAGCGCATCCGGTACCCAAGATCATCCACCCTTGCCGCCACCAGGCCGAGCTTGGTCAACCCGCCGACTTCCAGAAGTTCCCGCCGGCCACGGTCGGTCAGGGTCCGGCCCGTACGCCGGCTGACCGCCTCTGTCAAGCCCTCCCGGTCCAGGGCCAGCAGGTGCGCCCGCACCGTGCGTGGCTGCACCTCCATCCCCAGCCCCCGCAGGCGTGCCGACACCTTCGACGCCCCGGCCGGCCCGTCCGTATCGCCAAGCACTTTCAATATCGCCCGCTCAACCCTGTCCATGGCATCCTCCTGAGGTCGGGGAAGACTACAGACTGCAGACCGCAGACTACAGACTCCAACGCCCAACATCCAACAACCAACACTCAACGCCCAAGGAACACGGGCGCTGCCAGCGGGAGGGACGCCGTTCGCGGCGTTGTAAGCCCCACACCACGGGCGGCTCGGCGAGGACGGTTCGCCCTACCATCACACATCTGCTCACCGAGGACGCCCTACCATCGCACATCGGGTAGGGCGAGGCGTCCTCGCCGAGCCGCTGCGCCTGAGAGGGTGCCTGACAAAGCGATTACCGCCTTTTACTGGTTTCCGCCGTTTCCGACCGCCGTTCAAATTCCTCGGTAAAGTCGGCCAAATTTCCTGTTTCGTCTCTTTTATAGCATATCAATATTAAATATCAAACGGCATTTTTACCGTTTAATAGTTATATTTATAAAGTGAATTTAGCCGTTATCCATTGATTTAACGGCCATCGTTCATCAATACTAATTGCACGGCTTTCATTGTGTAATGAACGCTGTGCAGTACAGGGAACACAAACAGAAGGAGTTGAGATGTCCACGGTACGTGAAGCACTTGAACTGGTCAAAAAGCGTAATGTCGGCGAGCCGGAGTTCCTGCAGGCGGTGCAGGAGGTTCTCGGATCACTGGAACCGGTGATCGAGAAGAACCCGATTTATGTCGAGGAGAACATCCTGGGGCGCATCTGCGAGCCGGAGCGGCAGATCATATTCCGTGTGCCGTGGATGGATGACCAGGGCAACGTGCATGTCAACCGCGGATTCCGCTTCGAGTTCAACAGCGCACTGGGCCCGTACAAGGGTGGCCTGCGTTTCCATCCCAGCGTGAACCAGAGCATCCTGAAGTTCCTCGGGTTCGAGCAGATTTTCAAGAATTCACTGACCACGCTGCCGATGGGTGGCGGCAAGGGCGGTTCGGATTTTGACCCGAAGGGCAAGTCCGACGCCGAGGTCATGCGTTTCTGCCAGTCGTTCATGAGCGAGCTACAGCGCCATATCGGTGCCCAGACCGACGTACCGGCGGGCGACATCGGTGTCGGTGGCCGCGAGATCGGCTACATGTTCGGGCAGTACAAGCGCCTGCGCAACGAGTTCACCGGCGTGCTCACCGGCAAATCCCTGAGCTGGGGCGGCTCTCTGATCCGCCCCGAGGCAACCGGCTACGGCTGCGTC
>CAZZBA010000467.1:0-3051 GCA_964652765.1 uncultured Victivallales bacterium | reverse complement strand
TGGATGAGCGGGATGCTCGTGTCTGCGGCGTAAGCCAGGCCGGGGTGCTCCTTGAGCCATCGATGCACCGTTTCATCGTCGATGAGGACGATCACCCCCCGCAGCCGGTCGCCTGCCGCATCCTGCCCCAACTCCGCCAGCATCTGTTCCGGCGCCTGTTCATCGGTTGGGAAATAGAGGGACGTGTGCCAACCCCGTCGCTTCAACTCCACGCACAGACCGCCATAGACGTGCTGATAGAACTCGAAGCGGGCGCCCACGAACACGTTCGTGCGGCAAATGATGCCAATGGTGCGCGACAGAATGCGGCGGCTGACGAACGTGCCGCGTCCGGGGATGCGCTCGATCAAGCCGCGCTGGTTGAGTACCGCGGCCGCCTGCTGCGCGGTCCGGATCGTGACGCCGAACTGAGTCGCCAGCTCCTGCGTCGTCGGCAGCCGATCGCCCGCCACGAACTCGCCGCTGAGGATCTTCGCCTCCAGTCGCGACCCGAGCTGCCTGTACAGCGATTTGCTTCTGACCAGCGTATCCGGCATTCTGACTCCTATATCCCTACAGATACGAGGTATAATATTGTATAATGATTGAGGCGTCAAGAGCCTCATTTGATTTTTTTCCGATTCCTTCTCAGGCATCATCCTGCGGCAGGGCGCCTGTGCCCAGAACGCGCCGCGCCGGGTTCAAGGTCTATCCCGTGGCCATGGGGGTGGGGCAACAGGGACTGCCCTTTGACAATTGACCTTTCCATGTGACAGGTCGGCGACAAGACGTTGCGCGGGATGGCGGCACGATGCAAAGGGATGCGCCTTGTCGCGGCAGGCCGGCGGCTTGGTCATCCCCGAACGGTTCGCTGGTCGCGGGGTGAGAGATGGGCGGGAACCGGTGATAGAGTGGTGACGACTTGTTGTGCGGGCTGCGTCGGAGGCCCTGAATGATCTACACCTTCGTCGTCTTCAGATAGGCGATGCCTTTCTGTGTAAGGCGGTATTTCTGGAGACGGCTGTTGGGCTTATCGGGGATTACGTACTCTATAGCGGCTCCGTCCAAAAGATCTCTAATGGCCCGCTTGAAGGCACCTGTTTTGCTTTCCAATCCAAGTACTTGAGCGATTTGGTTTGCTGAAAGGGGGCGGTCATGCAGAGATTGCAGAATGATTCCTGACTGGGCCCCTGACTGGGCCCCTGACTGGGCCCCTGACTGGGCCCCTGACTCCGGCCGGAGCGCAGCCAGGTCTGGTTGAGGAGTCTCGAAATCAGGGGATCTGACGATGATCCGGAAGACATCGCCTTCGATCAGTTCCGGATCACTTCCCCCGAAGATCTTGCCGTACTTCATCAGTTTGCGCATGCCAGAGCCGAGTTCATCAGCCCGGCCAATCTCCCGAAAGAATCGCGCAATCACCGGATTCTTGGGAAACGGCGAAAAGGTGGCCGGATTGATGAGGCCGAACCCGTGGGGCTTGTTGCTATTCTCGGTGCGGACCTGGCCGCGCTCGATAATGAGTTTGGCCGGGAAGGCATTCGTATACTCGCGGTGAATCAAAATGTTCGAGGCTACCTCGCGGAAAATGGCATCGCGAATGCTGATGCTGATGCCGGCTTCCAGATAGAACGGGTCGGGGAGGTGTTTGGCGACAAAGGCCATGATCCGCTCGTAGCTTTCGACAAGGTTCGTTGTGACGAAATCACGATCGTCGTAGCGGTCGAGGTTGACCTTGCGCAGGATGAGGTCAGTCCGGTGATGCGGCACAACGGAAAGAATGGCGTCGTCCTTTCCAAGGAGCAAGATGCCGGCCAGAGTAAGACCGCTTTTCCCGGTCTCGCGGTCCACCTGATGGAGTTGCGCGCTCTTCAGGATCGCGAGATCATCCATATTGCCCCATGGATGGTCTTCACGGCGGAGGACGGCAACCTTGCGGCACTTGGCGAGCAGGTCCTCGCGGAGATCGGCCATGGATGCATAGGGATAGACTTTGTTTTCCGAGTACGTTGCCTGTTTGCGGTGGTAGAGTTCCGCGACCAGGCGGGTATGGTCGGTGATGTCGAAATCCCCATCCTCATTGCGATCATAAATCCGACCGTTGCAGCGGTGCACTTGCGAACTCTCTGGCACAAACACGCGCAGAATCGTTTTGCCTTCCACCTGCTCTTCATCCACAGATAGGTAGCAGGTTGGACTAACCTTCTGCGGATTGTTGATGGCCGTGACAAAGTCCTTCCGAAGTTGTGCGATGCAAGCTGGGTCAACGCCAGTCACCTCGCCGGAATCACGCACACCCAGCAACAGGGTGCCGCCGTGCCGGTTAAGGAAAGCACAGACTGTTTCATAGACATCCCTGTTGAGGGTCTGCCGACATTCCTTGAACTCAACGGCAATACCTTCGCCCTGTTTGAGCAGAGATCGGAGATCGGTCATGTTCTACCTTAAGATCCTTCAGCGCCGGCTGCTCTACCGCGAGTTCCTTCCGGTCCGAATTGAGAAAGGATAGTAGGCCACCTTCCTCCGTTCTTCAATGCCGAACGGTAACGGCCCTGAACGGCAACGGCCCAGTGGTCACCATCAACGCATAACTGGTCCGTCAGTACGTTACGAACTCGGACTGAACCGGTTCCGGGGAAGGCGCGACAGAGTCGGCCTCGTGCAGGGAGACGCGGGCGTAACCGCGCTGGTTCTTGTCGTTTCGCCGGATGTCGGTGCGCTTGTGGGCGTGGTGGATGGCGACCGTGTGGTCGCAAACCTGGCTTTCGAACTGGCGGACGGTGACGGCCTGCCAACCCTGGGATGCGCAGAAGGAGTTATAGGCGGGAAGGAGTTCGGACACCGTGACATCACCGGTGGCGTTCACAACGACGCAGGATATCGCACCGTTCGGATGGCTTGGTTTATTTCCCGGACGTGGAATCCCCCCCGACCAGCGCCAGTAATTCGGCACGTAGATTGCGCCACGTCTTCGGCGTCATGCCTTCTGCCAGTTTGCGGACCGTCTCAGCGTCCACCGTGCGGGCCGGTGCCGGTAGTGCCTTCGGTGCCTCGCCAACAATCACGGGCAGT
>CAZZBA010000466.1:0-3067 GCA_964652765.1 uncultured Victivallales bacterium | reverse complement strand
TGAGCAGTGGAAAGACGATCGGCAGGAGGAAATTGCTTCTGGTGAAGAGGACCAAGTTGATCGCAAGGTATCCCAGCATGGCCAGGCCCATGAGCGTGACGGTAAGGACCGGGCGTTGTGACCGTGAAATGAATACCGCTGCGATCGCGGCGAGCAGGATGAGAAGCAGTCCGGCCCAGGGCGGGGCCTCGGTCAGATATTTGCCATTGATGATGGTGTCTATCGCGTTGGCCACAACCTCCACGCCCGGCGTGGGAACCTGTGAATCATACGGGGTCGGATACACGTCCTGCAGGGTGACGGTTGTCGCGCCGATCAGCACGATCTTGCCGCGGAACGCATCGGGGTTTTCCTCGAGGGTCACGCCGTCGTGCACGTTGGATGCCGAATAGGTGGGGTAGGTCCCCGCGGGGCCGGCGTAATTGACAAGGATCTGTCCCGAGTGAAGCGCCACGGTCCGTCCGTTAAATTGCAGGCTGGTATTGGTGGGGTTGGAGGGTTCATCCGCGCCCATGTACAGCCTGGCCATTTCAAAGGCCCAATTGTAGTAAATCCGGTCTTGATAGGTATCATATGCCTGGATGCCGCGGACGATGGCATCTTCATCACGTGTGAATGCCGTGATGCCGGTCCCGGCTAAAACATCCATGTAGGCAGGTAATGGCTGTGACAGGCTGGAAACCATGAAGTTCGTGGCAGGGTCTTTGGTGACCTGCGATACGGTTACCGCGGACGGGACCTTGCCCAATGCCTCTGCGAGCAGTTGGTCATTTCCCGCTTCGGCATCCGGCGCGAAGAGGAACAGGTCAAGCCCGACCACCTTGCCGCCGCCCGCGTTGATCTGGTCCACAATGGCGGCGTAGTATGAACGCGGCCACGGCCAGCGGTATCCCGTCCAGTTGAAGGAGAAGTCGTCGATCGCCACGATCACGATATCCCGGGAGGGTGTCTGTGAACCGCGCATGCGCATGAGTGAATCACGGACCGAGTATTCGAGCTGACCGAAGGGGGTGGCAAAACCCGGAATGATCTCGATGACCTGCAGGAGCAACACCAGCACCGCGGTCCCGATCAGCAGCACGCGGCGCAGGTTTAAGGGCTTTATTTCTTTCGCCATTTTGATGCTCATTGTTAATTAGCACACAACGAATCATTACATGGATTGGGCTCTTGGGGATAACAATTCGAATCTTCAGGATTGAGGTCGCAGAAACTCGGTTCAGGTGCTGCAGGTTCTGGATCTTCGTTCTTCACATCCGGTTCCGGGTTGGAATCGGGCTTGGTAAAAGAGACAGGCTCCGAGGAGCAGATTTCGCCGCTGTCGCCAAATGCGGTGACAGACCAATCCGTCGTGCCCGCATCGGGTGCGAACCCTTCAATGTATGGATCAATGCTGGTGTTCGTGGTTTCAAAATAGGTGATCGTCCCATTCGCATTGACGAATTTGACAATATATTTTGTCGCCTTGGGTTGGGGATTCCATTCAAATTTGACCCTGCCCTGATATGGCAGGGTCGATCCGGCAACCGGTTGGATGGCGGCGGCACAACCGCCACCGCCACCGCCTCCGGAGCCGCTGGTACCGCTGAGGGCTGCGGCTACCAGGTCCTGTGCTTCGGGGTTGTTATCGAGCCACTCTTGAAAATCTTCGGAACTCATCAGACCTTCGTCCACGGTCAAAGCGCCGGTTAACGGGTCCTTGTGAATGGTGATCTTTTGTCCGTCGGTGAAACTTTTCTTCTCCCCGCCGGGCGGTGTGACAGAGCAGTCGCCTTCGAGACAGGTGAGCGTGATGTCTCCAGTGGCGGGGTCAATGCCGACTCGTAAATAGGAGCCTTGCACGGCGGCCACGCCGGAGGGGGTTTGCACTTCCGCGTTCCCGCCGTTGAGGATGATGAAAACCTTGCCGAGTTCCAGCTTGATCTTTGTCAGCAGGCTTCCGTCCACTTCCACGTTGGAGGTCAATGTGAAGAGGGAGGTCGGCGCCACGCGGATGATCGTGCCGGTTGACAGGTCAAGGCGCACGCGTCCATCAGAACCGGTCTGAACCTGTCCGTCCACAGCAAGTTTGTCATCGGCTTTGGCTGGGGCAAAGGACTCCTGTCCGGCCTGCTTGATATCCACTGTGCCATTCAACTCGCTGAGATTGGCAGTCAGCGCGGGGTTTTGTACCTGGGGTGCTTCAGTTGCAGTCGGGGAAACCTCCGGTACAGTGGAAGCGGCCGCGACGGGCACCGGGGTTTGCAACGCGGGCGCAGGCGTTGGAGTCGTCTGCGGCTGGCAAGCCCCCAGTAGGAATGTCAATGTGATCAGCAGGGTCAGAAAGGGTTTCATTCTTTTCATTTTGGTTCTCCGATATGCAAAAAAATTTTCGCCTAAAAAGGCCTGATACCATAGTTGCGGATTGAAGTCAGTTCAGGTTCTATTACCATTCCTGATATCAGGATGTTATTTGCCCATGCGCTTCGGGCCGGGATTCAAGGAAATGGAGGGTCTTCAATCAGGTCCTGGAGTTTCTCCTTGTTGGCATCTGTCAGAATCGATACGGGAAGCTGCGGGTTCGGCATCGCCGTCAGCGCGGCATTGCGGATATCGGCATCCAGAATGGCTTTGACACGTTCAACCATTTCCTTTGCCTCGGGGTTGTTCTCAAGCCACTCCTGGAAATCTTCGAGGCTCATGAGTCCTTCGTCCATGATCCATGCTCCCGTGGCCGAGTCCTTGTGGATCGTGATCTTTTGCCCGTCGCTGAAGTGTTTTACCTCTCCACCGGGCGGTGTGACGGAGCAGTCGCCTTCAAGACAGGTAAGCGTTAGTGCCCCGGTCGCGGGGTCAAACTCGACTTTCAAATAAGAGCCTTGCACCGCGGCCAATCCCGCCGGAGTTTGCACTTCAGCGTTCCCGCCGTTGAGGATGATGAAAACCTTGCCGAGTTCCAGCTTGAGCTTCGTGAACAGGCCGCCGGCCGCTTCATCATTGGAGATCAGCGTGAAAAGTGAATCAGGCGCCACACGGACGATCGTACCGGTGGACAGGTCAAGCCGGCTGCGTCCGTCTGCACCGGTCT
>CAZZBA010000465.1:0-3077 GCA_964652765.1 uncultured Victivallales bacterium | reverse complement strand
GTTCCATGCCCGCATCATCTGCATCCAGCGAGAATACACCGATTGGAGAGACCGGCGGTTCTGACGCCCCGCCGGACGGATCCTCCGAAACCACGGCGCCGCAGGCGCCGTCCCCCGAGACGACCGGGGCGGATGCGGCGCCGAACGCCGTCGACCCGGCCGCCCTGGAACGCGAACTGGCCGCGGTCAAGGACCGCCACCTCCGTTTGCTGGCTGATTTTGAAAACGCCCGCAAGCGACAGGGCCGGGAACGCGAGGAAACCATCCGGCGCGCCAATGAAGAACTGCTGCACGCGCTGCTGCCGGTTCTGGATCATCTGGAACTGGCGCTGGCCTCGCCGAAGCTCGACGCGGATTCGTCCTTTGTAAAGGGGATCCGTATGGTGGCTGAACAGTTTGTGGCGGTACTGCAGAAATTTGACCTGAAGCCGATCATGGCCTTGGGCCAGAAATTTGACCCCGGCCAGCACGAAGCCCTGACTCAGATGCCCGCCGTTGGCGTGCCACCCGGTCATGTGGCCCAGCAACTGCGGCGCGGCTGGAACCTTTCAGGGCGCCTGTTGCGTCCGGCCCAGGTGATCGTCTCCACCGGCGCGCCCGAACCGGCAGGCGGCGGCGCGGACCAGCCCGCCGGCAATCGCCCCGAAACGCCACCCAACTGATTTCACCTAATTCACGCAAGGTTTGTCTCTCATGGCGAAAAAACGCGATTACTACGAAGTCCTTGGCGTCAGCCGCAATGCAACGGCTGATGAGATCAAGAAAGCCTACCGCAAGCTTGCCATGCAGCACCATCCCGACCGCAATGCCAACAATGCGGCGGCAGCCGAGAAATTCAAGGAAGTATCGGAAGCCTACGAGGTGCTCAGCGACGACAAGAAACGCCCGCAATACGACCAATTCGGCCACGACGGGCTGAAATCGAGCTTTGGTCCGGGAGGCTTCGATTTCTCGCGCGATTTCACCCACATGTCCGATCTGCAGGATATTCTGGGCAATCTATTCGGCGGCGACGCCGGGATGTTCGGCGAGGCCTTTGCCGGCGGCGCACGCGGAGGCGGGCGGCGCAGCCGCGGCGGCAGCGAAGGCCAGCGCGGGGATGATTTGCGCTTTGATCTCGAAATTGATCTCGAGGAGGCGATCTTCGGGTCCGAGCGCGAAGTCGAACTGCCCATCCGTGACGAGTGCGACGCCTGCCGGGGCACGGGCGCCGCGGCCGGTTCGGGGCGAGAAACGTGCCGCCAATGCGGCGGTCACGGTTTCGTCGTGGCGGGCGGCGGATTTTTCCAGATCCGGCAGGCCTGTCCCGTCTGCAACGGCGAAGGTGCCATCATCCGCCACCCCTGCGACAAATGCGGCGGAACGGGCCGCATGAAGGCGCGGCGCAAGCTGGCGCTGCGGATTCCGCGCGGCGTGGAGACCGGGTCGCGCCTGCGGCTCACGGGCAAGGGTGAGGGCGGCGTGCGCGGCGGCCCGGCCGGAGATTTGTACGTGGTGCTGCACGTGCGCGAGCACGACCTGTTTGAACGTCAAGGCGACGATCTGGCTTGCGTCGTGCATGTCTCACCGGTTACGGCGGCCCTGGGAGGCGACGTCGAGGTGCCGACACCGGACGGCTTTGCCAAGATCAAATTGCCGCCGGGCACACCCAACGGCAAACTTTTCCGGCTGCGCAACAAGGGCATGCCGAACTTGGAGGGGCATGGGAGCGGCGATCTGCAGGTGCGGATCGCGCTGGAAGTGCCGGCCCACCTGTCATCCAAGCAGCGCAAGCTGCTGGAGGATTTTGCCGCGCTCGCGGAAACGGCCAACTTTCCGGACGCTTCCCGCATGCACCTGTCTGCCGAGGCGTTTTTTGCACGGCGCGATGTGCTGCGCAAGACTCGCTGATGCCAGCGGTCGATGAAGAAGGCGCCTTTTACAGCCAGGCGCAGCCCAGCACACAGAGACCATAGACGGCGGCGGTTTCCGTGCGGAGAACATTTCGCCCGAGACTAACCGGCCACGCGCCCGCCGCAATCAGGGAGTCCAGTTCTGCCGGCGTAAAGTCGCCTTCAGGCCCCACAAACCAGCCCGCCTGCAAGGGAGGCACCGGGCCGCATCCGGCCAGCACCGCGCGCAGGGGGCGCGCCTGCGGCGAAAGCGCCGCAACGAAAACCGGCGCCTGCTGCGGCAACCGGGCGGCAGCGGCAGCCAGCGTGCATGGCGGCTCGATCTCGGGCAGCCAGACGGCGCCGCACTGGCGCGCGGCTTCCGACGCCACACGCGACCAGCGCCCCCCTTTAGCCAAGGCAGCCCCCTCGTCCAACCGCACAATCGTCCGTTCGGAAACAACCGGCACCAGGCACGCCACACCCAATTCGACCGCCTTTTCAACGGTCCAGTCCATCCGGCTGCCCTTGCTGATGCAGGCGAAGAGCGTAAGCCGGCAGGCGGGCGCCGCATGTTTCACACAGGCGCCCAGGGCTTCGAGTTGCACGCCGGCACGATCAACCCGCCGGATGCCAGCCAGCCGCGTCACGCCGCAGCCATCGAAGAGCTCAACTTTCTCGCCTGACTTCACGCGCAGCACGGTCTGCAAATGGCGGGCCTCGTCGTGCGAAAGCTGCACGACGTCATCTACCAAACGATCACGCTGGATCAGACACCGATGCATGGCGGGTGCCGCGATTACGGGAAGCATCCATCACGGGGTTACGTAGGGGCCAAACGGCCGACGTTCGACAGGGGCGGCGGCGCCGCGCTGCTGCAGGGCCGCTGCGACCAGCGGGCGCAGAATCTCGCTCACCTGGGCGGCTTTCAGCGCTTCCTCGCGGCCGAAATCAAAAGCGCGCCGCAAGGCCGCCTGCGCCTGACTGCCCTGCCTGCCCAGGGCGTGCAACGTTGCCAGGTCGAGCCATGCGCGCCAGTCGTTGGGCTGCAACTGCAGATACCGGTTTAGCGGGATCACCATCCGGTCAGGACGGCGGGCGGCTTCATAGACGCGCGCCAGATCAAGCAGTTGCTGCGGCGGCATGGAAGCCGGCAAATGATCGAGGATCTGATCCATGGCCTTGACAGCCGCATCATGCCGCTTG
>CAZZBA010000464.1:323-3087 GCA_964652765.1 uncultured Victivallales bacterium | reverse complement strand
AGGAAGATCGAGCAGGCGGGAGCAGATGCGCTGGAGCTCAACGTGTATGACATCCCGCATGATCCCGCCGAGAATGCCGCCGCCGTCGAGGAGCGGCATCTGAACCTGGTGGCCGGGGTCTCGGGCGAACTGCGGATCCCGGTGGCGGTCAAGATCGGGCCGCACTACACCTCGCTGGCGAATTTCATCAAGCGGCTGACGGCGCTGGATGTGCAGGCCGTGGTGATGTTCAACCGGTTTTTCCAGCCTGAAATCGACATCGAGAAGCTCAAGCTCAAGTCGGGGATTAACCTGTCGCATGCCGAGGACAGCGGCCTGCCGGTGCGCTGGATCGCCTTGCTGCGCGGTCTCATCCCCTGCGATATCGCGATGACCACGGGTGTGCACGGGGCCGAAGGCGCGATCAAGGGGCTGCTGGCGGGGGCGAACGCGGTGCAGGTCTGTTCGGCGCTCTACACGCCTGCCGGTGCAGGCGTGATCGGCGACATTCTCGAGGGTATGGGCGCTTGGATGGATCGTCACGGTTTCGGCTGCGTCGAGGACTTCCGCGGCAGCCTGGCCGAGCCTGCAGAGGGTGCTGGACGCGGCTTCGCGCGGGCACAGTATGTCAAGGACCTTCTTGGCCGGCGGGAGTAGGCGGATGGCTAAGACGAGGCAAAGACCAGAGGCCCCGGCGGTCTCGTGCGAGGACTGTGGCGCGCGGTGCTGCCGCTATGTGGCCACGCAGATCGACACGCCCACATCCAAGCGCGATTACGATTACCTGCGCTGGTATCTCCTGCACAGTCATGTGAACGTCTTCATCGACCATGGCGGCGGGTGGTTCATCGAGTTCGAGACCCCCTGCGAACAGCTTGGCGAGGACCATCGCTGCACCGGTTACGAGACCCGCCCGGATATCTGCCGCCAGCACGGCATCGGCGATACCGATTGCGAGTTCCACGGCGCGACCGAGCCCTACAAGAGGCGTTTCAAGACGGCGGCGGCACTGGAGGAGTGGCTGGACAAGCGGGGAATCGACTGGCGGTTCAAGCCGCGGGGTGGTCGCCGGGTGAAGACAGCCGGTCGTGACCAGGCAGCCGGGGACAGGGGGGGTGCTGAAAGTGCCAGCCCGCCATGCTGAAACCGATCCTCGTCCGGTGGATGGCGTAACACGCCTGCCGGCCCGGCCGGTCCTGGATGTGCGGGATCTGACCATCGGCTTCCGCGCCGAGGGCGGGCGTGTGGATGTCGTGCGTGACGTAAGCTTCTCGATTGCCGAACACGAGACCGTCGCGCTCGTTGGCGAGAGCGGGTGCGGCAAGAGTGTAACCGCCCTCTCGCTAGCCAGGCTGATCCCCTCGCCGCCGGTCTCCTACCCGTCGGGTGCGATCCGTTTCCGGGGTGTCGATACGCTGGCGATGACGCGGCGGGAATTGCGGGTGTTGCGTGGCGGCGGGATTGGTTATGTGTTCCAGGATCCGGCGACGGCCCTGAACCCGGTTTTCCGCGTCGGCTTCCAGCTTGAGGAACTGCTGCAAGGCGGGCGGCATCAGCGGCGCGAGCAGGCCGCGGCGTTGCTCGAACGGGTCGGCCTGCCATCGCCGCTGGCCTGTCTGGATGCCTATCCCTACGAGTTGAGCGGCGGGATGCAGCAGCGGGTGGTCATCGCGATGGCGGTTGCCCGCCGTCCCGGCCTGCTGGTGGCCGACGAGCCCACCACCGCGCTGGATGTGACCATCCAGGCGCAGATCCTGGCGCTGCTCAAGCGCCTGCAGCAGGAGTTCGGCATGGCCGTGCTGCTGATCACGCACAATCTCGGCCTGGTGGCGGAGGCGGCGCACCGGTTGAATGTGATGTATGCCGGGATGCTGGTCGAGGGGGGCGATACCGAAACCGTGCTGACGCGGCCGGCGCATCCCTATACGCGAGGCCTGCTCGATGTCGTGCCGCGGCTGGATAGCTCCGGTGGCAGGCTATGCGGGATTCCCGGAACGGTGCCGGTGGCGGGGCGGCTGCCGCCCGGCTGTCCCTTTGCTGCCCGCTGCCAGCGGGCTGACGGGCATTGCCGCACAACGGTTCCGGGTGCAGAGGCGGTAGCCAGCGAAGCGGAACACCGTGTGCGCTGTTTCCATCCGCTGCGCGAGGGGGAGTCGGTATGATCGCTGATGACAGGCTGCTGGACGTGCGCGACGTGACGGTCGCGTATCCGGGACGGCACGGCCGCGACGGGGTGCGGGCGGTCAATGGCGTGTCGCTGTACATCGCCCCCGGCGAGGTGGTCGGTCTGGTTGGCGAGAGCGGTTGCGGCAAGACCTCGCTCGGCGGGGCGGTGTTGGGTATGCTCCCGCTGGCTGGCGGGGAGATTTCTTTCCAGGGCGAGCGCGTGGATCGGGAGAACCGGGCGTGGATGCGTGAGTACCGGCGGCGCGTGCAGATGGTGTTCCAGGACCCGATGGGAGCGCTGAACCCCCGCCTGACGGCCGGGGCCGCGATCGAGGAAACCCTTTCCGTGCATCGCACGCAGCCGGGACTGGAAAACGCGCCGGGGCGCCGGGCGCGGCGGCGGGAGCTGATGGCGCAGGTCGGGATGGACGACGCGGTGATGGGCGCGCGCTATCCCCATGAGCTCAGCGGCGGCCAGCGCCAGCGGATCGGCATTGCGCGGGCACTGGCTGTCGGGCCGCGGCTGCTGGTGGCGGACGAGCCGGTTTCCGCGCTGGATGTCTCCGTGCAGGTGCAGATATTGAACCTGCTCAAGGACATCAGCGAACAGCTCGGGGTG
>CAZZBA010000464.1:0-313 GCA_964652765.1 uncultured Victivallales bacterium | reverse complement strand
CTATCTGTTCATCGCGCATGATCTGGCGGTCGTGCGCTACATGTGCCGGCGCACGTATGTGATGGTCGGCGGGGAGATCGTGGAGGAAGGCTTGAGTGATGCCCTTTTCGCGCACCCCGCGCACCCCTATACCGCCAAGTTGATCGCGGCGGTTCCCGATGTGGCCCGCGGGCTGGCCGCCCGGTCCCGCCCGACCCCACGGTGTTTTATCGACAGCGGGATGGAAACCCGCTAAAGTGGCTGGGTTTCAGTTAAAAACGATTACGGGACGAAGACGCAATGAGTGAGCATATCTATAAGAACAAGGTGGCGG
>CAZZBA010000463.1:0-3089 GCA_964652765.1 uncultured Victivallales bacterium | reverse complement strand
CCGTGCGCATCCCGCAACCATACCTGGGTGGGATCAGCGTGCATAGACCTCATGCCCTTCCAGCAATGCAGTCTTGTAGATCGAATCCCTCCGGTGCGCGTATTTCTCCAGGACAGAAGGCGTCGCCACAAGGAAGTCGCACGGAACGGGTTTATTCCGTACCCCGCTATTGAGGAGGTCCATGATCCGGGAAGGGCGATCACGATCCGGCACGACGACCAGGAAATCGAGATCGTTTACTATTCCGCCCGGATTGCGAACAGCGGAGCCGAACAGCAGAATACGCAACGGGGCGGCCTGTTTGACAATCTGAGGCACGACACTCCCAAGCCAGCGTTCAATTCTGTTGCCGGATGTATTCATGGCTTCAATCTACCGATTAAGCAGTCGGATTGCAAGTATGGATGATTCTCAACCCCATCACCATCCCCCCGCCGCCGCCCCACCATTTCCGCCAGCCCCTGGCACTTGAATGCAACAGCCATCACGCCACCGACTGGCACCCACGGAACCCGCAATCACTCAGCATCAACCGCTTGATAATGTCATCGTTACGCTAATTGAAGAATGACGAGACGTAGCCCTCAAGCCCTACGCAAGCCCTTTCTTGGTTCTGTGGATTTACCGCTCATTTCTTCTCGCCCTGCGGGTGGCGGAGTTTCCGGGAAAACTTGACTTCTATTATACCCGGCTCTACCTTACCCCATGCTTGAAAAGCAATTTCCTATCAGCTCCCTCGGGTAACTCAGGACGAACATGGCAACGAAAATGATGCTCAATCCGCGCATAATGATAGAGAAGATCAATGCCAACAATGCCGAGATTCGCACCCTTTCCACTCTGCGCGACACGCTGCCGCCAAAGCTGCTGGGCGGGGAGTTGAGCGAGGCATACGTTGAAGCAAAGCTGGAGACCGTGACATGATCGACATCCAGTCCATTACCGATCTTGAGCTGTTGCGTGAGTCCGTGGATCTTGAATGCAAGCTCGCGGCTGGGCGCGATGGGAAGGGGGCGCTGCCGGAGGATTTCTGGCCGACCTACAGTTCGTTCGCCAACACGGAAGGTGGCATTGTTCTGCTCGGTGTGAAGGAGAAGCATGGGCAGTTCTCCATCGAAGGTGTGGTCGACATCGCCAAAGTGCGTAAAGAACTCTTCGATGGACTAAACAACCGGCAAAAAGTCAGCGTAAACCTGCTGACTGATGCGTCTGTCAGGGAAGTGCCAGTGCAAGGGCGTACAATTCTGGCGATCGAGATTCCCCGAGCCAACCGGAAGCAGCGCCCCGTGCATCTGACCACAAACCCATTCTCCGAGCATACCTTCCGAAGGCTAAACGAAGGGGACTGCACGGTGCCAGACGACGAGGTAAAACGGATGCTGGCGGAGCAGGTGGAGGACAGCCGTGACGACCGCGTCCTGCGGGGCTACGATCTGGATGATCTCGACATGGGAACCTTTCGGGCTTACCGGCAGATCTTTGCCAATCGCGACCCTGGGCATCCGTGGAATGCGGCGGAAGACCGTGAGTTTCTCCGGAAAATCGGCGGATGGCGGATGGATAGGGAAACCGGGCAAAGCGGCCTGACGGTGGCCGGGGTGCTGATGTTCGGGCAATTCCCGGTAATTCAGGAGGAACTGCCTAATTACATGCTCGATTACCAGGAACGTCCGGAAGCGAAGACGGAAAATCGATGGATAGACCGGATTACGCTGGACGGCAAATGGTCGGGGAACCTCTTCGACTTCTACCGGAAGGTGTACCTGAAGCTGACCGGGGACCTGAAGGTGCCTTTCTCGCTGGAAAAGGGGGAACGAAAGGACGAGACGCCCGTGCATGAGGCGCTTCGCGAGGCGCTGGCCAATGTGCTGGTTCATGCAGATTACTCGGACCGGGCCTCTGTTCTGGTCGTGAAACGGCCGGACATGTTCGGCTTTCGGAATCCGGGACTGATGCGTATTCCGGCGGCCATTGCAATCCAAGGCGGCGAACACGACTGCCGCAATCGCACACTACACAAGATGTTCCGTCTGGTGGGCGTGGGAGAGCAGGCTGGTTCCGGCATTCCTAAAATCTATCGTGGGTGGGCGAGCCAGCATTGGCGGACTCCTGCTCTCTACGAGAAAAGAGAACCTTACAACCAGACGATCCTGGAATTGCGGATGGTCGACCTTTTCCCGGAAGAGGTGATGGCGGGGCTGAAAGGACGGTTCGGAGATGCGTTTGACCACCTGAACCATGTCGAACGGGTGGCTTTGGCTCTGGCGGCAAGTGAAGGGACGGTCAACCATGGCCGCTTGCGGGCGGTTACGACCGAGCATCCTGTGGATCTATCGAAAACTCTCCAGCATCTGACCCAAGCAGGCATGCTGGAATCTACGGGGGGGCGTGGTGCGGTTTATCACCTACCGGGCGAGGCGATTCCAACTCCAGATGACGTGTTTGGTCCCCTCGCTCAATTTGCGCTCCCGAGCTCCCCGAATTCAGGTAGCAGCTCCTCGAATTTGAGCCATAGCTCCTCGAATTTAAAAGAAAACCGCGATTCTGAAGGCTGTCTGATCTCGGAGCAGCTGTCTCTGCCTGTGGTGGACGACCTCACCGTACTTTCGGCGGTTTTGCGTTCGAGCTTGGAGAATATCGCGCGGGAACCACGAGAGAAAGGCAAGGTGGACCGGAATGTATTGATTTCAACCGTTCTGCGTCTCTGCAAAGGGAGATTCGTAACCTTGCGGTGCCTTGCGGAACTCGTGAACCGGAAGCCCGAAACCCTCCGTAACCAATACCTCGCGATCCTTGTTCGGGACCGGAAACTCAATCTCGCGTTCCCAAAAACGCCGACCCACGAGCGGCAGGCCTACACAACCGTGATCCCGTCACTTCCATGAGCCTTAATGAATCCATCGTCGAAGACGCCGCCCTCGAATGGTTCGGGGAGCTGGGCTATGCGATCGGGCACGGGCCGCACCTCGCGCCCGGTGAACCGGCGGCGGAACGGGATTCGTTTGGCGATGTGGTGCTGGCGGGACGTCTGCGCGAGGCTATCCGGCGGCTGAATCCGGCCATTCCCGAGGAGGCGCGGGAGGAGGCGT
>CAZZBA010000462.1:0-3107 GCA_964652765.1 uncultured Victivallales bacterium | reverse complement strand
GTGATGAGCAGGCCGCCGTCAATGCCATGAAGAACGGCGCGATGGATTACCTCGTCAAAGGCACGATCACGGCGGATTCCATTCAGCGCGCCATGATCAATGCACTCGAGAAGAGAGCCATGCGCCAGACACTCGATCAACAACGGGAGATGCTTCTGACAGCCGAGCGCCAGCGGGTCATGATCGAGTGTCTCGGGACCGTCTGCCACCACATCGGTCAGCCGATGACGGTAATCACGACCTACCTCGACATCATGAAACGGCAAGAGAAGGATACGGCACTGATCTCCATGATTGAAGAGTGCACCGTGGCCGTGGAAAAGGCTAACGACATACTGGCGAGACTCCAGTCGGTAATCATGTATCGCACGGAGCCTTACCTGGAGACGCCGGAAGGCACCCCGGCGTTCAACCAGGACCGGATACTGGACTTCGGGTTAACAGTACTACACCCATGACTGCCTGCGCAGCAATTCAGAGTTTGACGGCAAGGGCTTATTCTGGGTTAATGGGGACGCTCATTGCATAACCCCATAACGGCAGGCTATACCATGCATCCTGACTTCATATCGATCGGTCCTTTGGTGATTCATTCCTATGGCGTGATGATGGCCCTGGGGTTCCTGGCGGGTCTGGGTAACTGGATCCTCCTGGGACGGCGCGAAGGCCGCTCCCCGCAGTTCTGCACCGACCTGATGTTCTGGGTTATCGTGTCCGGGATTGTCGGCGCACGCACGGCCTACGTGCTGGAAAACTGGGCGGTCTATGCCGCCGCCCCGCTCTCGGTCGTGCGGGTGGATCAAGGCGGTCTGATCTTTTATGGCGGGTTTGTCGCCGCGGCTGCCGCGGTCGTGATCTTTGCCCGGCACCACAGGGTGCCGTTGGCGAGCTTGCTCGACTTCGTGGTGACGGCGGTACCGCTGTCCCATGCCCTTGGGCGGATCGGATGCTTTCTCAACGGATGCTGCTTCGGCAGTTGCACCTCGGCAGCAGCGCACGTTCAGTTCCCACAGTACTCGATTCCGTGGTACAGCCAGATACGGGATGGGCTGATCGAGAACAATGCGGCCTGGAGCAAGACCGTACATCCGGTGCAGCTTTATGAAGCGGCGTTCAACCTGGTTGTCTATGGATTGCTGGTCTGGCTTTTCCGGCGGAAGTTACGCCCCGGAATGGTATCGGGCGTCTACCTGGTGCTCTACGCGATCGGGCGGTTCTCGCTGGAGTTCATGCGTGGCGACCGGGGGGATCGGCTGGCTGTGCAGCAGTTTTCCATCGGCCAGTTCGTCAGCCTCCTTGTGCTGGCGGCGGGGATCGTGATCCTCGTTATTCACCGCAAAGATCGCAAAGAACGTAACTAGGGATATATTTGGCCACAAAAGACACATAAAACACAAAAGAATTGCAGCAATTATGTTTTGTGTATTTTATGCTTTTTGTGGCAATCAATTACGGTGTTTAACATGATGATACTTTCCGTGTATTCCGTGTGTTCCGTAGTTGAAAATGGGTATTGGTCGTGAAGTTATAGGTAATGGTGGTCAGAATGCTTGAGGCGGGAGAAACACTGCGATTCCTGGCGGATGCGCACGGACCGGCGGAACGCCTCGACCAGTGGCTGGCCGAGCGAGTTCCTGAATGGTCCCGGACCCGCATCCAGGCGTTGATACGCGAGGGGTGCGTCGAGGCGGAAGGGCGTTGCGACTGGCGTCCGCGTGATCGCGTGGTCGCAGGGGCGGAGTATCGCGTGCGGTTGCCGGTTGCCGTGCCGGTCGAGGCCCAGCCTGAGGACATTCCGCTGGATGTGCTCCATGAGGATGCCGATCTGATCGTGATCAACAAGCCACCGGGACTGGTGGTGCATCCGGCACCGGGGCATGCGGACGGGACGCTGGTGAATGCGCTGCTTTTCCAATGCCGAGAACTGCCAGGGATAGGGGGGGAGCGTCGGCCCGGCATCATACACCGGCTCGACCGGGACACAAGCGGCGTCATGGTAGTCGCCAAAAACCAGTCGGCCATGGATTCGCTGGCCGCGCAATTCCAGGACCGGCGGGTGCATAAGGTTTATGTGTCCGTTGTCGTTGGCATCCCCAGTCCTTCCGTCGGACGGATAGAGACGCTGATCGGCAGAAGCGACACCGACCGCAAGAAGATGAGTGCAACCCCGTCACGGGGGAAGACGGCCATAACGAACTACCGGCTGATCGAGGCCTTTGAGGGATTCGCGCTTGTGCGCCTTCAGATCGAGACCGGTCGCACGCACCAGATCCGCGTGCAGATGGCCCATATCGGCTATCCGGTGGCCGGAGACAGCGTCTACGGCGGCAGCCGGAAGCGACTCTGGCAGGAGGCGGGTGGCTGTGAACGGCAGATGCTGCATGCCGAGACGCTCTCGTTTATCCACCCTTCAAGCGGGGAACGCGTCGAATACACCTCGCCGCTGCCGCCCGACATGCTCGATTTCATCGCCCGGCTGCGCGGTGGCCGTTCAATTTCTTGACGCGGGTTTCGCAGACGTGATAGAAACAGTATCGAATTATCTGCACGGGGGATACCATGGATGAACTAACTCTTGAGAATCTGCCGAAAACGTCGCGTGATTCTTTCAATCGCGGGTTTACCGCACTGGAACGCGGCAACATCGACTACGCAATCGAGATGCTTTCGGCTTGCGTGGAGGAATCCCCTCGTTTCGTGCGGGCGTGGAAATTCCTGAGGGCGGCCGAAGTGAAGCGCGCACGCAAAAAAACCGTCAGTAATTTCTCCCGCAGTATTGATTCAACTGTCAAGATGCCCACTTATGTCAGTGCCATGACCCTGCTCAAGTCCGGCAAGTATCAGGCCGCCATGATGCTGGCGGAAAAGTTACTGCGCGATAACCCGGAGAATCCGAAGTACGGCAGGCTCTTTGCAGAGGCCGCCGCCGCCTTCGACCTGCCTGAAGCCGCGATCCTGACCCTGGAAACGGTCCGCGACAGCAATCCTGAGGATGTCTCGGTACTGAGCTGGCTGGGTGCGCTCTACCAGAAATCGGGCCGCTTGCGCTCGGCCCCTGAATGGTTCGAACGGCATTGCGAGATCAGCCCCAACGAACCCCCGCCGCC
>CAZZBA010000461.1:0-3123 GCA_964652765.1 uncultured Victivallales bacterium | reverse complement strand
CTTCATGCCGCCGGAGGCGACCATGGTCGAGCCGACCATTCCCTGGAGCCCCATGCCGGGTGGCGCGCTCACGGCCAACACGCAGATGCTGCGCGACAACGGGATCCTGGACCGGTATGTCGAGATCAGCCACGCGATGGGCGACGCCGTCCGTCTCGGCGGGTTCGGCACCTCCGTCACCCCGGTCTCGCAGTTCTACTTCCAGCAGGCGTTCAACAACGTCATGTTCGGCCCCTGGAAGAAGATCGCCGAGGGCTATGGCAAGATGGTGCTCGGATACTTCGGCAAGACTCCGATCGCGCCCGATCCGGAAGTCGTACGCATCGCCAGCGAGCAGTTGAAGCTGGCACCGACGACGACGACATCGATGGAAATCGACGATGCCGACCCGACCAAGGGCACGAAGGCGGCCGCCAGGATGCTCGACGAGGCTGGCCTGCCGAAAACCGACGAGAACCTGTTCATTGCAGCCTGCTGCAAGGAAAAGGGCATCACGTTCCTCAAGGGCGAGGCCAAGGTCAACGTGCGCAAGATCGAGAAGGCCGCTGCAGCCAAGCCCGCACCCGCCACCCTGACAGCAGCCAAGCAAGCTCCCGACGGGTACACCGTGACGGTCAACAACAAGAATTTTGCCGTCAAGCTGGAAGGTGCAGAGGCAGTCGTCAACGGCAAGCGCTACGCCGTGCAGGTCAAGGACGGCCTGGCCGCCGAGACCGTGCAGGACAGTGCCGCCCCGGTTACCGGCGGCGAGATCATCAGTGCGCCGATGCCGGGTACCGTATTCAAGGTCAAGTGCGAGCCTGGCGACAGCGTGAGTGCAGGGGATGAACTCGTCGTGCTGGAAGCGATGAAGATGGAAGTGCCCGTCAGGGCCCACGTCTCCGGAACTGTGGCCACGGTAGAGGTCAATGTCGGCGACGTCGTCAGCGCAGGACAAATGCTGGTTACCGTTGGCTGATCAGGGGGAAATCAGTGTTTTCAAGGGATGTTCAAAGCGAAAGAATGATCATGCAACACGTGAGCTTATTCAGGAAAATTAGCACGCTGCTTCTCGTATCCGTCGCCGGGTTACTGCTCGGGACGGGTGCCTTGCAGGCGGCTCCAGAGCAGCCTCAGGAGCACGGGGACCATAGCGTCGGCACGGCGGTCACTCGCCTATTCAAGTCAACAGGTCTTTACGGCTTTGCCAAGGGCGAGCCGGGCGTAGAGAATTCGCTATTGCCGGGTGGTATGGGCCAGTTTGTGATGATCCTGGTCGGTTGCCTGCTGATCTACCTGGCCATCGTGAAGGGCTTCGAGCCGCTGCTGCTGCTGCCGATCGGATTCGGCGGAATCCTTGCCAATATCCCGCTGGCGGGTATCGCACAGGAAGGCGGCATGCTCAAGACGATCTACCAGTTCGGGATCGAGACGCCATCGCTCTTCCCTCTGCTGATCTTCATGGGCGTTGGAGCGATGACGGATTTCGGTCCATTGATTGCCAATCCAAAGACAGCTCTGCTGGGGGGAGCTGCACAGCTAGGTATCTTCACCGCGTTGATCGGGGCACTGCTCCTTTCAAAATGGGTTCCCGGCATTGACTTTTCCATCAATGACGCCGCGTCTATCGGAATCATTGGCGGTGCCGATGGTCCGACGGCCATCTTCCTGGCCGGTCGGCTATCACCCGATCTGCTCGGCAGCATCGCCGTGGCGGCCTATTCCTACATGGCCCTGGTCCCGATTATCCAGCCGCCGATCATGAAGCTACTGACGACGAAGGCCGAGCGTCAAATCAAAATGAAACAGTTGAGGCATGTCAGCGGCACCGAGAAGGTCATATTCTGCTTTGTTGTCATGGGCCTCTGCATCCTGCTGCTGCCGTCTGCAACACCGCTGATGGGTACGCTCATGTTCGGAAACCTGCTCAAGGAGTCCGGCGTCGTGGATCGTCTTTCCAAGACGGCATCAAACGAACTGATCAATATCGTCACCATCCTGCTGGGGCTTTCGGTTGGTTCAAAGCTGGCGGCAGAGCAGTTCCTCAGCTTGCGGACACTCGGCATCCTGGCGCTTGGGCTGGTGGCCTTCTCCATCGGTACAGGCGGGGGCGTGCTGATGGCGCGGCTCATGAACCTGTTTACGAAGGATCAGATCAATCCGCTGATCGGGGCGGCAGGCGTCTCGGCGGTGCCGATGGCGGCCCGCGTGGCGAACAAGGTCGGGCAGGAAGAGGATCCGCATAATTACCTGCTGATGCATGCCATGGGGCCCAATGTTTCCGGCGTTATCGGATCCGCCGTGGCCGCCGGTGTCCTGCTCGAGCTCTGCAAGATGTTCGCAAGCTGAGAGGGAAACCGACGAAGCCCTTTCGAGCAGTCGGACGGCGATCAGACGGGCGTGCGGACAGCGAGCCGCTGTCCCTCCCGATTTGCATTCACTCGATATCCAGATAGACCGGCATCATGCCGAGTTCGACGCATGCCCCATCCAACACCAGCACATCCCCGAAGGCGGTGGTCGCTTGCGTGACCCCTGGCGGAACCGGTATCCGGCAGGATCCGGCAACGGTGTAGGCCATCCACCAGTGACGCCCGCCCGGCATTTCAAAGCGGTAGAGAATGCCTTCCGTCCCGACGGGAGAAGCGGCCGCAACCGAGCGCTCCGTGAATTCACTCGTATCCAGACGGGCCAGCAGCACCTCCAGAACCCGGAAGGACGGACGCTCACGCCAGTCGGCGGCTGAATCATCCACCAGCCCGTAGCCAAACGCCGCCAGCCGCCACCAGAAGACGCGTTCGACCAACCCCGAGCAGATCGCGATCAGTACGTAACGCAGCAGATAGGCAGCCGCCTCCTGCTCGCTGACACTCGGGTCGTTATGCCGCACACCCGGAGACACATACGGTGCCCCCACCGGTGAAAAGACACCCGTCCCCTCCAGCGGCCAGTTGAATTCCGTCACGATCAGCCGGTCACCGGCACGACCGGCCAGCGCACGCGCCAGCGCGAATTTCTCAAGCGCGGCAAACCGCCCCTGGGGTGTCTCCGGCGACCCGCGCCGGTCAACGTACAGATGGTGCGTCAACGCGCCAAAACGCAACACCTCCGATCCGAAACGTCCTTCCTCGATGCTCGTTCACG
>CAZZBA010000460.1:0-3126 GCA_964652765.1 uncultured Victivallales bacterium | reverse complement strand
TTGCGGCTGGAGTTGTCTATGTTGGTGTGGGGTTCATCTTGCCAGCCATATTGTTAACGAATCCTATGGGAGGTGTGCTTGCGGCCATTTTCCCTCCGCTGGCCAAGTGGTTGTCTTTATTCTGCCTTTTGGCGGCAGGCTTTTCCGCAATCAAGGGGTGGTCGCGCGGGCGCTTGTTGGATGGCCAAAAGAATATTGAATCCATTCGGGCTTTGAGTTGGCTGGATTTTGAACGCCTCGTCGGCGAGGCCTATCGTCGGAAGGGGTATACTGTTGAGGAAACAGGCGGTGGCGGTGCGGATGGTGGCGTTGACCTCCTGCTTCGGAAGGGGACCGAGAAGAATGTTGTCCAGTGCAAGCGCTGGCGGGAACGGCAGGTTGGCGTCAAGGTGGTCCGCGAACTCTATGGCGTCATGGTGGCTGAAGGAGCGGTGCGTGGCATTATCGTGTCATCCGGTACATTTACCCCTGATGCAGTGGCGTTTGCGTCTGGCAAGAGTCTGACCCTATTGGATGGCACGGCGCTTGAGGCCTTGGTCGGCTCAGTTCAAAAAGTCGAACGTCCTGCAATGATCCCGACGCCAGCCTCCACAAACTCAACCGCATGTCCAACGTGCGGGAAACCAATGGTTCTGCGGACAGCCAAGAAAGGTGACCGCGCTGGTTCACAGTTCTGGGGTTGCTCCCAATATCCGGCTTGCCGAGGCATTCGAAATGTCGGTTGAAATGTACGCAAGAGTCGTGGGTTCTCGTCGCTTTCCAGATCGGATCTGACACGATCAAAATGCCTGCAAAAAAACGAGGCGCGCTCTTTCGAACGCGCCCTAAAGCACTGCTCCACACGTGGTGGCTGTGTCTGGTCGTATAGAACGAAATCCAGGAGAAGTTGTTAATGCCTGAACTTCTGGATTTTGACTGGGAATGAACACTCAGTTGTTGCAGGATGCATCGCATGGAGGACTGGCAACAAAGAATTCAGGATGTTTTGGGAGAGGACAATGAGCGTTGTGCGCGTAATTCGTTACGCTGGCGGACTCATTTGTTGTCACTCCTGCCACTGCCAATTCGCGTTACCGGCATAGAGGACTTCTCCTGGGAAGAACCCTATATCTTTGGCGGATGGGACAAGCACGAGTATGCGGAATTGAAGAAGATCCAGCCTTCGTACACCGATACGTTTGATCTTATCGGTATTGGCGATCCCCGCGGTTACGACGACCTGGATGCAAAGGTTAAGCGTGTGACCGACGGGAAGGTCTTTCATATTGGCCTGTCATGGCTCAGGACGGCCAACAAAAGCGACTCTTTCTACACCGCGCTGAACGATTATTCCGTTTGGCACTGCAACTACTGATCGCGAATCGACGCAGTCGCTTTGCTCCCCTCGACAAGTTCGGGGCAGGCAGGGCATTCGCCGCGTTCGCCATAACCCTATTGTGGCCTGCCATGAGCCCCTACTTCGCCCTGCGGCGGGTACGCCTTGTGCTAGGAAGGATGGCGGAGAGGGTGGGATTTGAACCCACGGTGCCCTTTAGGAGCACACAGCATTTCCAGTGCTGCGCCTTAGACCACTCGGCCACCTCTCCATGAGACGCAGGGGTGAACCATACGAAATGGGGTGCCGCAAAGGCAAGTTGATAGTGTCTGCGGTGCCGTGACGTGCGGGGCGGGCGAAACGGAACGGCACGGCATTCCAACTTTCTTCACCTGCGGCTTAACCTCCTTCGCTGGAGCTGCGGCGGACAAGAGGTCGCGGGGATCGCCAAAACTCCGAGATGCGCCCGCATGCGCGGCCCCGGCAAGAATGCACTGTACGGATTGATTCCGGGTTGGCTATAGTGGTGCCCATGAAAACGGTAACTATTGCTTTTCTTGTCGTTATTGGATTGGGTTGCATGTCCTGTCGTCAGCAGGATGTACGAACCGTTACGCTGACCTGTCCCCAGGTGGTGGGTGCCCGTGCCGCGGATGTGGTGGTCAAGGCGCTCAGCAAGACGGATGGGGTCAAGGTTGACTCCATCAGAGTTGAAGATGGCAAGGTGACGGTGACGTATGACAGCATGAAGTTGGCCATCAAGAATATTGAATTCACGATTGCCGAGGCCGGGTTCGATGCCGGCGATATTCCCGCCGATACCAAGGCGCGCGACGCGTTCCGGGCAGGGACGAAATAGGCAGGTCTCCGCCAGTTGGGATGGCGTGATCGGACGTTGGAGTTATTGATGATCGCGCTGGTTGAGCAGTTTCTGGATTACGTTTCCTTCGAGTGCGGGTTGAGCCCCATGACGCGGGCCGCCTACGGCAATGATCTCGCCGCCTTTTCCCGTTATTTGCAGGCCCATGGTGTGCATTCGCCGCGCGGTGTGACGAGGAAGATCCTGCTCGAGTTCCTGGAGAGCGAACGGGATCGCGGCCTCGCAGTGAACTCCATTGCGCGCCGTCTGGTGGCCATCAAGGTGTTCTTCCGGTATCTGGTCCAGGAGAATCTGCTGGAGAAGGATGTGACGGCGGTCATGGAGTCGCCCCGGCTCTGGAAAGTGTTGCCGGGGACGCTGTCGGTCAGGGAGGTGGAGGCGCTGTTGGCCATTGTGGGGGAGGGGTCGCCCTTGGCGGTCCGGGATCGGGCGATGTTGGAGTTGATGTATGCGACGGGGTTACGGGTGTCGGAGTTGACGGAACTCAAGGTCGAGGATCTGCATTTCGACAGCAGTTATCTGCGGTGTACGGGCAAGGGGAACAAGACACGTGTGGCGCCGGTGGGTGCCAAGGCGCGGCAGGCCGTGGAGACGTATTTGCGTGAAGTACGCCCGAAATACGCCAAGGAACGCCCTGTGCCGCAGGTCTTCCTGACCTTCCGGGGCGACAAGTTCAGCCGGAAAAGCGTGTGGAAACTGATTCGTACCCATGCGCGCCACGCGGGAATCACGAAGAAGGTTTCGCCTCACACCCTGCGTCATTCGTTTGCGACGCATCTTCTGGCCAATGGGGCCCCACTCCGGATGATTCAGGAGATGCTGGGTCATGCCGATATCGCGACGACGCAGATTTACACGCATGTGGACCCCAGTCGGTTGAAGTCGGTTCATCAGCAGTTTCATCCGAGGTCGTAGGTGTGGGGGGGGGGGG
>CAZZBA010000459.1:0-3129 GCA_964652765.1 uncultured Victivallales bacterium | reverse complement strand
TCGTACACATACTCGTACACGCCGATCTCTCCCGCCTTCATCCTCTCCAGTTACCAATTCGTTTTCGCCCGGCCCCCGGGTGGTCGGCTTGTTTGTAACTTCAATTCATTTCAACGCCCAACATCCAACGCCCAACAATCCAAGGAAATGCTCCCCAACTTGGGCGTTGGTTGTTGGATGTTCGATTCGGTTTTTCTCCAGTTACCCATTCGTTTTCACCCTGCCCCGTGTGGCTTGCTTGCTTCCAGCGCCACTTTTTTCGCTCTGTTTTTTCGCGCTTGCATTATGCGGTGGCGATTTGTAGGCTCTTTGTCACAAGCCGCGATGCATTATCGTACAACGTGTCGCTTCCGCCTGTGCAGCGCAGATTTGTGCGGGCAGGAAACGGCGGGCACTATTTGAAGGGCATCTGTCGGCAGGGGGGGCTGTCATGAGTCGGTTTGCTCATGTATTCGGCAGGACGCCGGTAGCCGAGAACGGCGGATTTGCCGCCGATGGCGAATTCCTGATTGATACCCTGTCTGATGCCGCGTTCGTTCTGGATCCTGCCGGCATGCTGCTGACCATGAATGCCGAGACGGCCCGTCGCCTGGGGGGGGATCGCGCGTCCTTGTCGGGCAAGTGCTTGTATGACCTCCTGGCGCCCGAGGCGGCCGCGATGTTCAAGGAAAAGATCGCGGAGCTGCTGGAGACGCAGCGCCCGGTTTTCTACGAGAGCCGCCAGGGGGGGCGCGTCATCGACAGCCACCTTTATCCGGTGCGCGGTGCCGATGACCGGATCGGGCGCATCGTGGTGCTCGGGCGCGATGTGACGGCGCTGCGCACGGCCGAGGAGGCGCTGCGCGCCAGTCGCATGCTCCTCAACCGCCCCCTGCGGCAGGGCAAGATGGGCAGTTGGGAATGGGATGTTGCCGCCGACAAGATGCACTGGTCGGAGGAAACCTACAAGTTGCACGGGTTCGATCCCGGTGAATTCGTTCCGGGCTCGCTGGAGCACATCCGCCGCAGCCTGAACTGCTATGCCCCGTCGGACGAGGCGTTGGTGTACGGGGCGTTCCGGCGCTGTGCCGAGAAGGGGGAGCCCTACGACCTGGAAGTCCCCTTCACGACGCAGGACGGCCGGACATTGTGGGTGCGCACCGGGGCGGAACCCATCCGGGACGCCTCCGGGAAGGTGTTGCGGGTGGTGGGCTATATCACCGATGTCACCACGCTTCGCGCCACGGAGGAGGCCCTGCGGAAAAGCGGGGAAAAGTACCATGTCCTGGTGAACGAAGCGGTGGAGATGCTTTTCCTGCATGATTTCAAGGGGCGGATCTGCGAGGTGAACCGGGCTGCCGTTGAGGGGACCGGCTACACGCGCGAGGAATTGCTTGGTCTTTCGGTCTACGATATCGACCATGAGGCGGCGGCCCGTAACGACTACGAGCAACTCTGGCTGGGGCTGCCGTCAGGCAGCCGGGCCTGCATCGAGGCGCGTCACTGGCGCAAGGACGGGGCGTCATACCCAGCGGAGGTGCGTCTCGGCAAGGTCACGTTCGACAGCCAGGAGTATATACTCGCGCTGGCCAGCGATATTTCCGACCGCAAGCTCGCGGAGCAGAAACAGCACGCGAGCGAGCAGCGGATGGACACGCTGCTGGCCAATCTGCCGGGTATGGCCTACCGCTGCGCGAACGACCCGGACTGGACGATGGAGTTCGTCTCCGAGGGGGCGGAGTCGCTGACCGGCTATGCACGGGAGCAACTGCTTGGCCGCGATGGGGTTCGTTTCGCCTCGCTGATTCATCCCGCCGACCGGCGGTATGTCTGGACGGCGATCCAGGAGGCACTCGAACAGGATCGCCCGTTCACGCTTGAATACCGGATACAGCCCCCCGGCGGCGAGGAAAAGTGGGTCTGGGAAAAAGGCCGGTGTGTTGACGATTTGTCGATCGAGGGGTTCATCACGGACATTTCGGAGCGCAAGCGCTACGAGCAGGCTGTGGCGGAGAAAACCACGCTTGAAAACCAGCTTCACCGCCTGCAGAAGACCGACAGTATCAACCGGATGGCCGGTGCGGTTGCGCATCATTTCAACAACAAGTTAAGCGGGGTGCTGGCCAGCCTGGAGCTGGTCCAGATGCAGGCCCGCGCGAAAGGTTGCGCGACGGAATCGATCGAGATCGCGATCGAGGCCGCGACACAGGCGGCCGATATCAGCCGGCTGATGCTGACCTGCCTGGGGCATTCGCGACTGGAGCGGCGGCATGTCGATCTGCCGGCACTGTGCCGGGAGCTTCGACCGGAGCTGGAATCGTCCATGTCGGAGGCCGTGATGCTGGAGCTTTTCCTGCCGGAGGAGCCGCTGGAGGTCTGGGCGGATGCCGAGGCGCTCCGCCAGATCGTGGAGCACCTGGTGACGAACGCCTGGGAGGCGGATGGCACGACGCGGGTCGGGCTGCGAGTGTTGCGGATGCATCCCGGATCCTTTGGCAGGGGCATCCGCAACCCGATAGACTGGATACCGGTGGACGGCACCTATGTGGTGATCGAGGTGACCGATGACGGGGCAGGAATGTCGGCCACGATGGTCGAGCAGATCTTCGATCCGTTCTTCTCGACCAAGTTCACCGGACGCGGCATCGGGCTGGCTCTGGTGCTGGGGTTGGCACGCAGCCATGGTGGCGGGGTGATCGTGGATAGCAAGGCTGGCAAGGGGACGGTGTTCCGCGTCTGCCTGCCGGCTGCCGGGGATACGAAGGTCTCCGCCAAGGTGGCCGCCGCTCAATCCCCGGTTGCCGGGCCTGGCGTCGTGACCATCCTGCTGGTCGAGGACGAGGCCCCGTTGCGTGAGCTGGCTGGAATGATGATCCAGTCCCTTGGCGGGCGGGTGATCAGCGCGAAGGACGGCAAGGAGGCGTTAGAGAAATTCGAGCAGTATCGCGCCGAGATCGACCTGGTCTTCTGCGATATCCGCATGCCTGGGCTAGACGGCTGGCAGTTGCTGGCTCGGTTGCGTAAAACCGATCGGGCGATGCCGGTTGTCTTCGCGACCGCCTATGATGATGCGGCGGTCTCCCCCGAGGGACATGTCGAGCAGCCGCAAGCCGTGCTGCGAAAGCCGTACCTGCTGAAGGATATCCAGGG
>CAZZBA010000458.1:0-3143 GCA_964652765.1 uncultured Victivallales bacterium | reverse complement strand
GCGAAGTCCATACCAGCACTGTGACGCTGAGGCAGGAGTAGACGGCGAGGGGACATAGACGGCGAGGGGACAGGCTATTGATTTTCTGCGCAGGGGGAATGCGTGAATTATGACGCTTCATTCTGGGATGACCGCTATGCGGTCGATCACTTCGTGTTCGGCACGGAACCGAATGTGTTTCTAGCGGAGCACGGGCATCTCCTGGCCGGTCCGGTTTTGTCGATTTCCGAAGGGGATGGGCGCAATGCCGTTTTCCTGGCGTCGCGCGGCTTGGATGTGCTGGGGGTAGATCTTTCCGCCGTGGCCTTGGAAAAAGCCAGGAATCTGGCGCAGTCGCGTGGCGTGAAGATCAGAACCGTGTGTGCTGATCTGGCGAACTACGAACCGGATCCGGGGCGGTATGGTGCCGTGGTTTCTATTTTCGCGCATCTGCCGCCCGCTATTCGCGGCAGGCTGTATCCCTTGCTTGAGCGTTCGCTTGTGCCGGGAGGCATACTGCTGATGGAGTCGTACTCGGAGAAGCAACTCGCGCGGGATACGGGCGGCCCGAAAAATTTGGAATGGCTTATGACGGTGGAAAAGATTCAGAGTGAATTCCCGGGCATGGAACCGATTCTCCTGCGCGAGGTCGAGCGGGAGGTGCGCGAGGGTACGGGGCATACGGGTATGGCGTCGGTGATTCAATTTATCGGGCGGAAGAGGCAGGGAACGTAGCGAGTTATAGGCGCCACCCGGGGGGCCGGGTGAATATGAGGGTGGGTAACTATTTAACTACGGAACACGCGGAATACACGGAAAACGGATGCGTCATCGACGGGGAGGCGATGATTAGATTTGCCACAAAAGGCAAGGCTTGCCCTTTTTCCGTGAAAGACATATTTTACTGCCCATGAATACCGATGCCTGCATGGTGATGACGACATTCCCGGACGAGGACACCGCCCGGAAAATTACTGAGAAATTGCTTGCCGCTCGCCTTGCGGGCTGTATACAGGCAACTCCGGTCTCCAGCGCCTATTGCTGGCAGGGTGAGATCTGTCACGACCGGGAAACGCTGGCGTTGATCAAGACCACGGCCGAATGCTATCCCGAGGTGGAAGCCCTCATCCGGCAAAATCACCCCTATGAGTGCCCGGAGATCATCTGTCTACCGATCTCTGCTGGCCTGCCCGATTATCTGGCATGGCTGCAGCGAGAATGCCGTTCTTTCGGTTGATTTTCATGTGGATATAATAGGGAGGTGAAGTTGAAAGTGAGTTTTGTGAAAGCGAAGCCGGTCTGGCTGGAGGGGATCTCGGAGGAGATGAATGTCACGGCTGGATTCCGTGCCGTCTTCGAGGCGCGGGGCGAGGCGCATATCCTCCGCGTGACGGGTTCCTCGATTTACCGGATCTGGCTGAACGGGAAATTCGCGGGGCACGGTCCGGCGCGCTGCGGGCATGGCGTCTACCGGATCGATGAGTGGGTTCTGCCGGTGTGCGATGGGGCGAACCTGCTGGCCATCGAAGTGGCGGGCTACAATGCGAACAGCTTTGCGTATCTCGATCAGCCGTCATTCCTGCAGGCCGAGGTCATTGCCGGACCCAGGGTTGTCGCCGCGACCGGTTCGCCTTCGTTCAGCGCTTGCCGGATTAACGCGCGTATCCAGAAGGCGCAGCGCTACAGTTTCCAGCGGCCGTTTGTGGAGGTCTACAAGCTGGGCCCGCGTTCAGCCGACTGGAATACGAAGCTGGAGTTTGCAAGGAAGCCGGATTCGGTCGACGTGCTGCCGCGGCGGAAATATGCGGGCAGAGTGGTCCCGTATCCTCACTTTGAGACAAGGCAGGCGGTAGCCATAACGGCGGCAGGCGTGGTGAGGCCGGCAGAGAACCCGAGTTTGCGATGGGGTAGGGAGTGGAGCGGCCCAAGGCCTGTGTTCAAGGCTTTCCCCGCCAATAAGAACACCGCCTATCCTTCACATGAGCTGGAAGCTCTGGTCTCGACAATCCGCTCCCACCGCCCGAGACGGCTGACGCCTGACCAGGCGATCACGTTGAATCAGGGAGGCTTCAAGGTCCTGGACCTCGGCACGAATCTGACCGGCTTTATCGGTCTCAGGGTCGCGTGTGATGAACCGGTTGATCTCTATGTGGCGTTTGATGAGCTTGCGATGGAGAATGGTGATGTGAGTCTGCTCCGGTATCACTGCGCCAATGTGGTGAAGTTCAGTCTCAAGCCGGGCTCTTATGATCTTGAAACCATCGAACCCTACACCTTGCGATATATCAAGGTGCTTGCAATAGGCGGTGGTTGCCGGGTGTCAGGTGTATATCTGCGCGAATACGCCTGCCCGGACGCACATAAAGGTTCTTTCGCGGCGTCCGACCAGAAGCTGGTGGCGCTCTTCGAGGCTGCCCGGCAGACCTTTCGGCAGAACTCCGTCGATGTATTCATGGATTGTCCTGGGCGCGAGCGGGCCGGATGGCTCTGCGACAGCTTCTTTACCGCCCGCGCGGAACGTGATCTGTGTGGCGCCAATCCCATCGAGCGCAATTTCTATCAGAATTTTCTGCTGCCGAAGACGTATCCGTTCCTGCCGAAGGGGATGCTGCCGATGTGTTATCCGTCGGATCATAATGACGGGGTGTTCATCCCCAACTGGGCGATGTGGTTTGTCATCGAGTTGAAAGAGTATCTGGCGCGTACCGGCGACAGGGCGCTGGTTGACGCGCTGCGGGGGCGTGTCTACGGGCTGATCGAATATTTCAAGCCGTTCCTGAACCCTGACGGGCTGCTTGAGAAGCTGGAAAAGTGGATCTTTGTTGAATGGTCGAAAGCCAACCAGTTTGTGCAGGATGTCAATTACCCGACCAATATGGTCTATGCCGGGATGCTCGATGCCGCCAGCAGCCTTTATAGTGACGGCGAGCTGATGAAGCAGGCCAAGGTGCTCAGGAAGACAATACGGCGACAGTCCTTTGACGGGGAATTTTTTGTGGATAACGCGATGCGCAAGGCGGACGGCACGCTGGAGGTAACCCGCAATCGAACGGAAACCTGCCAGTATTACGCCTTCTTTTTTGATGTCGCCACGCCGACCACGCATAAGGCACTGTGGGCTAAACTGGTCACGGAGTTCGGACCGGACCGTGATGCAGTGAAAA
>CAZZBA010000457.1:0-3185 GCA_964652765.1 uncultured Victivallales bacterium | reverse complement strand
CCGGTGCCGGTGCTGGGCCTTTCCACGCTGGACCAGCCGCGTCCGGGACAGATGCGGCTGGTGCTCGATACGCTGGCGGCGGAAGGTGTTCGCGTGATCTTTCCCGAGAACTCGGCCAATCCGGCATTGCTAGAGACCGTGGCGCGCGAGGCGGGGGTCCGGCTGGGCGGGACGCTGCTGGCAGGTTCGCCGCTGCCGGAGGCTCCGACCTTCGAGGCGATGTTCCGGCATAATGTGGAGACAATGGTCAAGGCGCTGGCGACGGAGGACGAGGTGCCATGAGAGGACGACCGCTGGTAGAATGGTTCTGTTTCACCGCCGTCTGGGCGTTGCTGCTGATCCCGCTGCTGCACGTCACCGGCGGCGGGGCTGGTCCGGTAGCGGCGGTTGTGCCCGATGGGGCGATAGCGGCGGTGGGCGTGCCGGTATGGCTACGGGTCAAGTTCAGCGAGCCACCGGATTCCCTGGTTGTGTATTCGGGCGGGGACGAGGTCTGGCGCGAGGCGGCGGTATCGGCGGAGAACGAGCAACTGGTGGATATCGTGCTGGGGCCGGACGGGCCGGAGCTTGAATTTTCGGCGCAGTGGCCGCGTGAGGGTCGCCGGGCGGTCGCGGTAGTCGTGGAACCTGTCGAGGGCCGCTCATGGCGTGCGCTCCTGTGGAGCGAGGCGGCGAGCCTGCGCGAGAGGCTGGTGTTTGAATGAATACCGGCAAACACAACGATATGACACCTCCGCCGGCGGGACCGCATCGGTTGGAGGTGCGTGACCTGCACGCGCATTACGGTCGGGTATGCGCCCTGCGCGGGGTTTCCTTCGAGACCACCTGCGGTCGGGCGGTGGCCCTGGTGGGTGGCAATGGTGCCGGCAAGACCACGCTGATGAAGGCGATTGTCGGCCTGCTGCCGGGGACTGATGGCGAGATCCTCTGGCAGGGGCGTGCCGTGCATCACAGCATGCCGGAAATCGCCTACCTGCCGCAGCGGCAGGATCTGGACTGGCGGTTCCCGATCACGGTCCGCGCCCTGGTGGAGATGGGGCGCTACGCGCATCTCGGGCTCCTGCGCGGGATGGGGCTGGCGGATCACGCGGCGGTCGACGCCGCGATCGAGAGCATGCAGCTTGGTGCGCTGGCCGCCCGGCAGATCGGCGCGCTTTCGGGTGGGCAGCAGCAGCGCGCCTTCATCGCGCGCGCCCTGGCGCAGGAGGCGCATGTACTGCTGCTCGACGAGCCGTTTGCCGGGCTCGACCATCCCTCGTGCGAGACGCTCGGCAAACTGCTCGGCACGCTCACGCGACAGGGGAGGCTGGTGATCGCCTCGCACCATGACCTGAGCAACGTGGACCGGCTTTTCGACGAGGTGCTCCTGCTGAACCGGCGGTTGATCGCCTTCGGCAAGCCCGCCGAGGTCATGCAGGCGGCGGCATTGAAGGAGGCGTTTGGCGCATGAGTATCTGGCAACAGCTTTTCGATTACGGGTTCAGTCAGCGCGCGTTGCTGGCGGCGGGGATGATCGGTTTTGTCAATGGCTACCTGGGCGGCTACATCGTGCTCAAGCGCTCCGCGCTCTTTGCCGGCGGCCTGACGCATACCCTGTTTCCCGGCATTGCCCTGGGGGCGCTGGTGGCGGGGCTGAACCCCTACAGCGCGCTGCTCGGGGCGGTGGTCATGGCGCTGGTGGCGGGGCTGGGTGCGACGGGTATCGCCTCGGTGTCGCGGGTCGACCGCGATACAGCCCTGGCGATCCTGTACACGGCCGCTTTCGGGGCGGGGCTGATCGTGCTCGAACGGATCGGCACCTACGTCAACATCGAGAACTACCTGTTCGGCAATATCCTGGGTGTGGGCAACACGGACCTCTGGTTCGTCTATGTGGCTGGCGGGGTGACGATGACCCTGCTGGTCCTGCTCCAGCGTCCGCTGCTGCTCTATGTGTTCTCGGCGGATGCCGCCGCCTCGCAGGGGATTCCCGTGCAGTTGCTGGGGCACGGTCTGGCGGCGCTGCTGGTGGTCAACATGGTCATCTCTCTACAGGCGGTCGGCGCGATCCTGACGCTGGGGCTGCTGATCGCGCCAGCGGCGATCCTGTATCTCTTCAGCAATTCGGTGCGGGGCATCCTCTGGGGCGGCGGTGCACTCGGGGCGGGTGTCTCCATCCTCTGCGTGGTCCTGTCGGTGGCCACGGATGTGCAGACTGGCCCGGCGATCGCCGGTGTCTTCGGGGTGCTTTTCCTGCTCGCTTTTGTGGCGAGTCCTGTTTACGGTTTGGCGGCGTTGGTGCTGAAGAAGTATCAGATGCGGAGTATGTAGGGATGCAGCGGGACACGAAACAGCGCCGGGCGATCCGGCAGGTGGTGGAGGATGCTGTGCGTCCGCTGAGTCTGGACGAGATCCTGGGGGAGTCCCAGCGTCTTCTGCCGGGGCTTGGCCAGGCTACGGTCTACCGGGCCCTCAATGCCATGCAGCAGGAACGGCTGATCGTCCCGGTGGATATTCCGGGGCACCCGTCGCGCTACGAGAAAGCCGGACTCCGGCATCATCACCATTTCGCCTGTACCGGATGCGGCCGCGTATTCGAGCTGGAGGGCTGCTCCTACAAGGGCGACAATGGAGTGCCGCCCGGATTCAAGGTCGAAGGACACGAACTGATCCTCTACGGGCATTGCATCGATTGCCGGGAATCATAGACAGGCCGACCACGGGGGGCCGGGCGAAAATGAATTGGTAACGGGAGAAGATTAGAATCGAACACCCAACGCCCAACATCCAACGCCCAAGTTGGGTGTCTTTCCTTGGATGTTGGGCGTTGGATGTTGGTTGTTGGGCGTTGAAATGAATGAAGTTATAAGCGAGGAGAACGAATAATGAAGCGATATGAGCCGATCAATCCGAAGTGTCGCAACATGCTGCATGGGGGTGATTACAATCCCGACCAGTGGATCAGTACCCCTGAGATCTGGGATGAGGATATGCGCCTGATGAAGCTCTCAGGCTGCAATGCCATGTCGATAGGGATCTTTTCCTGGTCGGCGCTGGAGCCGGAAGAGGGCCGGTTCGAATTCGGCTGGCTCGATGCGATCATGGACAAGCTGGCGGCGAACCAGATCTATGCCGCGCTCGCCACCCCCAGCGGCTCCAAGCCCGCCCGCACGAGCCAGGCGTACCCCGAGATCGGCCGCGTCCAC
>CAZZBA010000456.1:0-3204 GCA_964652765.1 uncultured Victivallales bacterium | reverse complement strand
CTTGGTTGTCCTTATTCACGGTTTTTACCCGGATGCTTGACATTGCATTTCGCGAAATGCAATATAGTCATGCATTGAAGGGGAAATAATTACTATGAACGAGCAGATGCAGCAGGTAATCAGCGGGCGCATCCGGTGGGCACGGGAGACGGCGAATCTGACCCAGGAGGCTCTGAGCGGCCTTGTTGGGTTCAAGGATCGGCAGATCCTTTCAAATATTGAATCCGGGCGGCGCGATGTCTCCGCAGAGGAACTCGTCCAGTTTTCCGAGGCGCTGAGCCGTCCGTTGGATTTCTTTACCGACGCCTTCATCCTTACCGGCGAGGCTGCGTTTTCCTGGCGCGCGAAAGATGCAGATCCGGAATTGCTGGATCAATTCGAGGAGAAGGCCGGACGCTGGCTCGCTCTCTATCGGCGTCTCGGCTCTTTGCAAGGATACAAGGGATATCCCATCCTGCCAAAAATTGCACTGAACCAACGCAGCTCTTTTGAAGATGCCGCTGCACAGGGAGAAGCTCTGGCTGACGCATGGGGCGTAGTCGGCGAGCCGATTGCCCCGCAGCTCCACGAAACCGCACAGGACCGGTTGAACATCCTCGTATTGATGGTAGATGCCCCTTCCGCAATTTCAGGCGCGGCTTGTCAATTGCCCGAGTTCTATTCGGTGCTGATTAATCGCAAGGACCCTCCCGGTCGCCGCCATTTCGATTTTGCCCATGAACTGTTTCACCTGCTTACCTGGGACACGCTCCCGCCCCGTCGCGAGGATTTCGAGGATTGGAGCAGCGGTTACAATGATAAGCGGATCGAACGCATGGCTGAAAACTTTGCCGGAGGCTTGCTGATGCCACGTTCGATTCTGGAACCATTGTGGAAGCGTCACGAGGGGACTGAAATTCACCAACGACTTTTGACCATCGCGGCGGAATTAGGAGTCACCGCGCAGGCGGTTCGCTACCGGGCAGTAAACCTCGGCTGGATCGGGGCACCGAAAAAAGGGGAACTTGACGACCATCGCCTGATTGGACTACGGGAAGCGGAGTGCGCCCGGCCACTTCCTTTCTCGAAACCCTTTGTGGAAAGGTTGCATTGGGGGCTGTCCGAAGGCCGCATTTCGGCACGCCGTGCCGCCCAGTTGCTGGATATGACCGTTCAGGAACTCGGCAGTTTGATTCAGGACTACGGCATGGACGTTCCCTTCGATATTTGAGGAGCAAAGAATGGAAATACGCCGCAATGATCAGGTCTTCTTCGACACGAACGCGCTCATCGAAGCGTTCCGCGTAAAAGCCTGGTCGGCGCTGGCGAACGGATTTTCCATGGCCTCTGTAGAAACCTGTTGTGTTGAAGCTGGACAGGGCAATCCAAATAGCCCCGGGTACATCGCCGTGGATGTTGAACTGGTGCGAAAGACGGCGAGGATCGAGCAGGTTCCTGCCGTGCAACTCGCCGGCCTTGATCTCCGTCTTGGAGGTGAATTCGCGTTGGATGCTGGTGAACGCGCTCTGCTGGCACATCTGGTCGCACGCAAGGATGTTTGGATCGTGTGTTCACCTGACAAAGCCTGCATTCTCGCCCTCCATCGTCTGCAATTGTTGGATCGCTCTGTATCCTTGGAACAACTCCTGGACACCGTGGGCTACCGAGCCACACTAAGGAACAACTACACGCGCCGCTGGATGGAAAAGATTCGGACTGAACTCTTACTGGAGGCTCTCTAATGCCATTTCAATCCTCGCAAATATGCAATCCACGGCAAATCCTGGAGAAAACATGACTAAACGCTACATGATCCCTGAGAATCTTTCTGACTTCCAGCGGCAGATGTACATGCATCTGATTGACTGGAAGCGGGAGCATATCACCAAAAATCCTGGTCAATATGCCGGACGGGATTATGATGCGGTGCTGCCTGCGGAATATCAGGGCAAGCTGCCACACCTGTATGAGCCGGTAAGGCAGATGTTTTTGGACCATCAGAAGCGGTTTCACTTCAAGACGCACAAGTTCGCCGACCACATGGCCAGTTCGCAGATTGCCTGCGCGAACCTGTTCCTGCCCGTCATGGCGCATCCTGATGTCGCGCCGGAGATTCTGGCGCCGGTAAAGCCGGATATGGCCAGCATCGCCACGGAAGAGCTTGATCACGGGTTCCGGGTTGAATTCTGGGATGAGAACCCTAACGGGCCTGATGGCCAAACCGGAATGCTTGGCGATCACAACCGCAGTGCCGGAACCGATTCCGATTTTGCCATCGCTTACCGTAATCATGCGAACCAGCTCTGTCTTTGGCTGATTGAACATAAGCTGACGGAGGCAGAGTTCACGACCTGTGGGGGTGCCAAGAGCAAAGGACGCAAGTACGGCAATTACGCCTGCGATTCGACAGCAGACGTTCTGGCCAATCCCGATCTCTGCTACTACCACGGCAAATGTCACTACAATTACTGGCCCATCACCCTTGCCAATGAAGCAACCTTCCCTCGCAAGAACCTTCTTTCACATGCTGGCTGCCCATTCAAAGGCGGCATGAACCAGCTCTGGCGCAACATGGTCCTCGCCCTGGCTATAGAGAATGCCACGGAAGGCCCTTACGCCAAGTATCAAAAGGTCTATTTCTCCGTCTGCCATCATCCGTGGAATACCGCATTGAATGATTCCATGACGGCGTTCCGCTCGCTTCTTGGCGACAAGAACAAGTTCTCATCATTCACTTCCGAACCGCTGATTAGCGCCGCCCTTGAAATCAGCGATCTGGAAATCAAGAATTGGGCGGATTGGTATAGCGATCTCTATCTGGAGAAATAACTATGAAAAACCGTACTTCGACGGATGCGTGCAGGCACAAATCAAAGGACCATCGCCAGAGCAATACTGAAATATTGTTTGAGATGCTTGCATGCGGACTTCTTGAATTGCGGATGCTTTGCCAACACCGTGAACACATGCAAGCATTTATGTTGGCAGACGCATTTCACAACATTCCGGATTACGCAATCAACCCGGAAAAATGGGATCCGCAGTATTTTGTCTCAATATTTACCCGATATGAAGAATTGTATCCCAAATCCAATCGCATAGGCGCAAATGATTATCTCGCCTATCTCAACAAGCTGAATTGAATCCGGGGGCAATCGCGAGACCGAAAGCTTTTTATACTCAAGCACCTTTCCTGTTGTGAGGTGAATGCGTAAAAGAGGATGG
>CAZZBA010000455.1:0-3221 GCA_964652765.1 uncultured Victivallales bacterium | reverse complement strand
AGTTCCTCGGGCATGGTGCCCCCGAGTTCCTTGATCGTCTGCCGGACTTTCGCGCCTACTTCGCGGTGAGCTTCGTTGGCCCTGACTTTGCCGGTGATCTTCTCGCGGCGGAGCTTTTACTCGGCTTGCGTGGCGCGGAAGAGATTCGCGGCTAACTCGGTGCTGCCCATGTGGTCAAGGATTTGCTCGCTCTTTTCAAGCCCCTTGCGGCGGTGGATGTCCTGCGCTCCAAGCCCGCCGTAGAGCCCCATGTAGCCGTGGTTCTGGAAGATGGCGTAATCACGGGGCTCAATGACTCCGGCGCCTTTGGCAGCGTCGGCCAACTGACTGTTATGCGTCCGCAATTCAGAGCGGATGGCGAGGCGGCGTTGCGCCTCGACTTCCACATCGTTCAGCTCCTGCCTCCGGGTCTGGATGGCGAAGTAGGTCTGGCCTTGCGCGACGATTTCCTTCGAGGGATCGGCGTTCTGGATGACGAGGTAGCAGGCGTAACGGGACATCATCACGGTCTTCGCCGGGCGCTTCGCGCCCTTGCCGACTTCGATCATATCGGTGACATCAACGAAATGATCCTCGACCCGCTGCCCGCTGTTGAAACAGGCAGTTCGGGCGGATTCGATGACAGACTGGAAGTTCCGGTAATCCGCATAGCCCAGCACCTTGGCGAAGTCACGGCTGGACCAGAATTCGTTGCCCGCCGGGTTGGTGCGGCGAATGGCTTCAAAGGGTGTGATTTCGTTACTCATTGTTTCTGATTTTACTCTTTCATTCCTCCATCCTCCTTAAACACGGCAAACTTGCCAGTTCCCTTCTGTCCCTCGCCCATCAGCATTCATTCAATCCCTGCTCAAAAAGTTTTTCTATTTTCTGACCCTGACAGCCCAGCTTTAAACTACGGAACACACAGAATCCCCGGAAACTTTCATACCGTTAAACACCCTAAATTGATAGCCATATGAAGGCTGCCTACACAAGCACTGATTTGATCTGCTGCGCCAGTGTCCGCCCGCTGGCATCCTGTTTCAAGGCCCACAGGAAGACCGCCTGTCCATTACTACGATCCTGCCATAGCCGCCCGACATCGCGTTTTTCCTGTTCGCCAGCCTCAAGGTGCGCCCCCTTGTACTCGACCACAAGAACCCGCCCATCCTTCAGGCGGGCCACAAAATCAGGATAAAAATTGCCATCCGACACGGGCAGCTTGAAGCACCCTTCACCGCGCCGTTCCAGATTGCGCACCCAGTACTCGACCGCCTCGCATTCATCCAGCGCCACGGCGCAATCGAATTCCTCACCCGATGGCTTCAGTTCCCCGACATCCGGATAGTAGTGCTTGTTGAAACGACGCGCCCCGTCATACCACCAGTGCGGCTGATACCCGTCCGGCGGGAAGCAGTAGCCGACGTCGAACGCGGTTATAACCTCGGTCGCCGGGAGTTCAAACAACTGCTGGAACCCCCTGCGGCTGGCTTTCTCATAAAACGCCGCCAGTTTCTTCTCCAAGGCCTTTTTCAGACCGAAACAGTAAAGCTGCAGATCGGCCAAGGTCAGGCCGCGCTCCCCGCGCAGGTACCGGACGACCCCGCGTACATACGGCAGCAGCACACGCTGCGGAACGAAAAACTGCCGGATATGGCCATCAAGCCAGCGCACCAGCTCGTCTTCGGTCCAGGGCGCATCCATGTGCCGGAGATCGAGCGTCATCTGGGCACCGAGATACCGCTGCGTGACCCGCTTGTCGTCCACGTCGATCTCGTATCGGCGGGCCTCCGATCCGGCGGCGAACTCAGCCTCCGTCAACACCGGCGTGAGCGCGACCTGCTTCCACCATTCATCGGAAATCAGTGTTTCGTGCTCAACCAGCGCGAATTCCCCCTGCGCCAGACGGCACAACACCGGCACATCAAACCGCTTACCCTGCCGCACTGGGGCATGCTCGCGCTGTTTCTGCCGCCGCCGGATCTCTAGGGTCCGGGCAATGGACTTGCGATCAGCAGGTGAAAGCGACCGGCCAAGCTTCTGCAGGGTCGCCTCGGAAATCCGGTCATCTATCGACAGCGTCGTCAGCCCACCTTCCCGGCACTCGTGTACCGCCACATAGGGTTCCTCGGACGGGGTCAGCCAGGAAAGATCGGGGGCCTCCTTGACGGCAATCTCGAACAGGGGCAGGCCGGCCGTCCCGGCGTCGGGCTCGTACGACAAGCGCAGTTCGCCGCGCGACGGCGGACGCTGCTCGCGAATGGCCGACTCGGCCTCGATCTCGTCGAAACCCATATCCGTCAGCCGGTCGGAAAGCAGTGCCACGGCATTCGGCCAGCTTGTGGCCGAGACATGCGCATAGGCCCGGTTCAGCGCCTCATCCTGACGCCGCCGGGCATAGGGCATCCGCAGCACACGCCCCAGCAACTGCTCGACCGCCGTCTTGGAATGTACCGTCGCCACCGAGCAGAAGATGTACGCGAAGGAGCAATCCCACCCCTCGCGCAGCGCCTGCACGGTGATGACAAATTCGATCGGGCAGTCCGGCCTGAACAGATCCACGTCGTCCAGCTCCCGTTCCGTCCCGGTCACGACGGCTATGCGCTCACGGGCAATGCCCTCATCGTTGAGCAGGTAATTCAGCACCGTTTCCCAGGTAACCGTCTTGTCCTTGTTTTCGGCCTGGAAAAGGACAATCGGCCGAATATAGTCCGCCTCCTTCACGGCGATTTCTGCCAGTTTTTGACGCTCCTGCACACTGCTATGCACCGCTTCCTGCCAGGTCGTGTGCTGCGTCAGCTCAATCGGCAGCTTGATCATGTTCGCCCCGCGCAACTTTGCTGCCGTAACGTTGTACAGAATGTTGCTCGTAGCCGCCGGGGTAGCCGTGAATTCGATCACGCAGGAGGGGTTGATGCGGGCCATGACCTCGGTGCTGAGGTCCGATTTGTTGTTGTGCGCCTCATCCACGATCACCAGCGGACGACAGCGAGTGAACAGGTTCATCATCGAGAACTTGATGTTGCCCTTCTCGTCCCGCTCCAGTCCCGGCGCATTGACGGGAACCGCGGCGAAGAACGGCTCCATCTCCTCATGATGCGCATACACCTTGCGTATTTCCGTATCATCCACCCGCGCCGTGGCCAGCGTACTGACAATGATGATCGTGCGCGCCCCGAGATCCTGCGGACGCAACTGCTCGAAATCCTTCACATCGAGCACCCGGAAGCGCTCGCTGAACT
>CAZZBA010000454.1:0-3224 GCA_964652765.1 uncultured Victivallales bacterium | reverse complement strand
GCGCTCAGCTTCTTCGCGCCGATCTACTTTATCTCGATGGGCATGACCACGAACTTTGTCACGAACTTCGATTGGCGGCTGGTCCTGGTTATTCTGGTGGCGGCGCTGGTCAGCAAGCTCCTCGGGGTGTTGCTGGGTGCCAAGCTGGCTCGGATGCCCGTTGACCGGGATGCCTGGGCCATTGCCTTCGGGCTCAATGCCCGAGGGGCGACGGGCATCATCCTGGCAGGCGTGGGGCGTGCAGCCGGGGTGATTGACGACCGTATTTTCGTGGCCATCGTTGTCATGGCGTTGGTGACCTCGATGCTGGCTGGTCCAATGATGAACTGGTTGTTGTCCGGCCGGATTGCGGAGTCGCGGGGCAGGCACGCGGGTCGCGGACGCGATTCGTATTCAGCGGGACAACGGGATGCAGGGCCGAGTTCACAATAGGTGATGGATCCGCCGCTACCTATGGACACGATGGGGCATCGCACGACACACATTTTCGTTGAATTGGGACTATCCTTGTTGCACACTCGAAGCATTCGCCATATCAAGATGAAGATAATAAGAAAAACACTGCGGAAGGCATGATGCTCAAAGAACTCGAACTTGGGCCAAGGCAACGCGCGACTGTTGCCGCCGCGATCACGCTGGTAGCCGTGTTCATGCTTCTGGCGGTTTTCACCGCGGGTATGTGGGGAATGGCGCGCTTTGTCGGCGCTTTCCGGAATGTATTGCTGCCGCCTGTGGTCGCGGCTATCCTGGCGATGCTGCTGCGACCGTATTACAACTGGCTGGTCAAGACCTGCCGTGGCTCCCGTTCCGGGGCGCTGGTTCTGTTTTTCCTTTTCGCGCTCGTTCCGCTGGGAGTCTTTATCTGGTTTGTCGGCACCTTTGCAGTCAATCAATTGTTCAGGCTGTTCGAGGACTTGCCGTCCATGCTCAATGCCATGCTTGATGGGGGGCGGTCCCTTTGGACGCAAGTCGCCGCATTGCTGAAGGAGTACGGGCTGCTGTCCGAGTTTGGCACCCTGATGGAGGATCCCTCGAAAATGGTGTCCAACGTGCTGCGGGCCTCGTGGTCGCGCATGTCCCAGCCCGCTGCCCAGATGTTCCAGTCTGCGGCGGGGTTGTTCGCCTGGGCGGTCCTTCCGGTCTATCTGGCCTTCTTTCTCATGGCGAAGCCGTTTGAACCCAGGCAGCTTGGTGATTTCCTGCCGTTCCTGAAGAAGGAAACCAGAGAAGACGTTATCTACCTGCTCGATCAGTTCATCGGCATCCTCCTGACGTTCTTCCGTGGCCAGATCATCATCGCCTTGGCCCAGGGCGTGCTTTTATCGATAGGGTTTGCCCTGATTGGGTTCCCCTACAGTATTGTTACCGGCATGATGCTCGGGTTACTCAACATCATCCCCTACCTGGGAAGCATGGTGGGCCTCGGCGTTGTTCTGCCGCTGGCCTATTTCATCGATGATGGAGGTCTCCTGCAGGTGGCTCTGGCCTTGGTCGTCTTCGGTGCGGTGCAGGCAATCGAAGGCTATCTCCTTACCCCGAGGATCATGGGGAATCGCACGGGCCTGCATCCGGCCCTGATCATCTTCGCGGTCTTCTTCTGGGGCGTCGCGCTCGGTGGGATCCTCGGTATGATGCTTGCCATTCCCTTAACTGCCTTTGCCGTGGTATTCTGGAGATTGTTAAAGAAGAAGTATATGACGGAAGTCGTGTAGGCGTCGCCAACGACTGGCGCAAAAACACGATGAACAAGAGCCGAGCGGCCCTCAAGGTGCGAGAACCCGACCTGGGTGGTTGATAGTTTGGTTCCGAAAATGCTTGATTCTGGTCGTGGTTTTGCCGATACTCCTGCCTTTTATTAATCACGAACCCCTAATAGGATACAGCTATGGGCAAAGGCAGAACGATGAACAAGGCACCAATCACCCGTCCGAAAAAGGGCACCGGTGAGCGGGCTCGTCGCGTCAGCACGCAGAAAAAGCGCTTGGTTGCGCTGGGCGTGGATGAGCAGAAGGTCGCGAAGCTCAACAGGAAGGAAATCCGCAATCTCCTTCGCAAACCGGCAGCGCTGAAAACGGCCTGAACAGGGGGGCTGCGGTCTCTCTGCCGTGATGAAGGACCTTGTAATCGCACAGGATGAAGCGGGCGGCTGGCTGCTGTTCGCGGATCCTGTGCGTTTTCTTTTGGCGGATGGAACGGCGGCTGTGGCCGGCGTGCTGGAGGCGGCATCGAAGGCGATTGCCGATGGTTTCTGCGTGGCGGGCTTCATGAGCTATGAAGCTTCCGCCGGGCTTGATCCGGTCATGGCCGTGCATCCGGCAACGGGGCGCGTCCCGCTGGTCTGGCTCGGGATCTACCGCGCCCCGGAACATCTGGCCTCGCTGCCTGACTTCTCCTCGCGCTTGACGTTCCGGCTTGGGGCATGGGCGTGCGACACCTCCGCCGCGGACTATGGCGAGGCGATCCGCCGGATCAAGGATTACATCCGCGCGGGCGATACGTACCAGGTCAATTTCACCGTCCGGCTGCGAGCCCCCTTCGAGGGTGAACCCTACGGGCTCTTCAGGCAGCTCGTGGAGGCGCAGCAGGCACGCAACGCGGTTTACGTGGAGACGGATGCTCTGGCGGTCTGCTCGGCCTCGCCGGAACTTTTTCTTGAACGCGACGGTCGGCGGATCCTGTCCCGGCCGATGAAGGGAACGGCGGCGCGCGGGCTGGCCTCCGAGGAGGATCGCCGCCTGGCGGCGGCGCTGGCGGGCTCGGAGAAGAACCGGGCGGAGAATGTGATGATCGTGGATATGATCCGCAACGACATCGGCCGGATCGCCGCCGCCGGTTCGGTGCAGGCATCCCGGCTGTTCGAGGTGGAGACGTACCCGACGCTGCACCAGATGGTTTCCACGGTGGAGGCCAGGACCGATGCGGACTTCGCCCGGACCATCGGCGCGCTTTTTCCCTGTGCCTCCATTACTGGTGCACCCAAGGTGCGGACGATGCAGATCATCCGCGAGCTGGAACACTCGCCACGCGGGGTCTATACCGGCATGTGCGGCTATTGGATGCCGGGTGACCGGGCTCGTTTCAATGTCGCCATCCGCACGGTTGTGATCGACCGCCGCACGGGCGAGGCCGAGTACGGGACGGGTGGCGGCATTGTCTGGGACTCGACGTGCGAGAGCGAGTACCGGGAGTGCTTTACCAAGGCGGCAATCCTGACGCGCCCGGTG
>CAZZBA010000453.1:0-3226 GCA_964652765.1 uncultured Victivallales bacterium | reverse complement strand
ACAGCCAGCCAACCCGAAACCAAGGAAACCACCAATGAACAGTGACATGCAGAACACCACGCAGCTTATCAAGGCGCAGGCAGAAACCGTCAGCACCCTGCGCCAGGAGGTCGGTAAGGTGCTGGTCGGGCAGGAGAAACTGCTCGATCGCATGCTGATCGCCCTGATCACCGGCGGACATATCCTGCTCGAAGGCGTACCCGGACTGGCGAAGACCACCGCCGTCAAGGCCCTTGCCAACTCGCTCGGGATCAACTTCCACCGCATCTCCTTCACCCCCGACCTGCTGCCTGCCGATATCGTGGGCACCATGATCTACAACCCGAAGGAGGCAGAATTCTTCCCGCGCAAGGGCCCCGTGTTCACGAATATCCTGCTGGCGGACGAGATCAACCGAGCCCCGGCCAAGGTGCAGTCGGCCCTGCTCGAATCGATGCAGGAGCACCAGGTCACGATCGGCGACAACACGTATCCCCTGCCCTCGCCCTTCATGGTCATGGCCACGCAGAACCCGATCGAGCAGGAAGGCACCTATCCCCTGCCCGAGGCGCAGATCGACCGCTTCATGCTCAAGTGCAAGGTCGGCTATCCATCGCGCGATGACGAGCGGCGCATCATGAGTCGCTTCGCCAACCAGCAGACCATCACGCTCAAGCCGGTGATCAGCGCCGAACAGATCGCGGCCATGCGCGAGCTTCTCAACCAGGTGTACTGCGACGAGAAGGTCTCGGACTACATCCTCGATATCGTCTTCGCCACGCGCAAGCCGTCCGACTTCAAGATTCCGATCGACCACATGATCGAGTACGGGGCCTCGCCGCGCGCGAGCCTGTTCCTGAACATTGCCGCCCGTGCCAACGCCATGCTCAACGGGCGGGCCTACGCCACGCCGCAGGATGTCAAGGAGGTCGCGCACGACGTGCTGCGCCACCGCGTCATCCTCACCTACGAGGCGGAAGCCGAGGAATGCACCAGCGAGGATGTCATCACCCGTCTGCTGAACGAACTGCCGGTGCCGTAAAAAAAGCTGAAATTTGGAAAGCTGAAAGCTGAAATTAAATGGACATCCCATCAACGCCCAACTACCAACATCCAACGTCCAACTTCCAAGTGAAGAGTTCCCCACTTGGGCGTTGGTTGTTGGACGTTGGGCGTTGGATGTTGGATGTAGAAACCTGCCCGCTGAAACCTGAAACCCAATGTTAGACACAACGGAACTGATGAAGCAGGTCGGACGCCTGCGGGTGCTGACCAACCGTCTGGTTGACCAGCACCTGACAGGGGCGTACCATTCCGTCTTCAAGGGCCAGGGTATCGAGTTCGACGAGGTCCGCGAATACGCCTTCGGCGATGATGTGCGCTCAATCGATTGGAACGTGACCGCGCGCATGGGGCATCCTTATATCAAGCGTTTCGCCGAGGAGCGCGAGCTGACGATCATTTTCCTAGTGGACATCTCGGGGTCGCAGTGCTTCGGCTCCACCACCCGCTCCAAGGCGGAAACCGCGGCCGAGATCACCTGCCTGTTGGCGCTCTCGGCCATCAAGAACCAGGACAACATCGGACTGGTCTTGTTCAGCGACCGGATCGAGAAAAGCATCCCGCCGCGCAAGGGGCGTACCGCCGCCATGCGGCTGGTGCGCGAGGTACTGGCGGCGGAGGAAACCCCGCACGGCACGGATATCGCCGGCGCGCTGCGGTTCCTGACCTCGGTGCAGAAACGCAAGGCCGTGGTGTTCCTGATCTCCGACTTCCAGGACAGCGGTTACGAAAAGGCCCTGCGGGTGGCGGCACGGCGGCACGATGTGATCTGCTGCCCGATCAGCGACCCGAACGAACTGGCGATCCCGGACATCGGGCTGGTCGAGATCGAGGATGCCGAAACCGGCGACCTTTTCCTGGCGGACACCCGCTCGCCCGCCTTCCGCGAACACTTCGCCCGCGAAGCCACCCTGCACACCGAAACCCTCAACCGCCTGTTCGCCCGCAACAATATTGACCGATTGGATCTCTCCACCGCCCGCCCGGTCATCGACGAGGTTCGCCGCCTGTTCCGACGCCGCCAGGTGCGCTCGAAAAACGGATAACGCCAATGGAAAATGCATTCAACAACCAACGCCCAACATCCAACGCCCAACAGCCAAGTTCTAACTACCAGGAACCGGGACCTGATTCTTTCCTTGGACGTTGGATGTTGGGCGTTGGACGTTGGGCGTTGATTTGCATCCTGATGGCCTTCGCCACCCCAGCGGTAGCCGAACCGCACGTGGAGACGGTGCGGCACAACGGCGTGACACTGACGATCACGCTGGATCCCGGCAGCGTCTCGCTCGACCGTGATATCGTCTTGTCGCTCAAGCTGACCCATCCCGAGAGTCTCGCCGTCACCCTGCCGCCGCTGGCCGACCGGCTGCAAGGCCTGCTGGCGGCCTCGTCATTCGACCGCGAGGCGGCGCCCGCCGACGACAAGGGGAACGTGACGCGCGAGCGTATCGTGCGCCTGACGCCGCTGATCGCCGACGAATACCGTATCGCCCCGATGGCGATCGCCACCCGCCACGCTGTCAACGGCAACAGCCAGATCGACTTCTTCGCGACCCCGCCGATCGTGCTGCCCCTCAACGCCGTCACCGACAAGCCGGTGGATAATGCCCCGCGCACGACTATTTCGCCGATCCGCATCCGCCCCTCGCTCAAGACCCTTTCGGGCTATGCCGCCATTCTCGTGCTTATCGCCCTCGTGATGGCACTGGCGATCTGGCTGCTCGGCCGCATCAAGCAGCAGGTGCGCATCATGCGCATGTCCCCGAAGGAACGCGCCCTGCGCGAACTCGACCTACTGCTCGGTCGCCGCTGGATCGAATCCGGCCGCGTCAAGGATTTCTATGTGGAGCTGACGATGATCGTGCGCCGCTATATCGAGCGCCAGCATCATGTCCGTGCCCCGGAACAGACCACGCACGAGTTCCTGCTGGCGATCACCTCCGACTCGCGTTTCCCGGAGCCTGTCATCCGCCGCCTGAAGCAGTTCCTCGAGGCTGCCGACCTGGTCAAGTTCGCCGCCTGGCAGCCAGACAGCCATGCCGTGGACGACGCGGTCGGCACCGCTCGCGATTACCTTTCCACCGATGCGGCAGACGCCGCGACACCGGAAGACAGCGGAAAGGAGGCCTAGCGCATGTTCGAGTTCGCCCATCCCGCCTTTCTCCTGCTGCTGCTGCCCGTC
>CAZZBA010000452.1:0-3235 GCA_964652765.1 uncultured Victivallales bacterium | reverse complement strand
CATCACAATGTTCTTCTCCTATAGGGTACTCAATGAGGTGAAGGAATACAGAGAGGGGCATAACAATCCGTCGCACCATAACGCTGAAAGCCGCGCCGGAGCGCGTCTTCCAGCGGCTGGTGAACGGTGACGTTGAATGAAGAAGAAACAGATACTCCTTGTCGGCATTGGGGCATTATTGCTTTATCTTGGGACTTATTGCGTCCTACGGCTCAACAAATATTTTGTGCGGCAACAGTTCGTTACATTCGACTGTGACAAATCCATTCGACAGAAGTATCCTGATGATGCAGGACCGCTTCAAGACGGCCACAAATCGTACTCATTCGAAAGTGAGCGAAACCAAATAGGATGCGGACAAATTCAGAAGACTTCTGTTTGTTTCGCCGAGTCCTTTCTTCTGCCAATCTTCACGCCCCTCGGAGAGATGGAAATGAACATCCGAGGATTCAACGACTCAAAACTTGAGGTCTACAAGTCTGTGGCGGAGTTCGAACGTTACGATTCTAAATCGAACAAAGTGTTCTATCTTCGGCAGTCGTTGGTTAATGAAATCTCGATACGGAGAAAAGACCAGAAATTCTAACAAACGCCTGTCGCGCCGTAACCCACAAGGATGCCGACGGGTCGACGGTCGTCGACGGGCGTTGACGGTCGTCGACCTCCCGCCGTCCTCGCCCCGCCCGCCACTCGCGCTCGACCTTGACATCCAACCCGCCGCCGCCATACGCTACGGCACGGTTGAATGCGGTTTGAGGCATATCGGGGATCCAATATTCTCACTAACCCTCACAAAACCGACGTAACTCGTTGACAATCAACGAACCCATTGAGGCATATCAGGAAAACGACCCTGATATGTTAGACGGATATGAAAAGGTTCGCAGATGAGATGATGAAGAGGATCGGAATAGGATTATGTGTCGCCGTTGTCCTGGTGGTTGCGGCACTGGGCTACTTGGCTTTGACCTACGAGAGCAAACCAACCACCTACACTCTCACGGACGTGTCGATCCCATGGCAACACAGACACACGGATATCGAAAGCAGGCTGCTGTTCTTCAAGGGAGAACGCCTCAGCATCCAAGTCCGGGGAGAACTAGACGGCACAGCCGAGTTCTTGTACGGTGGTATTCTCGAAACGATTGGTCCCGGCATCGTTTCAGTGAAACATGTCTCACCGGAGTGGTGGTGCGCGTGGTGTAATGTCGCGTTCAAACCGCTGACGGCCAAAAAGGGAAAACTGTTAATCGAAGTGGACATAAACTGACTGCGAACAACCGCAGGCAGAGTACGGCTTCGCCGCCCCTGCTGCGGGACGTTGGCCGAGAATAGAAGATGAAATGGCGCATTCTTGAGATGGCCTGTTCGGTGATTATGGCATCTGTTGCCGTGGCTGGAGAAGGCTCTTCTGGCGAATGCCTCTTGGACTTCACATCACCGGACGAGGTCAAGCACCCGCTCCTGCTTTCCCAGCCATCGCAGTTGGATGTCCGGCATGTTCCGGGTGGAGGGTTGCACGGCGCTTGCATCGTGGTCTCCAACAAGGAGAAGAAGACGGGCTACCTGTCAGTCCGATGTGTGGAGTCTTGTCAGGAGAGCGAGGGCGTTCTCTTCTCCGTGTGGGTGAAGGCCGCCCGGAAGCCGATGCCAAAGACCCGTTGCGGCTTGAACCTCAAACGGGAACCCTCCGGCGCGGAAAGCGCCTATTTGGATCTTTCGTCCATTCCCCTGATGGAAGACCGGTGGACTCTTCTGTCCGGCTGGTTTTACCGCAAGCCGAAGACCGGAACCCTGATGGATTTCAAGATTTCTATCCCGGTGGATACGTCCTTGCTCATGGATGATCTTCGCCTGACACGTAGCGGCGTGATTCAGCCGTCCGACCATCGTAACGCATTGCAGGTCAAGGGAGCGGACATCATGGACGGAGACACGCGCTTCCTCCTTCATGGCATGAACGTCTACGGATGCAGTGACGATGAGCGGCAGTCCGACACGCTCCACGAGACGAGTTCGGTTACCGAAGCGGACTATGCTGATATCGCGGCCGCGGGATTCAACACGGTGCGTATGTGTCTCTGGCACAGGGTCTTCCGTGACAACGGCGGATGGGAGTGGCTGAAAATTCATTGCCTCTGGGCGCGGAGGCATGGACTGCGGATCATTTTGGACATGCACAGCCCTCCGGGGGGATACCAGAGTAACGGCTACAAAGGGAGGTTCTGGAAGGATCCGCTGCTTCAACAAACGCTCATCGATTTCTGGGTTCAGGCCGCAGTGACATTCAGGGATGATCCCGTGATCGCCGCCTTCGACATCATGAATGAACCCAAGCCGCCCACTGACAAGGACTGGCTGTCGTTCGCCTCTCGCGCCCTCAGGGAGGTTCGGACGGCGGGCTGGAATCGGCCGGTGATCGTGGAGTCGAGCATGCTCGTCGATGGTTGGAGTGAGTCGTCACCGAAGCTGGACGATTTGGGCGTGATCTACGACGTCCATTTCTACATGCCTTGGGACTTTTGTTCCAAGGGAGAACCCGCCTACGGCCAGGCTGGGCGTGGTTATAGCGGGGCCATAATCGACGCCGCGTTTCTGCGTGAGCATCTGGAGCTAGATCTCCTGCGTTTTGGCAGGAAACATCATGTTCCAGTCAACTCCGGGGAGTTTGGCGTGAGCGAAAAAGCCCTCGCCGCCGGCGGCCAGAAGTGGCTTGCCGACATGACGTCTCTCATGAACAAGAACGGAGTCCACCGGCAATATTTCTGTTGGTGCGTTTACAGCGATTTCGCCGTCGAGCCGGGCTGGTTCCGGCAGAGCCCCCCGAAACGGAGGGTTGACGTGTTGAAAATACTGAGAGACTCCCACCCCGAAACATCTGGCCAACAATCGGCGGCACACGTACGCGAGGCCCGCGGCGGTCCTCGCGCCGGTGCGCCGTGACGATGGGACCGACGCTGCGCGTCGGTCCCATCGGTGCGGGTGAGCCACCGGAGCGATGGGCCGCGCAGCGCGGCCCATCACGCGGGTCGAGTACGACCCGCCCCTGCGGGGCCGGCGCCTCACCCGCACCGTTCGGCTACAGATGAGTTCGAAAAGAAAGGTACGTCGATGAACCTGAAATGCGTGATCGGAATGCACGAGTGGAGTGGCTGTAAGTGCACGAAATGCGGCAACAGGGGCATAGGGGTCGTAATTTGACAATAGACAATTATTGGTTGAAAGGCGGATGCGA
>CAZZBA010000451.1:0-3236 GCA_964652765.1 uncultured Victivallales bacterium | reverse complement strand
TTATGCGAAAGCCACAGGCGAGCCGCTGCCAGCATGGATGCACGCTGATCATGCATTCTTCACTTGAACGGTCGAGGGTGTTTGGCGTGATTGTTGTTGAGCATGGCAAGGCCTTTGGGGAATGCAGAAATCCTGAAAGTCGAAGCTGGTTTCTGGCGGCGGGTGCTGGTGGTTTGCCGGACGGGGGAAGTTGCGACCACGCAGTGGCCGCAACGGGAGAGGTTAAAACTTACAGGACGGGGCTCTTGTTGCTGCTTTCGAGTCGAAGTTACACTTCGCTCAGTCATCCATCTGGTTCTAGGTTTTACTGGCACTGTACTCGAGTTCGCAAATCTCCACCATGGAGACATAGATCGCCGCCCTCGGCTGCAATTCGCGTTCAATGCCAACAAAGCCTTATGTTTTTCTTGACTTTATACTACATTTCGCTAAAAGACACATTACACTGAATGTGAAATATAACGCGGGATGGCTGCCGCCGCCCCCTTAAGAATAAACATAAAACAGACAGGATGATGCGAAATGAAAACAGTAGCTGTAATCGGTTGCGGAAAGGCACAAAAAGGCAAAGAGGGGTTTGCAATCGGTCATCAACATGCCAATGGCTATCTGACTTGTGGCCATGAGGTACGATTACTGGGTGTCGATGTTTCGGCGGAAAACCTGGAGGCCTTTGGCGGGAAATTCGGGCTTGGACCGGATCAGTTGTTTTCATCCACCGATGCGTTATATGACGCCGTGGTTCCTGATGTGGTCAGCATTTGTACGTGGCCAGCCTTGCATCACCCTATGTGTCTTGAAGCCATGGACAAGGGGGTCAAGGGAATTGCCTGTGAGAAGCCACTTGCAATGGACGCGGGGCAGATTCGGGATATTGAAAACAAGGCGGCAAAGACGGGCACCAAGATTGCCGTTGCGCATCAACGTCGATACCAGGGGTTTGCTGATGGTTTTAAGCAGGTGCTGGCGGATGGGATGCTAGGGGAAAATCTGCAGGTTATGGCAAGGGTTGGGGATGGTTGGGATATTCTTTCCTGGACGACCCATTGGTTTGACATGGCTAACTTCCTCTTTGACGGGGCTCCCGACTACGTGATGGCTGGCATGGATATCCATGAAACACGCCGCTACAAGCATGCGGTCGAAGATGCTTCTGTGATTTTTGCCGACTATGGTCAGCGCGGAACGGCCATTTTCCTAACCGGTCCCGGACGCACGACGGATTTCACTCTGCGTGGCAATCGCGGGATTGCAGTTCTGAATGGCAAGCAGATCACGTGTGCCACAGTTGATGGTGTTCATCATATTCCATTACCCGTTCAAGAACGTTCTGACTTTGGGATGTACCTCGGAGGACTGATTGATTGGATAGATGGGGGTCAAGAATCGCGGTGTTCACTGGCAAGGTCAGCCGTCGCTACGGAAATGGCATATGCGGCGCATGAGTCCGCTCGAACGGGAAAAATAGTCCACTTACCGCTGGATGTCCTCTATGCTCCATTAGAAGTGGTTCAGGCACCTGTTCGATCCGCGCTCTGGGGGCGGAATCTGCTACTGTATGCGGACGCCCACTTCGGTTCTGGTGGAAGGGAAGGAATCATGGGGGCGTTCAGGGATCTGACCGGTAAAGACATTCGAACGGTCGATGCGGCGGCGCGTGGCCTTGCCTCCGAGGATTTGGATGGCATTGAGGCGGTGATGCTATATCACACGCAAAAGGAGGTGGATGATGTCACGCGAGAGTTGCTGGAAGGCTGGGTTACGAGTGGAAAACCCCTTTTGATTGTCCATGCCGGATTGGGTGCATGGCCCAAATGGGAGCGCTACCAGACTTGGTGCGGACGTGTCTGGGAGTGGAATGTTTCGTATCACCCCCACGAAGCAGCAGCACTGACCCCGACGCCTGGAGATCCACTGCGCTTTGGTTGGCATTCCGGATGGCTGCCGCGCGACGAGGTGTTTGTGGCGTTGAAGGATAGCGCTGAAGTTGAGGTTGGTCTTCAGGCGGAAATTTCCACAGGGGTATTTCCTGCTGCATGGCGTAACAGCCGCCAAAAGAATGTTGGGGTCTGGATGCCTGGCCATCGGCGGGATTCCTGGAATATTCCTGCCATGCGTAGTGGGGTTTCCAGAACGTTGCTGTCGTTATTCAATGGGGCGGCGGGGGCAGACCGCGAAAATAGAAAATAGTGTGGGCATGAGTGGGCATAAGGGGTGGGCATAAGGGTCACGTCTCTTCATTCTTCAATTGACTCAATGCGGACTACAACAAGGATTTATGACTGAGTGATTGTCGCTAAATAATGGGCTGTGAAGGTTGTGGGTGTGCCTGTGGATGACCGATATTCTCGTGGCCGGCAAGATCTCGCAGGGACCGACCGCGAAAGCAGAAAGAAGGTTGTAGCGCCATTCCTGACAGCCCTGTGGCGGAGATCGAAGCCGGGCAGGCGCTGGTCAACGCCAACCGCGAACTCATCACCCGTTTCGAAACCAAGATCCAACCCACGCTCGCCCGCATCTGGGGAGATGCTGCCAAGGCTTTGTGGGTCGTCCACGAGGCGGATGTCCCTCCTTCGCATGAAGCCACGGTTGAAACGGCAAGAGACAAAATCGCCCTCCGTTCCCCAGTCGGCAGCAATAAATTCGACATCTGATGGCTTGTTTGTTAGGGTAATAACCATGGATACAGACGAGCAGCGCAACTGGGTCCGATTGTTCGCCGCCAGACCAAGAAGCGCTCAGCCGCCGCGTCGAGCACAACGGCGTGCTGCCGCGCCGACGGCTCACGCGTGACGGAGGCGTTGGGGAGAGGCTGAATCATGAAGAACAAACACATTGGAACCAGTTTTGATGACTTTCTCGAAGAGGAGAGTATCCTTGCCGCAACCGAGGCAACTGCCGTGAAGCGCATCCTTGCCTATCAGATCGAGAAAGAAATGGCAGAACGCCAACTGACGAAAAGCGCGCTGGCTCGCATTATGCGAACGAGCCGCTCCGCTCTCGATCGGTTGCTTGATCCGGAGAATGCTTCTGTCACTCTTCTTACCTTGGAATCGGTGGCGCATGCGCTCGGCAAAAAACTGAAAGTGCAACTTGCCTAGTAACTGCTTAGCGGATTCCGTGCATCATGAAAGCAGAATACGACCTCTCAAAACTGAAAAAGCGGCGGAATCCCTACGCATCCCGCCTCAAAAAACAAGTAACGATCCGAATGGGAACCGATATCATTTCCTACT
>CAZZBA010000450.1:0-3241 GCA_964652765.1 uncultured Victivallales bacterium | reverse complement strand
GCCGTGCTGAAAATCTCGCTCTTCTTGGTCGGGATCGTCGTGTTGCGCTCGATCAGCGGCGTCATCAACCCGCCGAGGGTTTCGATACCCAGTGAAAGCGGGGTCACGTCCAGCAGCAGCACGTCCTTGACGTCGCCCGCCAGGATGCCGCCCTGGATACCGGCGCCGATCGCCACGACCTCGTCCGGGTTCACTCCCTTGTGCGGCTCTTTGCCGAACAGGGATCTGGCCGTATCCTGAATCTTGGGCATCCGCGTCATGCCACCGACCAGGATCACCTCGTCGACCGAGGAAAGCCCCGAATCCCGCAGCGCAGCACGGCACGGATCGAGCGAGCGCGCCACCAGCGACTCGGTCAACTGCTCGAGCTTCGAGCGCGAAAGCGTCACATTCAGATGCTTGGGGCCGTTGGCGTCCGCCGTGATGAACGGCAGGTTCAAATCGGTCTGCTGCGAGCTGGAAAGCTCGCACTTGGCCTTCTCCGCCGCCTCTTTCAACCGCTGTAGCGCCATGCTGTCCTTGGAAAGGTCGATCCCGTGCTCCCGGCGGAACTCGCCAACCAGCCAGTCGATCACCGCCTGGTCAAGATCATCGCCGCCGAGGTGCGTGTCGCCGTTGGTGGACTTCACCTCGAACACGCCGTCACCAATGTCGAGGATGGAGATATCGAACGTACCGCCGCCGAAGTCGTACACGGCGATGTTCTCTTCCTTCTTCTTGTCCAGCCCGTAGGCCAGCGAGGCCGCAGTCGGCTCGTTGATGATACGCAGCACTTCCAGCCCGGCGATCTTGCCTGCATCCTTGGTGGCCTGCCGCTGGCTGTCATTGAAATACGCCGGTACGGTGATCACGGCCTGCGTGATCTTCTCGCCCAGGAACTGCTCGGCATCCGCCTTGAGCTTCTGCAGGATCATCGACGAGATCTCCGGCGGGGAGAACGTCTTGTCACCGATCTTGACATGGGCATCGCCGTTGGCGGCCTTGACCACCTGGTAGGGCACCAGCGTGATCTCATGCGCCACTTCCTCGTATTTGCGGCCCATGAAACGCTTGATCGAGAAAACGGTATTCTTCGGATTGGTCACCGCCTGCCGCTTGGCGGCCTGCCCCACCAGACGCTCGCCGTTCTTGGCAAACGCAACCACCGACGGTGTCGTCCGAGTACCTTCGGCGTTCGGAATCACCACCGGCTCGCCACCCTCCATCACCGACATGCACGAGTTGGTCGTGCCTAAATCAATTCCAAGTACCTTAGCCATTTAAAAACCTCCTGATCGTGGTCGCATTAAAAGAATTGCGCTGCTAGAACAGAAGCAATGACCGTGCCAATCGCGAAAAACATCACAGACGGAATGATACAAGACGCTTAACATTAGCAGATTACAATTTGATCGCGCAGTCTTGACTCACACGACCCAGGTGAGACAGAATGACACAAACACGTTTCCAGCATCCCGACCAGTGCCATCATGTCCCGCAACGGTTCGCGTCCGGCTGCGCCCTCCCGCCAACTGGAGGGACGGGTTCCACCCCGTCCGTGTCCGTGGGACAGTCCATATACAGTCCATGAAAAGACCGGAAGGCTCCCTATGGGCAGAACATGGACATCCCACGGGCATCGGGAGCAGGATGCTCCCGCCACTTTGGCTACGCCTTCCCGCCAACTGAAGGGCGACACTGTGCCGAGCCGCACCCGGCTAAGCGCGCCTGCTCCGCAATGCCGCGTCGCTACTCGAACACCGTCCACTGGCTGACGGTTTCGGCGAAAAGCCGCGGCGTCTTGACCATGATCCCCCGTGTACGGACAAGCGCCTTGTCCAGCGGCTCCGCGATGACCGGCATGACATACCCGCCGCCCATGTCGCGCTTCTCGACATCCAGCGGCGGCAGTCGCGTATCACCCGCATCAGTGACCGCCTGCACCAGCAACTGCTCCACCCCGGCCGGGGCGCACACTTCCAGTTCCAGCGGCAGCGGTACCCAGCGGTTGACCTGGTGTTCCCCGATCGGATGCTTATCCAGCAGCAGCAATTTCTCGCCATCCGCCATCGTGTAGATCAGCCGCAGCGTACAAGCCTGGGTCACCCGCACGGCAGCGACAGGAACCAATCCGGTGCCGACTCACCCCGTGCCGCCACCACGCCAAACGCCAGAACACCTATCCAGCCCATAAGCACGATATGCTTACTCATATTCACCCTCCTGGACCTCTCACCCCGTGATTGAATCACCGTCTGCCGGCGGCACATCCGGCACGGCGGCAAGCGCATCGGCAAAGGCTTTCGGATCAAACCGTGAAGCCGCCATCCTGAAGAAATCCCGTGTCTCCTCCCGGACAATCTCGTTGGATACCGAGGCGACAATGAACTGGTTGAGCGATATTCCTTCCGCGTGGGAAAGTCGTTTGACCCGGCTATGCACATTTTCCGGCATCCGCACCTGTAATGTTTTCATGGTTGTCTCCTTATTCGCTGTAGGAATTCATCAGGCTTGAGAATTTCGATGCCGTAACCCTTGAGTTCCGGCTGACGGAAGTCCCGCACATTATGCGTGATGATCGCTTCAGCCCCGAAATTGGCCGCACACTCAAAAACCATATTGTCATTTTCATCTTTCAAGTTCGGCCTGAGGCGGAAATAGATCGGAACCTCTGCTCCGTAATGAGCCAACGCCGCCAGGACGGCAGCAACCTGTTCAGCGGTCAGTGGAACCTCCCGCTTGCTGACCGTCGCCATCAGGCTGGCCTGATATTCGAGAAACAGCGGCACGGATAGGCCGAACCGGAATCGGCCCAGTCCAATTTCCGAAAGCAGCGCAAAGCTGGCCCCCCGTCGGCTCCGGACAGCCGCCACCCAGATACACGTATCCATCACCACTCGCATAGTGTCAGATATACACCTATAGTAGCGTTTGCGTCAATCCGTATTTTACACCCAGTAGGTGCATATCTCCGAGATGCACCCCGCCGCACCTGTAGCATTACACTCGCACACGAAACCTGTTCCCAACCTGTAGCCCGCTCGCAGCTTGTCCGCCGAAGCCGTGGCGAAGGCTGGGCCGCGAGCGCGGCTTCCGTGTTGCACGCGAACGGTTGTTTGGCATATCCACGGTAATTTGCGTAACAGTACGCACATCCCGCTGCCTCAGTTGCGGTCCGCCTTCGCCAACACTACGGTGAACAAGCGCGACGGCGCTACAAACAGGCACACCCCGGAAGAATTAGAAGCCTGTCCCTAATCAA
>CAZZBA010000449.1:0-3243 GCA_964652765.1 uncultured Victivallales bacterium | reverse complement strand
TGCTCCGGATCTCACCGCTAATGTCGCCTGTCAGCGTCGCTATCTTGCGAGATTCGCCCGGGCCTTGGGCAAGACCGCGGAGGCGGCCGAGTGGGAGCGCAAAGCGACGGCCAGCGAGGCCGTGCTGTGGGAGCGGTGGGTCCCCGGGGAACCCAACTTCGAGATGCTGGGCACCCGGATCGCCCTGGGGTACGAGAGTCAGGAAAAGGACGATTCTGCAACGGCGGCAGACATCTGGCTTCTGGCGTGGCAAGACGTGATGGCTCTGGCCCGCAAGCTCAATACAGACGATATGGCTGCATTCGATGCTGCGTTTGGTGGCTCTCAATGTGTATTCAACTGGTGTCAGGACTTGTCACACGCCTTGTGGGACGCAGGCATCACGGATCCTGCCTATCTTAGGAAGGGAATATCCTACTTGGAATTACTCCTGGCCACATTCCGGGGGATCGAGCCCCTCATCGCCCAGAATTCGCGGCGCGCGATCGCGGACTCGCACTTCGCGCTGGGTGAGATTGACCGTGGAAACGCGCTCTACCGCACCTGGCTGACCGAGGATCCGCAGTGGGGATGGGGGTGGATCGGCTGGTCCGACTGTCTCGCGTGGCCGTGTTACCATGTCGAGGACATAGACGCAGCCGAACGCATCTTGCGTGAAGGCCTTACCGTGCCGGGGGTAAAGGATCGAAACGACATTCTGGAGCGGCTTCGTGATCTTCGGGCGGATCAGGATGGCACCACGCCAGCCCTGCCGCTTCCGTCTGAGTCCGCACTGTTTTCCGGCGAGATCCCGCGACAGATAATCGGTAGAAACGATCCATGCCATTGCGGCAGCGGTCGAAAGTTCAAGAAGTGTTGCCTTTCATCTTCATGAGACGGTTGAATGCAGATCAAGGGATGATATGCGCGAAAGTGGATTCCTGTGCCAGCAATGCGGGCATTGCTGTATCAACGTGAGCGGCGCGTTCTCGGCCTGTGCGACGGTGGCCGACATAGAGCGCTGGGAGGCGGCGGGGCGGGATGACATCCTGGCGTGGGTGGAACCGATGGAGATCGGCGATGAGTTTGTGTACGATCTCTGGATCGATCCCGAAACGGGCGACGACGTCAGCCGCTGCCCGTGGTTGGAAAAGGCACCAGGCACGAATCTCTACGTCTGCCGCATCCACGACCTGAAGCCGGATCATTGCCGTGCCTACCCGACATCCAGGCGACATGCAGACGAGACCGGTTGTCCCGGTTATCGCGATATCGCGCCGCGAAAGGAAAGTCCCGAGGGAAGGCAAAACTGACTGCTGACAGTTGGTTTGACGCTGCGCGGTTGTTTCGGCATGATGCTGCCAGTATTGAGAATGCGCCGGAGCTGGTGGCGGAATGCGTGATGGGGAAATGAAGTACGGCGGGATTATGCCCGTTATCAAAGGAGGCGAGATGGCGGATAAACTGCTGATCGTGCATGGGTATTCCGACGGCTACGTCCAGAAGAACAACAGTTTCGTCAAGCTCCGTGATTTTCTCGTTGCGAAAGGTGGCTACGCTCGCACTGACATCCACTTTGTCGAATACGCCAGCATGGACGATCAGTCCACATTCGAGGATTTTGCCGACAAGCTGGATACCGACTACGAGAAGAAGATCGGCAGCGGCAACCGGGTGGATATCCTTTGCCATAGCACGGGGGCTCTCGTGACCCGCGTCTGGCTGGCGCATCGCCGTCAGAGACAGCGCGAGTGCGGGCTGACGCTCGATAGTCCCGTACACCGCCTGTTCATGTTCGCCCCTGCCAACTTCGGATCCGACTTGGCGCGGATGGGGCAGTCGTTTCTTGGTAAGATCCGTTGCACATTCTTCAACAAGAACGCCTTCAAGGATGACCGGTTGGAATCTGGGCGGGTAATTTTGCAGGGGCTTGAGCCCGCCAGCCCCTTCCAGTGGCAGCTTTCCATGCAGGATTTGCACGGCGAGACGTATTTTGGCCCTAACGACCCAAGCGGCGAGGTCTGTTTCCCGTTCGTGTTCGCGGCAGGCAATGGTTACAAGGGGCTAGAGGCAAAAGTCATCAAGGCTCGCAACAAACCGGGGACCGATGGAACCGTGCGGATTTGCGGCACTGGGCTGAACACGCGCAAATGTACGCTCCGCACCACCGGAAACAGCTCCGAATTCGCGTGGCAGACGGAAAAGAAGCATGAACAAATGCCTTTTGCCGTCTTCCAGGGGTTCAATCATGGTTCCATCCTCAATCCCGGCGAGAAAGGCTTTGATTCTCCATACGGTCCTGGCTCCGCCCTGTTGCGGGCATTGGAAGTGCGAACGCCCCAGCAGTATGCGGCTGCCGCCAGCGCGTTTGACTCGATCAACGACCAGAACTACGCCACAGCGGCCAAGCCGGAGGATCGGGACCGCTACCAGCAATTCTTCATCAAGGTACGCGACGACGCCGGATTCCGGTGCGAGGACTATTTTATCGACTTCCATGTGGCGGCAGCCGACAAAAAGCAGCAGAACGTCCTCAACAAGATGATTGATACCGTGCTTGAAAAGGGCGTCACCGTGCATTCGCAGGACCGTTCCATGCGCGTGTTTTTGGCTAACCTGACGACGCTGGACGCCTTCATCCAGCAACTGCAAGCGGCACAGGGGCGGCTTGAACTCACCATCAGGGCGCAATGCCCCAGCAACGAGATCACCTATGCGCCGACCACATTCACCGTCCATGATGCGAGCAAGTCAACCGACGGCCAGCCCGTGTTCCTCTACCCGAACACCACCACCCTGGTTGAAATCATCCTGAACCGCCAACAAAGCGACAAGGTCCTGAACATCGTCAAACGCGGGTAGCCATTGCTTAAAGAATGTCGTGCAAAAGGATTGCGCCAGAATAGAATACAAGGTAATTTTCGGTCGTTCTGGAATGCGGGATGGAATGACGGTTAGAATGTGGCAACCGAGAATAACGAAACTGAACCCAGAAGCCCCGTATATATGCCAAGTAAACAGACAAAAACCATGAGCAAGCCCAAGACATCCATCATCGAAGTCCGGGGGACGGCGATCACCATTCTGTCCAAGGATCTCGGCGACTACATTTCGCTGACCGACATGGTGCGGAACTTCGAGGGCGGCGGTGCGCAGATCGAGCAATGGCTTAAAAACAAGGACACGGTGCTTTTCCTTGGCGTCTGGGAGCGGATTCATAATCTAGATTTTAATTCCCTCGAATTCGAGGGAATTAGAAACGAG
>CAZZBA010000448.1:1508-3255 GCA_964652765.1 uncultured Victivallales bacterium | reverse complement strand
ATACGCATGGTCGCCACATTCGCCGTCAGCCCAGAGTACAAATCCCGACATCGAACAGTCACTGGTAAAGAATGCCTTCTCCGTGCCAAACGAACGGACCAAGGAACGCATCTTCTTGAAGAACTCGATGGCGTGCGAGGAAAGTGGTCCGCCGCGATGCGGGTGGTCGTCATAGCCCAGCCCGCTGAAGGTTTCATCCATAACGATCGCATCAGGATTGAATATCTCCATGATCCACTGCGCCTGCTGCAATAGATGTTCGCGCCACTCCGGCGCGGCCATGGACATCCACCAAAGCCCGCCTTTGACGGCGGGACCGTTCCAGCCGACTTTGACCGGTTGCCCGTCGGCTCCGATCTGGCGTCCGCCAGCCAGTCGGGGGTAGAACTCCTTCGAGGAGTCGTCCAGCGCCGTCAAGTGCATATAGATGCCCGCCTTGGCCCGGGCCGCGCGCGTGGCCTTGATCCGCGCCTTGATCTTGTCGAAGCTCATCGCGACCGGCCCCTGCTTGGAGCCCTTCATCGCCAGCCATGTCGTGCGGTCGGGATGGATGTGATCGCCCATGCACGGATAGTAGCCGTGCTGCGTGGCGAGCCCGACCTGGAATTCGCGAAAGTGCGCGAGATCGGCCTCGTAACCGTCGCCGCGCGGTCCATTCGCACCGACCGCCGAGGAGAGGAAATCGTAGTAATGGACCTTGAAACCGCGTACCCAGTCCGGCACCGCACATTCCTCACGGTGCGCAAGCCGGTGGAACGCCCGCCATGCCACGGACGCGTCTCCGGTATGCAACATGAGCCAGCATCGCTGGACAATTCGCCCTCCCGCCGGCACGGTGACTTCCCGGCCCGCGTGCCAGGTTCCGCCATGCCCCTGAAACCGCATCGGCTGATCCGACGGACTGAACAACGCGACGTGCCACGCGGCATGAGGGTGGCTGACGTCCACCACCGGTGCAAGCAGCAGGACCTTGGTCATTCGCTCGCCGGCATAGCTAGCCATCGGCTCCAGGTAGTTGCACTGGATGGCAGCCATGCCCACGGCCTGATCGGCGTCTTTTAGGAACTTGTCCACGCCGAGCGCGGCAAAACGCTGGTCGCCATGAAGACCCGCGGCGCTGAGCGGAAGATACGCGTGCTGCTCGGTAATCTGCGACGAAGGCTGAGCAGACGTGACGAACTCGATCTCGATGCGCTGCGGCCGGTCGCTGGTATTGTGGACGGTCAGCGCGGCCTCCAACACGTCCTCGCCCATGCCGTTGCCGCTGTTGCGAAGATCGTGGCGCAGCTCCGCGTGGAACGGAGCATCTTTGCTGGCGGGCAGCGCCGCCGAGAGCCGCGTTGCCGGGGCGGCGGATTCAGTTGCCAGCCGAATGGATGCATCGAGCAACTCACGAGCTTGCACCATGGGCCGGCCGTCGCAAGCGACCGCGGTAAACAGCGTGCCGTTGCGGGTCCAACGGATGCGGTCCTCTCCTGCTCCCAGGGCGGAACGCGTGGGCAGAGCCAGCAGCCCGCCGCCGGCCAGAGTTGTTTGCAGCAGGAAATCACGTCGATGAATGACCCTCTTGGTACCGCTCATAATCGCTGTCCTCTGTGTTGCCGTGTGCTCATTCGACGACATACCACCTATGGGCATGAGCGGGTATGGTCACCGGTAATTCCACATGGAACGCACGGTCAAGCTTGAACGTCTTCGCTTCGCCTTCCTCCTGCCGAACCCTTGCCGTGTCGGTCAGGCCGGTGTA
>CAZZBA010000448.1:0-1498 GCA_964652765.1 uncultured Victivallales bacterium | reverse complement strand
ACGCCGCCGGCCCGCTCTGGCGCCGGCGCGGAACGCCGGCGTAGGGCGCGCACGAAAACGCCCGAGGGGATCGGATCCCCTCGGGCATCGGTCGCACAGAGTGCCGTGTCGGTCAGGCCGGGGTAATAGAGCGGCAGTTTCAATGTCCTGCTCACGGGTTCCGCCAGAGGATTATAAACCATCGCTAGCCCCCGTTGCCTTAGAGCCGGATTCACATGCAGGATGCAGTCGATGTCACGCCCGTCAGGACGCCGGACATGGATGATGTCAGAGTCCAGGATGGCGCGATATTTCTTATACCAGGAGACCGTGTCCGTGACCACTTTCCTAGTTTCGTCCGAGTCATACAGGCGTGGGCCGCGGTAGCAGCTTTGGACGCCCGAACCGAAGTTCTGTACCAGGTGGGCACCGTAGGCATCGAGATGGTCCTTGAGTGGCTCGAGCGTGGCTGCGGGGCCGCCGCCGTGGTATTCCACCAGCGGGGTCATCATCCAGCCCATGCTCGATGGCTTGCGCCAGGTGCCGTCGTAAATGTTCTGCCGGCCAATCAGAACCTGATATTCCCGCGGCAGCGACCAGTTCTCCTCGCGATAGCCCATGGCGGACTTGTTGCTACCATGGTGGAAATAGCTGTCGGGCGCATTGACGAAGAGTCCCTGCTGGCGGCATCCGTGGAAGAACTCGGCCATCTTCTCCCACTGGACGCGGAACGAGTCGTCGCGGCCCTGGTGATACTTGTGATTGGTCGCCTCGCACGGATAACCATGGTAGGGCCCATCGGTCTCGATGGCATCCTGTCCAACGTAGTTCATGAAATCGTAGAGATGCTTGAAGTAGCGATCAACGAAGTCGGAGCCAAGGCAAAGGCTGGGCGGGTAAACGCCCTGCTTCGCGTCGTATTGCGGCCCCTTGGAGGCGGTCGAGCAGAAAAGAATGTAGCCGCCGATCCGGATGCCTTTGGCGTGGGCATAGTCGAAGTCCGCCTTGATGCGATCCCAATACCTGCGGTCGGTGCTTTCCATGTTGAAGCCGCTCCAGAAGGTCAAGATGATCATCTCAAAGCCGGTCTCGACGCACTGGTCCACGGCCCGTCGGATCGATGCGGAATCCGAGTTGCGCAGATGCATGAAGATCGGGTTCTCCTGGGTCCAGGGCGCGATGGTGCGGAACATTTTGCGGCGTGCCAGGCCCTGGCGCTCGGCATCGTCGCTGTCGTGCAGCATCTCGTAAGTGCGGAAGGAGGTGAACGCCTCGCCGGGTTTCAGGGATTTGGCGAGCCCTTGAGAATACTGGCTCGAAAGAAGGTAGCGAGCGCCCCCTGAGCCAGAGTATTCGCGGATGTCCACCTTCTTCCAGGGATCCTCCAGCACGCTGTTGGGGATGTAACGCAGATCCTCAATGGGTTCCCGTCCCTCGGAATAGGTTGTATAAAGTGGATCCTCTTTCCATCGCGTGGTGGTCATCTTGTAGAAGGTGTAGTCGCTTTCGATCAAGATGC
>CAZZBA010000447.1:0-3265 GCA_964652765.1 uncultured Victivallales bacterium | reverse complement strand
TCGTGCCATCACCATTCTGGAAGGTGACGGAGCGCTCGAACACGTAGGCATTCTCGGCCGTCTCGGGCCGGGCCGGGTCGGGATGCGGCAGGTCCAGCAGATCGCACAGTTCGGAAAGGAACAACTGGGCATTGGCGCGTTCGCCCGCGCCGGAGGCTTCCCACCGGCGAATGAACGAATCCAGGTTTTCAGGCGAGCAATTTGACATGATGCGCCGCATCCTAAGCCAACCGTGCCGCCATTAAAAGGCAAAACGAACAATCCCTTGCTGTAGGGAATAAAATAAACTTGTGCATGTCGTGCGGACAGCGTTTAATCGTGCTGAAGGATGGGTGAGGCTGATGAGGATACAGGACAAACGATGGTTTTCCGGGCTGGTCGCGGCCGTGCTGCTGCAGTGGCCGGGCACCGGCTTCACGAATGATGTCGCCATCCAGTGCGCGAACCTGATTTACGCCGTCAGCCAGACATCCCGCTGCTTCAGCGACGAGTTCCTCAGCGCCGCCCAGCGCGAGACGACGATCCTGACCGAACGGCGTTTCAAGAGCGTGCGCCTCGACAGCGAGGAACTATTCGAGTATCCCTTCGTCGTCATGACCGGCGAGGCGTTCTTCCTGCTCTCGGCAACGGAGCGCAAGAATCTCGAGGATTACCTGCGCAAGGGGGGCTTCCTGCTGGCCTCGGCCGGCTGCTCGAACAGCGACTGGGACCGCGGCTTCCGCAACGAGATGAACCGCCTGTTCGGCGAGAACGCGTTGCAGGCGATCGACCTCTCGCATCCGGTATTCCGGACCGTACACAAGATCGAGAAGCTGCAACTGAACCATGCGGGCGAGGAGGCGAAGCTGGAAGGGGTCGAGCTGAACGGGAAACTGGTGGCCATCTATTCACGCCACGGCCTGAACAACACGGCCAACACGCATGGCTGCTGCTGCTGCGGGGGCAACGAGCTGACCAACTCCCTCGAGATCAATGTCAACATCCTCGTCTACGCCCTGCTGCACTGACGCGGCCCTGACCGTGGAGCGTCCATAATCTAGGTTGTACCTTACAAGTAGGCACGCCAGTTCGGCAGGACATCATGGCGCAGCAGGATCACGAAGAGCACGAGGAACAGCAGGGCGGAAACGAGCTTCACCGCCGCCGCATGCCGGCGCAGCCACTCCACCATCCGCTCACTGCGCATGCCCCGGTAGACCAGCCCGAAAATCACGAACAGCGGCGCGACAAACGCGAGGTTGTACAGCACCAGATAGCCCGCCGCATCGCAGATACGGTCGCTGGAGCGCAGCATGTAATGGATCGCGGGCAAATACGCCTGCCCCGTGCAAGCCAGTTCCAGGACGGAGATGAGTACCCCGGTTGAAAAGGCGGCCAGCACGAAGGCCCGCTGCCGCGCATTCCCGCGGATGACGCCATGGATCCGGCGCTTCAGCAGGGCCGGAAGCTGCAGGGTCATGGCCTCCATGCGCCCCTGTGCGCAAAGCCGCGCATCGTTCAGGCTCAGCAGGGCCAGCACCAGCGTCAACGCCGCCATCAGGGCATTCATCAGCGCACCGGCGCGCCGCAGCGCCGATAGCCGAGCCAAGGCCTCGCCGATGCCGAAACCGAGCGCGAGATACGTCAGGAAAACGGCCGCGATGAACGCCAGCGCCACCTGGGCGATCTGGCGCGGCGAGCGCCGGGTGACCTGGAGGTACGAGATGAAGAAGATGATGGCGGCGAAGGCGCAGGGATTGACACTGTCGCTGAGGGCGTAGGCCAGCAACAGCAGCACGCTGATATCGGAAAACCGTTCCTCGATGGCCACGGCGGCCACGGCTTCATCGGCCTCGCTGACAGTCCGCCATTCCGCCAGCGGGATCGCGCTGGAGGCAGCCAGCAGCGCACCCAGGCTGTCCGCGCTGAAACCATCCCGGATCAGGTAGCCGCCCCCGCTGAATATCGCCGGGGTTACACCCGCCATGGCAGGCGGAGCGCGGAAGCGCCCGCAGAGCACCTGGTTGAGGCGCATCGCCGCCGGGCGACCGATCTCCAGGGTCTCGACCGTCAGCTCCGGCAACGTCGACCGCAACTTCTCCAGCATCGCCTCCACCCTTAGGCATTCACGGCATCCTGGTTTCGTGAAGAACACTGCATGCAGGGCCGTGGCCTCCGGCGGCGTATCCGACGCCTCGGGACCCTCGCCTTGGCATGCCTCCGCATGCCGGGCCGGCAACGGTTTGAAAATAACCCCCTCGTCAGCACCGCCGGAATCGTCAGCCAGCCGTTTGCGCAAGCGCTCCATGCTGCTGTCGGAATACGCGGAATCCTCGATATAGGGCAGCAGCACGCTGAACGCCTTCCCGAGCTGCTCCGAATTCATCATCATGAAACTCGCGATGCGCTGGCCCGCCGCCTTGCGGTCGGGCAATGCCTCGGAGGCCTCGACCAGTTGTTGCAGATCCAGCGGCTGGCGGTTGTTCAGCAGGCAGAAGAGTGCCTCGAAACGAACCCCCGCATCCGGATCCTGGCACAGGCTGGCGAGCACCTCGCGCACCGCCACGGGAAAATCGCTTCTCGAACGCCCCCGCATGCTTGAATAGTCGCTATAGTGCTTGCTGCGAAGCGGGGTTTCCGCATCGAGGAAATGGACCCACGGGGCGGAACCCAGCGAGTAAACGGCAGGCACGGTCACGCGTACACGGGCAGACGCATCGCGGGCCACACGGGCGACCTGCTCCTCGAACCGGGGACGATCTATCCGGGCGAGTGCGAACCACGCCGCCCGCCGCTGGCAGGGACTCTGGGCATCCAGCAGGGGCTCGATGGCGGCACGGTCGCTCGGGGTCCCCGCCCCGCTGAGCAGGATCAACCCCGCATTGTGCAAGACCTCGGATCCGGGCTGCTGCTGCAGCAGCGCCAGTGCGTGTGTCCGCAAGGGTTCCCGCAGTTCCGGGCGAGAATCGGGGAGGTCTGTAGTGACGACGTCCGCCACGGCCATGCGTGTTCCCGGTTTCTGCAGGGTTGCAAAGATCCGATCCATGCCGACCCGGCTGCCGAAAAGGACGGCAACCGCCTGTTCGCGGACCGATGCATCCGGATCGTCGAGGAAACTGACGAGACGTTCAAAACCGTCCCGGTGAAGGATGCGACCCAGCATCCGGGCAATAGCCACCCGTTGTGCCGACGTCCGCGAAGCGGGATCCGCCACCAGTTCGGGAACGGCGCGGGCATCCCCCTGGCTACCCAGCCATAGCGCCGCCTCCATCCGCACATCCCGATC
>CAZZBA010000446.1:0-3292 GCA_964652765.1 uncultured Victivallales bacterium | reverse complement strand
ACCCAAGTTACAGGCAGCTTATAAACAGCACACCCCTATAACTGACCCATTACCATTTGTCCCAACAAACATTTCATCAGGAGCTTAGCTGGGTACTGCGCCGGGCCGCCGCGCCGAGCGTGGCCTGTAGGACGGCCCGCAGATCGCTGTTTTCGAGCACGGCCAGGCCGGCGGCCGTCGTCCCTCCCTTGGACGCCACGCTGGCCATGAAGTCGACGGGGGCGACCGCGCCCTGCATCATGACCGTAGCGGCACCGCGCATGGTTTGCAACGCCAGTTCCAGCGCCGTTGCCGCCGCCATGCCCTGCACGACGGCCGCGTCGACAAGCCCCTGCAACACAAACGCGAAAAACGCGGGACCCGACCCGCTCAGGGCCGTGACGGTATCGAAGAAGGATTCATCCAGGTCCACCACGCGCCCGCAGCTTTCGAACATCCGCCGCACCAGTTCGATATCCGCCGCCGTCGCCCCCGTTCCCCCGCAGCAGGCGCTCATCCCCTCGCCCGCCTGGCAGGCTAGGTTCGGCATCACCCGCACCACGCGCGCCCCGCACAGGCGCGCCTCGAAATATGCCAGTCGCCGCCCGGCGGCAATCGACACGAACAGGCGCCCGGAAGCGGCCGGGGCCAGCTCGGCGAGCACCGTGTCAAGATCCTGAGGCTTGACCGCCAGGATCACCACCTCGCTGCGCTCCACCACCGCGAGGTTCTGCTCCAGCGTCTCAACCCCGTAGCGATCGCGCAGCAACTGCCGGCGCCCTGCATCACGGTCGCTGACCAGCACCTCGCCTTTCGTGCAGACCTTATGCGCCAGTATGCCCGACAACAGGGCCTCCGCCATCTTCCCGCCACCCACGAATCCCGTTCTCATATCATCCTAATCCTAATCTTGATCCCTGTCTCAAACTACAACCCCAGTGCCTGCATCACCCACTCCACCAGCCTAGCCACCAGCGTGAACGGCTTCATGACCAGGCCGGAAATGGAAGAGGGAACCACCCCGAAGCTGGCGAACACCACCAGTACCGTATACCCGGCCAGAACACCCAGCCATAACGCCATCCGTGGCGATGGTGCCTGCTGGTGCTGCCCCGGATGATTCATCCGCCGCCCCATCGATTTCGGGTTCTTCTGCTGCTTGTTGGGGGTCCACCACGCAGGCAGCTCACTCTTGACGGTATCATCCAACCAGGCGTCGAGAATCTCGATTACCCCTTCCAGCCCACGGGATTGCGCCACATGCCCGCCACTGCGGCTTACCGTTTCCATCACATCGACTTCGGCATTGACCGGACACCCCATCGCGCCCGCTGCCTCCCCGTCGAGCATGCTGATGTCATTATGCCCGTTGCCGATCGCCAGGATCTCGGCGTTCCGGATGCCAAGCCGCTGCGCCAGCTCGCTCAATGCCATCCCCTTGGTGTAGGGAACGGTGCGGACATCGACCTCGAGCATGTAATGGAACACGCGCAAAAGCTTGAAAACAGCGGCTTTCTCGCGCAGCAGTGCCGCCGCGGCCGCCGCGGCCTCCTCGGTGCGGAACCGCAGGCAAAGCCGGTTGCGCCGATGGAACACGGTCGTGACATGATCATTCATCCCCCGTACCATGCGATGCCACTCGTTCAGCGCCCCGCGCAGGTACAGCGAGCTGGACCAGACCTGGAAACGGATGCCCGCATTCCACAGCATATGCGGCCAGTAGCCGCCATGCCCCCGGCTATAGATGTACGCATGGTGCACGATCACGTATTCCGGCTCTATCCCGAGCGTCTTCAGGGGCTTCAGCACCGATTCGAAGCTGTGCAGCGAACGCCCCGTGCAGACGACCCACTCCGCGCCGTAGCGTTGCTTGTACCGATCCAGCCGCTCGGCAAAATCCTGGTAGCGCGTGATCGCGCAACCGTGGCCCTCGAGCGTCCCGTCAAGATCCGTCGCGATCAGCCTGATCGGCCTGGCCATGACGCTAGTACCCCTTCTTCTTCATCTCTTGCTGCAGCGCCCGCTGGAAGCCCTGGATATCCTCGGGGCCCGGACGATAGCCGGGCTGAGCGGGATCCAGCGCCAGCCGTCCGGACTGGTCCAGCATCCAGGCGGCCGTCATGCCGTCGCTGAAGACCACGGTCCCGCTGATCAGCGCACCCGGCTTGATCAGGCGGTCGACCCCGACCGCTACACCGCCAATGCCACCAGGAGCATCCTCCGGCATCACGTCCTCATCGGCGTCATCCGTCCCGTCCTGGGACTCTTCAACGGCATCCACCTTTTTCGAGCGGCTGGCGGACGCGTCCTTGATCTCAAGCCCGAGATCCAGGATCAGGAAGCGCACATCCATGAAGGTGGGACGCAACCCGAACTCGCTGGCGATCCGGCGCTGGATCTCCGAAAGCCCGCATCCTTCCCCCACCCAGGCGGTGACCGTTGCCTTTTGTTGTTCCGTCAATTCCATTGTCATGCCTTTCGTTGCGTGTTTATCCCCCATCCTCGCATGCAAACACCACCGCGCCGTAGCCGACCACCCACTGCCCGCGGCCTGATGGATCGATATCCCCGCTGTTGCAGTAGAATAGCCGCCGGCCATGCCGGCAACCGGCCAGACGCGCCGATTCCAGCGCGGCCAGTACCGGCCCGATGCCGCAGCAGATCTGCGTCCCGTATGACCATGCCTTATTCAGCCCCTCCGAATCAAGTCTTTCTATCATGCCCAGGGTGCGCGCATCGCTGGCCCGCACCCGGTCATAATCGGCATCGTGCAGCAGATCCGTGCTGGCAAGCACGAACAGCCGCCGCCCGGCAGCCGCCGCCCGCACCGCGCCCGCCAGCGCCTCCGGCTGGCCGGCGGCGTGTCCGCCGATCAGGCCGACCGCCACGGGCACCCCCGGCACGGCGACCTGCAGGAAGGGCAGCTGGTTTTCCGCCGAATGCTCGCCATCATGCAAGTCGACATCGAAGAAGACGCCTGGCAGCCGGTCCCGAACCCGTTCCATGAACGCGCGGTCGGAAGCGATATCCCCCAGCGGGGTGCGGATGGCATCGGTATCCAGCCAGGCCACCCCCTCGAACGGCACCCGGTGCGAGAAACCGAGCACGACCACGAGATCCGGCCCGTTCCCTTGCCGGGCCGATTCCCGCAACGCGCGGCAGGTGTGACCGGCCACCCCGCCGGAATAGGCATAGCCGGCGTGCGGCGCGATACCGGACGCCAGGGCGGCCCCATCACCGCCCGAGCCGTCTGCCGCCGCGATGAACCCCTCGACCGCCGCCCGCAACCGGCCCGCGTCGGACGGGAACCAGC
>CAZZBA010000445.1:0-3296 GCA_964652765.1 uncultured Victivallales bacterium | reverse complement strand
CGGCGGCATCATCATCACACTCATCCCATGCCGAACCGGACGCTACCACAGGTTCACGGTATTCATCATCCATCATGTCAGCCGACTCCTTGCCCATTGCTTGCGGGCTTCACGCAGCCAGAACGCCTGCTTGATGCCGACCGGGGCATGGCCTTCGGCTGGCACATCAAAATACACGGGCAGTGCGTCGGCGGGAAGACTTTCAGGAAAAAGCCGGCGGCGCACGCGATCCTCTTCCGTACGGATCGACTCATAAGCCTCGCTGATCGCGGTGAAACGTTCCGGCTCGCGCTCGGGCGGGTGGCGACGCAAGGCCGCATGATACGCATCGGTAACCTCGCTATCGGTCACCTGCTCCTGAAGGCCTAGCAGCAAGTATGGGTCTTTCGTTTGCATCAGAACGGGCATCCTCCATTATCACCGAACGAACCCTCAAGCCGCCTGGATAATCGTTCCTTGGCTTTCTCCGACAAACAAGACGCGTTGATCTTGTCGTGCAGGATGTTCTTGTCGTTCATGTCGCCTGTACCCACCACCTTGGCTATCAGGATCTCGAATTCCATCTCGCTGTTCGGAAAACATTTGTTCAAATCAATTCGGTCGCGCGAGGATGTTTTTTTCCGCTTACCCGGCCAGCGGGTGCGCGTGCCTGGCGGTTCAAAAGCCTCTTCATCGTCATCAGCGTCATCAGCATTAAACGGATCCCAACCCTTGTTGCTGCCGTGTGGAGGCAGGCCAAGCGCTTCTGCAATACGCTCTATCTGGCTCTGTATCGTCCCCGCAGAAATATCCCGTCCGCTTAGAACGGGCTTACGTCCTTCGTAGAAGTGATCCCAGAACTGATTGTCGTTGCGAATGTCGCGTTGCCGACGCCACAGGGCCAAGGCTTCATCCGTATCATCGGCAACGACGGCGGAATGTTTGATCAAGCCGGTCTTGTCACCGACCTCGCGCACAATGCTCCGGGTCTGCGAATCCGTCGCCAACTGCCGTGCCGCCCGCAGCAGGCGAACCGCGATGCTCTCGAAGGATTCATCCCGATTCGACTCGGCGGCATCGTACAACAGGGCCCGGAACGCCATGGCACTGATCGCGACAGATGAAGGGTGTTCTCCGGAATCCAGCAATCGGGCCGTGATGGCGACGACCTCGGCACGGAACTCCGTTATCATATCCACGCGCATATCATGCCAGCTTCCAAGCAGCAGATCGTAAAGCGCGTCATGTGCCGCCTGAGGCGGGACGCTGGGATCGGCAAGTGCCGAGAGCAGCGGTTTGAGCAAGGTGTCGTTCTGCCAGTTGATACGGGAGCGATCCGCGTAACCGACCAGAAACAGGAAATCGTCCACGACCGCAGCGGGGTTCGCCTGCAAAGCCTGTTTCAATTTCGATGGCAGTTTCGATACCGTGATGTCTTCATCACTAATCTGGAAACACGATACAGCGGCCAGCCAAGGGTGGCCAAGGTCTGTCAATTCAGCCCCGAAACGCCGTTTCTGCGCATTTCCTTTGGCCCTCAACCACAACCGTGCCGCGATCCCTATCCGTTCCACCGGCTCGACATTCGTGCAGGCGCTGGCCAGTGCCTGTAAGGTGGCAAATGGCAACTGCCGATTGAAAGCATCGCAAACCATTTGAAAAGCAATATGGCCTCGCAGACGCTTGCAGGCTTCGGTTGTGCCGGGCAGGGCTGCAAGCGAGTCGAGTGCCTTGCCGCACTCCTTGAACTTGGCCAGTTTCGCCAGACGACGGACCAGATGTTCCCAGGCTTGCGGGTCCGATGGAAAGGCGCGCGTTTCGGCCGTTTCCGCGTGATGGGTTTTCCCGAGCCGCTCCGCCCAGCGCCAGGTCACATAGATCTCGCGCAGCGAGGGCCAGCACCCCGCCGCCTCCCGGCACCAGGCCTGAATGCTCTCGAGATCCTCGTCGTCCTCATCCTCATCATATCCATAATAATCACAGGCATCGGATTCGAGTGCCTGACGCTCGTCCTTGGCCTGTTCGAGCCGCATCATGCCTCGCTCCTGAGGCGACCAACCAGGTTCCCGCAGCAGTTTGTCGTACTCCGAGCACCACTCGTCTTTCGGCAGGTTGATCATAACACCGCAGAGATGAACATAGGAGGCAGGAAAACCAGCCTCATAGGCAGCATTCAGCAGCGCTGTGTCAAGGCGGTCCTTGCATGCCGACGCCAATACCAGATGAGCGGCGGATGGACGCTTGGCGCTCAGCAATGCCACCAGCAACGTCTTCAGGCTTTTGTTCAACACGGCTGATTTCCCGCGACTTTTCAGCAAGGCGTCAGATAGGGCTTTGGCGTGGTCGACAAGCTCGGGCGGGGGCGATGCAAGCTGACTGGCCAGCTCGGTGCCGGCGAGGGCCTCGCGGTCCTGATGCAGACAGGCTCTAAGCGCCTGCCCCAGATGCGCCGCCAGCGAACCGGGCATGATCCGGGCCAGTGCAGCCGCCGTCTCCTCTGCATTCCCCTCCCGCGCCGCCACACTGGCCTGCACGAATAACCGCCAGTCGACGAGCAGCGACCGCCGCCCGATGCCGGCAAGCAACTCCCTTGCCGCCTGCAACTCACCCCTGTCAGCGGCTTGCCAGGCGTTGCTGACCGCACGGGCATCCGTCGATAACTCTGCAACGGGACAATCGGCCAGATCCGACGGATCAACCAGTTCAAGGCGAAGGCGCTCACGCCAGGCGGCATCCTCGGCGAACGTCTCCAGATTTTCGACCAGGCCAAGTCGAACCTGCAGGCTCAACGCCCAGAACCGACACAAGCCCGTTTCCTTTCCGGCAAACGAACGGGCATGATCCCGAGCCGAGCCGGTGTGCCCGCCGTCCAGCAGCTCGCGCACATAGGCCTCATGCGCCGCCGCCACCAGCTTTTCGCGCCGTTCCGCCGGAACGGGACCTTCCGTCTTCAGTTGACGCGCCAGCACCATGCTGCGCCGCCCGCGCAATTGCAGGATGGCGCTTTCAAGTTCCGATACCACCGCCGCAGGCGTGTCTGCACAGGCTCCCGCCCCATTCGTGGCGGAGACTGGCTTTTGATTCGCTTTTTTCTGTTTCGGACGCTTTGACATGATTGGCGGATATCAAACCATGAAGTCGGCTATTTGAAAAGCCTGAACTCAGTTGTGGTGACTTTCGATTTCTCGACTGGATTTCGAATGATTTCGACTCACTCGACTCGCTCGACTGCCGTCGACTACCTTTTGCGGGCTATTGCAGTGCCCGGCGGACGCGGTCTTTCAGACCGGTGCGGCGCTGGCGGATCTCGGTGTTGC
>CAZZBA010000444.1:2743-3299 GCA_964652765.1 uncultured Victivallales bacterium | reverse complement strand
CGCCATTCCTAAATGGATAGAACCCTTTGAATGGATGGGTCATGCGCTGGTCAAAGAATATCCGTTCCACATGATTACGCCGCATCCTCGCCACCGTACCCATTCGATATTCCACAACATTCCCTGGTTGCGCGAGACTTTCCAGCAAGAAATCACCGTCAACGCCTCGGACGCCCGCCGACTGGGCCTTGTCACCGGCGATATCGTCGAGGTGTGGAACCAACGCGGCAAAATCATCGTGCCGGTATACGTCACCGAGCGCTGCCTGCCGGGTGTGGTCGTGGTGTATGAAGGTTCGTGGATGGATCTGGATAAACAGGGTATCGACCGTTCCGGTAACTCGGACTTCCTAACCAAAGACGAACCGAGTCCGGCTGGTGCGTTCGCTTACAACACTATTCTGGTGAACTTGAAAAAGACCACACTACAACATCGCCCTGGTTGGGATAGCGAGGCGACGGCGCGTTCCTTCATCTTCAGGCGCGACACTTGAGGAATCCACCATGACCAAGAAATTAGACATCAATGAAGTCGAGGCTGCCCTCAAACGCAAGGA
>CAZZBA010000444.1:0-2733 GCA_964652765.1 uncultured Victivallales bacterium | reverse complement strand
CTGCGGGAACTCCGTTTGGATAACACCGTCGTCTCGAAGAAGGCGGTCGAGCAGTTCGGCTTCGTCCACAATAACACGGACTGCATCGGCTGCCGCGCTTGCGAAATCGCCTGCAAGGACAAAAATGGTCTGCCGCCCGGTCCTCGCTTCCGGCGCGTCATGTATGTCGAGGGCGGCGCGTTTCCCGATGTCTTCGCCTACAAGGTGAACATGTCCTGCAACCATTGCGCCGAGCCTGCCTGCCTGCCCACCTGTCCGACAGGTGCGATCTGGAAACGTGAGAAGGATGGCATCGTCGATATAGACTCTACGCTGTGTATCGGTTGCCGCAAGTGCGAAGCCGCCTGTCCTTACGGCGCCCCACAGTGGAACCCTAAGGAACAGGTTATTCAGAAATGCAACGGTTGTGTAGACGAAATCGACGCCGGTCGCAAACCTTATTGCGTGCAGGCCTGCATGATGCGGGTGCTGGATTTTGGACCGCTCGAAAAAATGCTGGATGGAAGCGAACCCACGCTGGCCATCGGTCCGCACGACAAGACGATGCGGCAGGTGAAGAATATGGCTAACCCGGAACTGACTCATCCCTCCATCGCATTTGTGCCGCACCGCAAAGGGAAACTCGAATGATGCTGAACGCCGAAATTGCTGCTGTACTCGCCGAAGATATTTCCACCCTGGCCATTTTGCAGGACCGGGAGTTGTCGCCGGGGGTGCTGGCCAGTTTGCAGGAACTGACGTTCCCCGACAATCTGGGCTTGCTCCCGCTCGAAGAGATAAGTCGCAGGGCTTTTGCCATGATGCGGGAGGTAGTGACTTCGTTCCCGGAAAGGCCCGATGTCGCATTCATGGACGATATGGCTGCCGATTTCGCGGCCATTTACCTGACCGGTTCGCTTGGCGCCTCACCTTATGAGTCCTATTGGCTTTCGGATGATCACTTGATCTGCCAGGACGCCATGTTCGATATGCGGACGTTGTATGCCGAAGCGGGTCTTAGGGTGCCGGACTGGCGCATGCGGCCAGATGATCACCTGGTGTTTCAGTTGCAGTTCATCGCCGGTCAATTGAAAAAGGCAAGCAGGGAGGATGACTGGCGTTCACTTGCCAACTTCCTGGATTACCACCTGTTACGTTGGCTGCCGGATTTCGCCAGCCGCGTAGTCAATCGTTGCGACACGCCGTTCTACGCCGCTTTGGCCCTGCTTACCGACGTTTGGTGCCAGCAACTGCGCGACTTAATTGCACAACATCTGGGTGTATCCAGACCGACTGCCGAGGAAATCGAAGAGCATCTGCGTTCGCAACGGATTATTGAGGTAAAAGAGGTTCCCATCCATTTTATGCCTGGCGCAGCTGGTCCCAGTTGGTAGCATTTGGCTGATGGTTAGGTGGAAAACCTCGTGCAACTTTAGGCTATCGACTCGATAAGCCGGCATTTATCAAATTTGAGACAAGCTATGAAAAAAAACGAATTAATCAACAAAATCATGAGCACCAACGTAGCCACAGTCCAGTTGGGACAACCGCTCAGCGACGTGCGCAAGCTGATGTGCAGCACCAATTTTCATCATATCCCCATTGTCGAGGGCAAGAAATTGCTGGGGTTGGTGAGTTTTACAGATTTGATGAAAATTAATCTGTTGATCAGCGGTGCAGACGAACGTAGCGTGGATACCATCATTGATCAGCAATTCAAAATTGCCGACATCATGACTACAGCACTCACGACCATCAAACAGACTGACACGATACGGCAGACTGCCGAATTGCTCGGCAAGGGGCATTTTCATTCGCTGCCGGTTGTCGATGAAGAAGAAAACGTGGTGGGCATCGTGACCACCACCGACTTGATTCATTATCTCAGCGATTTGTATTGAGCCTATGCAACACGCTTAATGAAGCTGCAATCCAATCAAGAGAAAAATCATGACTTCAAATGACTGCACCAAAGTCAATACTCCAGCGACGCCATGCGGCAACTGTTCCGGAGCCTGCTCGGCGTCTAGGCCAATCGAGACCGTGGATACTTCACGCCGGAGTTTTATAAAAAATACCGGTATGCTGAGCATCAGTTCGCTGATGGGCGCAGCGGCCTTGATGACCAACTCTGACGACGTCAAAGCCAACATGGAATGGGCTGAATGGTTTCAGGGCAATTACCGTTTGATGAGCGACGAGGAAAAAGCCCAGGCGCGTGCCCGGCTGGAAAAGCGCTACTCGCGGGAGTACGGCAAGCGGGTCACCGTGGATGGCGCTCCAGCGCTGGATGGCGTGCTGTTTGGTTATGCCTTGAACATCAAGAAATGCATCGGTTGCCGCCGCTGCGCCAAGGCTTGCGTGGTAGAGAACAATCAATCCCGCAGCGATGATCAGGATATGGAATGGATCCGCGTTTTGAAAATGGAAAAGGGCGAATACACGCCCGAACAACGCAATGTCGGTTTTCCAGAAGGCTTGGGGATTCAGGTCGGCGGCAATGCCTTCAATCCGGTCGGCGTGATGCTGGAGGGCGATCATTACTACGATCCCGCCAAGGTGCCCGAGCAGGATTCGGTCTACATGCCCATCGCCTGCATGCAATGCGAGAACCCGCCTTGCGTCAAGGTTTGCCCGGTGACAGCCACGTACAAGAACGAGCAGGGAGTTACCGTTATTGACTACAACCGCTGTATCGGCTGCCGCTACTGCCTGGTGGCCTGCCCCTATTCGGCACGTACTTTTGACTTCGGC
>CAZZBA010000443.1:0-3323 GCA_964652765.1 uncultured Victivallales bacterium | reverse complement strand
GCCAGTTTTCCGTAGAACGATACTTGCGATAACGCAAAATCTATTATGTTGTCTGAGCTATATTCCTAAACGTCAATTCTCCAATGCATACAAGATTTATGATTCAACTGTTATCCGTAGTAAACGCCTATTACCTTGGCTTGGCAAGACTTTTCCGGCAACACTTTCGGTTGGCTACGCATCGCTTGATCGAGCCTGGCGGCCTCGGCCGATGGATGCCCCGGAAGGCCGGCCGGTTTGGATATGGACACGGCGCTGAAGGATGATATATTGCTGCGCAAGAAAAAAAGGAGTTACCCATGAAGAATTGGCTATTGTTTGTGATGTTCGTATCAGCGGTGGTCTGCCAGGCCGGAGGTGCCGTCGCGGCGCCGTCGGGGCGGACTCCGATCGAGACCCGTTCAAAAGACCCCTATCTCGGAACCATCGTCGTGGAGGCCGCCACGGGGAAGGTTCTGTTTGAAAACAACGCGGATGCGCCGGGCTATCCCGCCAGCGTCATCAAGCTCATGGTCCTGCTCCTCATCCAGGAACGGATCGACAACGCAACGCTCCGCCTGACCGATGTCGTCACCGTGACAGCGGAAGCCGCACGCATGGGCGGCTCGCAGGTCTACCTGAAAGAGCATGAGACCTTCCCCGTCGAGGACCTGCTTTACGCGCTCATCATCCAGTCCGCCAACGATGCGGCAGCGGCCCTTGCCATCCACGTCGGCGGCACAAGGGATGGCTTTATCGAGCTGATGAACCGTCGTGCAAAGGAACTGGGCATGACGGCCACGGAATTCCATTCGGTACACGGCCTGCCACCCTCGCAGGGTATCCGCCCGGATGTTTCCACGGCACGGGATCTGGCGATACTGGCCCGCGAGATCCTGAAGCATCCCGCCTGCCTGACGTACACCTCGACCCGCGAACGCGACCTTCGGCATGCGCACCCACAACCACCTGCTAGGGACCACCGAGGGGTGCGACGGCCTGAAGACGGGCTATTTCACGGCCGCGGGATTCTCATCGATTGTCACCGCCCAGCGCGGCGGACGCCGGGTCGTCGTGGTCCTGCTGGGCTGCCCGACCCGCGAGGGACGCGACAATCAGGCCCGGACACTGCTCGCCACAGGCTTCGCGAACCTGCCGCCCGAACCGCCCCCGGCACCTGTAGTTGCCGAGGTTCCGGCCCCGGTTGTGCCACCGGCCGACGCAGCGCCAGCGCCGGAGGAAAACACGAGCGGCACCGGACGCCGGATTCTGCGCGGGGTGTTTATGCTCGCCATTGCAGCAGGGCTGCTCGGCCTTGGTATCCGCATCGGACGCCGGCGGCAGTCGTAACACCAGGCCATGCCCAGCCAAGCCAGACTCGAATATCGCCTTACTCTCCTCTGCATTGAACGTCACGGATCAGAATTTAGAGCGGAGCGACAATATTCTGGATTCATTTGTTCGCACATCAATTGATCGGACATTGTTCTCTACTGCAAACTGCGAATATACATTGCACTCACCCCGCTGGTCTCTGCCTTCTTCTTTCGGCCCTGAAGTCGTAATGTGGTTCGTCCCTGGACGTCATCGGTCACCTGATCGGTGCGAGAAAGAATCCATGCACTGGGCCGTTTTGTTTGCGTTATCAAACGCGGTGCTTCCGTACCTGCGACGACCACCATGGCTTGCCGCACTTCCGGTCCGCCCTGACCTCCGGTCGCACGCAGTTCGATCTCATACTGTCCGGGAGTCGGGATATAAGGCGATAGATCAAGGTTGATCGTCTGCCACTCTTCCGTAAGAGCAACCTTCCCCCACTCAGAAACAACTCTCCATTCCTTCTCTTTGATAGCACCCATATGCGATCTCTCGTCTGCCGTCGCGACTTCGTACGCGGCGAGACTCCGGATAACGGGTTCCCCAACGTCTTTGGCGACTCGAAGACGCACACCTTCGACCGTTACCGTGTTGATTACGTCGATTTTCTTGTAGCCAATCGAAACACCGTCCAGCAATTTCTTCCATTCATTATTGATCAATCCATCCACCTCATAGGCTCGGACAATCTGGCCCCGTCTGATGTCTTCCCCCAGGATAATGTGGTTAACCGGGGCCGGGCGACCAAATCGGAGCTCCAATGTCCGTCCCGTGCCGCTGACTTCGCCCTTCTTGTTCTCGTATATGCGTCTGATGGCTTTTCCAAACTCCTCGTAACGCCTGACGTGAGATGCGGGAATCAGCCCGGTTGTGTCAGGTGTGGCATTGAGCAGCAGAACGCAACCTCTCCCCACAGACGTGTAGTAAATATCCAACAGCGTCTTTGTTGACTTTAGCATCCTATCCGTATCTGGAGCCCAGAACCATTTGTGATCCAATAGCGTCGTATCCATTTCCATAGGCAACCACACGTCGCCATCCGGATCGCTATGGAGTCCGGTCGAAACGCCACTGAGTGCATCTGCCTTTCTGACGGTTTGCCATGTCGGGTACGGAGCAATCCCCTTTTCATTCCCCGGCCAGCGCAGGGTCGCATGAGGCCCTTGAAATACCATCGCCTTCGGGGCATGTTTCTGGATAATGTCCGACAAATCGATCACACAACTTCCGTCGAACCAGAGTTCGCTGATATCACCATACCTGGTCAACACTTCGGTCCACTGTTGGCGCAGGGCCTTCGTGTAAGCTTCCTGTTTGGCAGGGTCTTTTGTACGGCCGCCACTGCCGATGCCGGCGCCCCACTGGTCATCCCCAGGGTAGATGTAAACTCCCAGTTTCAAGCCATGCTTTGTGCAACTTTGCGACAGTTCGGCCAGAACATCGCCTTTACCGTCTTTGTACAGGGTCTTCTTGACGCTGTAGTCGGTTGTTTCTGTCTGCCACCAGCAGAAACCACCCGTGTGCTTCGCCACGAAGAGAATCTGTTTCGCTCCAAACGACTTGGCCACCTCGCACCACTGGTCGGTGTCGAGTTTCGCCGGATTGATCTTGTCCAACGGCGTGGAATGATTGTCGTATTCTCTCCCTTGCCATGTGCATGGATCCAGGCAAACGAACATCTGGATCTCCATTTCGTGCCAAGCGATCTGTTCCGCAGTGGGTACGCCCCGGGTCATTTGTTCACCTCCATAACAATGGCAAACTAACACTATTGCCGTCATCAAACCAGCGAATGCATGCTTCATTTTCCATCCTTTGTGCGAACGATGCGGATCAGGCGCGGCTACTTGCCGTCGCCTGAATCCGGCTTGTTGGCTGATGCTATTTTCCATCCGTAGTGTGTTTTCAATGCGTCGAACCAGCGCTCGGCATGGGCGGTGAGTCCGGCCTGGTTGAAATGTACCCCG
>CAZZBA010000442.1:0-3343 GCA_964652765.1 uncultured Victivallales bacterium | reverse complement strand
GACAGGTCGGGTTCAACGCCTCATCCCGGATTTCGCCCCAGGGAATCTCATCGATTAGGACAACGGGCCGTACCGGTTCCATGGCCGTAGTCCTGTAGTACCGTTCCAGCCGCTCCCGATGGATATCCAGATGGGCAATAAACATGCACGTAACCGGACCACCGGAGTATAAGAGCGGGGCAGGGCGGGATGATGCCGAACCCATATGGGACTATGCATCAGACGCTGAACCGTTCCCGGATTACGACATAGAACCGGTCATAAAGTATGCAAACGAGTGATGCACGGAGCCGGAGGTTTGCGCTTTCCAGGTAGAAATTCCTGAAAAAACCGGCGGTTTTGCCAAGGCCGCCGGCTTCCGCATTTTCGGGAGATAAGGATTGCGATGGAATATGGGTTTGTAACCATTTCCCTCATGGGAATGTTTGATAGCCTCGAAAATGAGCTCCTATGCAAAAAGCAATTTCTTATCAGTTAACAAGGAGCTGTCAGTGCATTTCAATAAATTGACCCGCTCGCTCTCTAGGTGTATTGTACAGGTCTGAAAACGAGCAAAGTAAAGTACGCTCGTTATCAGGCGAACTTTAAGGGGCGGAGGTATAGGTATGGAATTGTTTGTTGATATTGCGGGCAATGATGCATCGTCCGGGACTCTGGAGCAGCCGATGCGAACGCTTGAATCGGCAATCGCGCGGCTGCGCAATGAGGCGCCAGGAGCGCTTAACACGGTTTTCCTGAGGCAGGGTGTTCACTACCTTAACAGGCCGATTGTCATTACATCTGCCGATTGCGGGGGACTGACTATCCGTTCTTATGCCGGCGAGAGGGTAACGCTGAGCGGCGGCAGGCGGCTGACATGCCGTTGGGCGCCTTATCGGGACGGTATTCTCGTCTGCGATGTTCCTGAGGCAAGGGATGGTGAATTTTACTTCACGCAAATGTTTGCTGACGGAAAACGTCAGGTCCGGGCCAGGTTCCCAAACGATGGGGAGGAGCGTGCGGAGCATGCCGCGAACCAGGGGGGCGGATACAAGGTGCCGGTGCGGCATTGCGCGGGCTATACGCTGCCGGTTGCTGCAGTCGAGGATGCTGCCGGCGATCCGCTTCCCGATCCAGACCACGATATGAAGTATGATTGCGAGACTGCGCGTGGCATTGTCTTTGACCCGGGGACGTTTACCCGGAGACGGTGGGTTAAGCCGCAGGAGGCGGTAATTCATATTTTCCAGAATTCCTACTGGGGCAATCTGCAGTTCCAAATCAAGGCAATCGACTATGCCGGGAATACGATCTGGTTCGGTGACGGCGGTCAGCAGATGGGAGCCAAGTGGACGACGGATGGGTCGGCGATCGGCACAAAGTCGCGCTACTTTATCGAGAATGTCTTTGAGGAGCTGGATGCGCCGCGTGAGTGGTATCTTGACGGGAAAGCAGGAAAGCTATACTGGATGCCCGAGGATGGCGTTGATCCAAACGCCGCGGTCATTGAAGTGTCGCAGCTCAAGACCCTTATATCGGTAGAGGGCACGCGCCGGGAATCGGTGGAGGGCGTGGTTTTTGAGCAGATCCGCTTCGCGCATACGGAGCCGACATTCTTTGATGAGTATGAAGTCCCGTCGCTCGGTGACTGGGCGCTTTACCGCGGCGGCGCGCTTCGATTCGAGGGGTCGCGTAACTGCCGGATCCGCAACTGTCTTTTTGAGGGACTGGGCGGCAATGCCGTGTTTGCAAATCGCTTTAATCGCGCTCTGGCGGTGCGCGGCTGTACATTCCGCGACATTGGCGACAGTGGCGTGCTCCTTGTCGGTGAATTGGAAGCCACGACTGGAACCCAGAAGCATTTTCCCTATGAATGCCGGGTGGAGAACAATCTTTTTCATAACCTCGGGCTTATCGGAAAGCAGACGGCAGCTGTTTACATCAGCCGGGCCAAGCGCATCACCGTGGGACACAACCTCATCCATGATCTGCCGCGCGCGGGAATCTGCATCGGTGACGGGACCTGGGGCGGGCATGTGATCGAGTACAACCACATCCATGACACCTGTCTTGAGACCACGGACCATGGACCGTTCAACGCCTGGGGGCGGGACCGGTACTGGAGTGCGGTGCACGGACAGTACAAAATGCGCAAAGAGGATTGCATCTGCCACGGCGATGCCAAGTCGGATGCCATGGAGCCCGTCGTGCTGCGTCACAACTTCTTTGTGGAGAAAGCAGGCTGGGGGCTTGACCTTGACGACGGCGCATCCAACTACGAGATCTACAACAACGTCTGTGTCGGCATCGGCATGAAGTGTCGTGAAGGTTCGTATCGCACGATCTACAACAACATCTGGGTGAACTGTGCGTCATCCCCCTGTTTCCATGTCGGCAATGAAGAGAACCACGACCAGTACTTCAACAACATCACGGTCATGAGCCCGAAGTATCAGGCGGAGAATCACGACCGGTTGTTCAACATGAAGGCCAGTGGCAACGAGATCTACTATCTGGTCTTTCCTCCGGTGCGCACATCATGGCTGGAGAAAGTCGACAACAACTGTTTCTATAATGATCTGGGTCGGTTCTCAGCCCGCGTGCTGGAGCGCGAAGTCAAGGGGCGTCGTGAGATCCTGCTGGAGGAATGGCAGGCGATGGGGTTTGACCGCAACTCGGTTTTCGCCGATCCCATGTTCGTTGATCCCAAGAACAACGATTACCGCGTCAAGCCTGAAAGCCCGGCCCTCAAAGTCGGGTTCCAGAACTTCGACATGGGCACCTGGGGCCTCACGTCCGAATTCCCCGACTGTTGGGAGGAGTGAACCGGCCGGGTTGCGACCGAGACGTTGCGCGCCGACGCACGGCTGGCGTCGAGACGGGAACGTCGGTGCGTTATCCTCGGAAAAGCAGGGGCGGTTTCCCGCTCAAATCGATTCGTTCAGGGTGAGAACGCCGGGGTGGAGCGGGGGAGTCGCTCGGACGGGGCCGCGATGCGGTAGGCGATGATTCCGGAATACTTGATTTCCACGATCGTGATGGTGACGCCGTGCACCACCATTGCCCGCCTCCATTGTGCGAAGTGTAACAAAGACTACCCCGAGCGGCGGCCGGACTTGAGGCTCTGCAGCGCGTAATGGGCAACGCTATGCGCGTTAAGCTCCTTACCCTCCCGCTCCGCCGAATCAATCATGCAGGCAGCTAGGGCACAGCCCTCGGCGGACATTTCCTCGCGGTCTTCGGTTCCAACAGGCTTTACCGCACCTTTGGCGATAGCTCCGGTGATAATGGGCATAATGCTATTGATCAGAGGCACTTGCAGAACCCCTCGTGGTTCCCGCTTGAAGCCGGGAACCACGAGGGG
>CAZZBA010000441.1:2928-3344 GCA_964652765.1 uncultured Victivallales bacterium | reverse complement strand
AACGGCAATCGCGATCACGTTCTTGAGTGCCCCACCGACCTGGACGCCGGTGACATCGTCGGCCGTATACACCCGGAAACGGCTGTTGCTGAAAACCGCCTGCAGGGCGGCGCTGTCCTCCCCGCGTGGCGAGGCCACGACCACGGCAGTCGGGATGCCGCGGGCGACCTCCTCCGCGTGACTCGGACCGGAAAGCGCGGCGGCACAGGGAATACCGAGGCACTCGCACGCGATTTCCGTCATCGTCCGGTGCGTCTCGCGATCCAGGCCCTTGGTCACGCTGACCACCTGGGCGGACGGGGCGATCAGGCCCTTGAAGCGGAATGCCACGTCGCGGTAGAATTGCGTAGGGACCGCCATGACGACGACCTCCGCCTCGCGGGCGGCCTCGCTCGCGTCCGTGGTCCAGCGTATCC
>CAZZBA010000441.1:0-2918 GCA_964652765.1 uncultured Victivallales bacterium | reverse complement strand
TCATGCCGGTTTCGCGGACCGCGCGGATATTCTCCTCGAACGGTCCCCACACCGTCACCTGATGACCGTTCTGCTGCAGCACCATCGCCAACGCCGTACCCCAGCCGCCATCCCCGATTACCGTTGCCTTGATACCCATCACTAACCCCTGTTTTGACTCGTTTGAAAAACCGCACAATTGACACGCCGTCTGGAATCCCTGCTGGATGTGGACTGCACAGTATGGAAAATCACACCAAGTCGCAATCCAAAAGGCGACTGCTTGCGGGTAAAGTCAAAATGCTGGGGAGATATATAGTGGGGGGAGCAAGATGCTCCCGCCACTTTGGCCCGTCCTCCACCCCTAACCCCTAACGCCTAACCCCTAGCCCCTCGTACCTGTGCTAAAGGTTGGTTCAGTCAGGTCGGTACCAGGAGCCTTTGCGCTGGCCTTCCTGGTGCAGAAGTCCCCTGGCACATAGATTCCTGACGTGCAACTTGACGGTATTACGGTTTGCTCCAGTGATTACTACCCCGTCCCGGACCGTCAACCGCCCCCGGTCACGGGCAAGCCGCAGTAGATCAACCGATAACGGAGGCAGTTCTGCTAGTTTCTCCTCATCCTTGATTTTCTTCTCCAGCGCGGCTACCTGACTGAGCAAGGCGCGCAGGAAGAATCGCAGCCATTCCATCAGGGTGCTGTTGTCGGTGTAGATGGTTTGCTGGCTTCGTCGGAGCGCAAGGTAGTATTGTTCCTTGTTGGTTTCGACAATCCGCTCCAGGGAACTGTATGTCACGTATCCGTAGCCCGCCTTCAGCAGCAGCAGCGTGGTCAGGATTCGCGACAGCCGTCCATTACCGTCCTGGAATGGATGAATGGCCAGGAAGTTGACGATAAATACCGCGATGGCCAGGAGCGGATGCATGTTGTTCTCCGCCAACTCCGACTGCAGCCACCCGACCAGATCCGCCATCATTCCAGGGGTGTCAAAAGGGGATGCCGTCTGGAACACGATTCCTGCGCTCTTCCCGTCCTGATCAAATGCTTCAACATGATTCGGCAGCTTCTTGTACTCGCCACGGTGGTGTGTATCCTTGGGTACATGTTTCAGCAGAACCTGGTGAAGCTGCCTGATGTGATTCTCGTCAACCCGGATGTCAGCGTGGGACGTGAAGACGAGCTCCATGCACTCCGCGTATCCAGCGACTTCGGCCTCGTCCCGTGACGCAAGGCGAGTAACTTGAAGGCCCGACAGCAGCTCCTCGATCTCCCGGTCAGACAGCTTCGCACCCTCGATGCGCGTGGATGATCCGATCGATTCTATAGTGGCGACTTTCTTTAGCGCCTGCAACTGATCCGGGGCAAGTGAGCTGAGAACCTGCCATTTTCCTTTGAACTCGTCTATTTTTGCCACCAGCTTGAGTTCTGCTTGGGCCAATTTAACATCCGGTGTATTCATAATGATACCCATATATACCCATAAGTCTGTCGGTGTCAATACAATAAATGGATAAATATGGATATAATTATGGATATGCACAGCGACTTCTTTAAGAGGCTTCGCCTGTGCCTCTCATATAGTGGGGGGAGCTTCCAGCTCCCCAACGGGAGCAAGATGCTCCCGCCACTTTGGTCCCTAGCGCCTAACCCCTAACAACTCCCCACTGCCCACTGACAACCCCCAATGCGCCAATCCGCCGTTTTCCCGCGTTTTCCAAAAAACATGTGGTAATGTTTTTCCTGATGGTGTAATATACACCTTGTAAGGGTCGATTATGGACGCTGCAGAGGAGACAGCTTATGAAAAAATATACAGCAGGCTGGATGGTTGTAACGTTAACGCTGGTGGCGGGGATGCTGGCGGGTACGGCGCAGGCTGGAACATTGTATTGGGATGGTGGCACGGGGAATATAGGCACCGACGGTAACGGTGCCAGCGGCGGCACCGCCGGTAACTGGGATACGACTCTTCTGAACTGGGATGCCGGGGTGGCACCGCACGTGGCCTGGAACAACGGAAACAACGATACGGCCATCTTCGGCGGCACGGCGGGAACAGTCACGCTGAACACCGGCATCACGGCTGGCGGGCTGACGCTCACCACCGCCAGCTACATCATCACAGGTAACACGTTGACCCTCGGCGGGGCCACGCCGATCATCAACAATTCGGGTGCCGCGACAATTAGTTCGATAATCAGCGGATCCGCCGGTCTTACCAAAAGCGGTGCGGGCGCGCTGACGCTCAGCAATGCCGGCAACAACTATACCGGCGGTACGGTCATCAATGCGGGCACGATTAGTTTCGGCGCCAACAACGATAGCTACCTTGGTGCCACATCCGGGGGACTTACTTTCAATGGCACGGGCAACATAAACTTTTCAGACGGCTTCTCATTGAACGCCAACCGCACCGTCACTCTCAACGGTAGCGTCAGTTGGGGCAGCGCGATCACCGTGAATGGAGTATTCACTGGATCGGGCACTCTCAGTGTAACCAGTGCCGACGAATTCAAGTTCTATCATGCCAACAATGATTTCACGGGTAACATCACGTCCACCGCCGGCACTGGAACCGGCTATGGCCTCAGAATGCGCAGCATTGGTGATGGTGGTGTGATCTACCTTGGAAGTGGCACAAGTGGGGGTAACTTCATGTGGGAAAAAGCCAGTGGAGGCGCTACTATCCTCGCCAACCGCCGGTTCGCCCTGAACGGCACCACGGGCTTAGGTTTGATTGTTGCCAGTGGCGCCAGTTCGGCCGAAACCCTCACGATCAATCAGAATCTTCTGATCAACGCCGTCGGCAACAAGACCCTGATCTTGGACGGCGCAAATGCGGGCAATAACACCTTCGCCGGTGTCATCCCCGACGGATCTGGCTCGGTGATCAGCCTCACCAAGGCCGGGGCCAGTTTGTGGATTCTCACTGGCGACA
>CAZZBA010000440.1:0-3346 GCA_964652765.1 uncultured Victivallales bacterium | reverse complement strand
TCCCAGGTTCGAAGCCTGGTGCTCTGTCCAACTGAGCTACGGGCGCAACGCGATTATGAAACGAGAGGGACAGGAAGCTTCACCGCAAAGGCCACACGGATCCATGGAACCGTCCATCCCTTTGTGGTGCTGATGGACTCCCTGATAGGCTGTGCTGAAGGCTACGCGGTTGCCGCGCAAGTGACAAGCGAAAAACGTGAGAATACAGACATGATCAGGCCCGCGGGTGAGCGTCCTGGTAGACCTTTTTCAGGCGCTCGATACTGACATGCGTATAGACCTGCGTGGTGGAGAGACTGGCGTGCCCCAGCAGCTCCTGCACACACCGCAGGTCCGCTCCGGCATCGAGCAGGTGGGTGGCGAACGAATGCCGCAGCGCATGGGGCGAGAACTCGGCACTCAATCCCGCTTCCGGGAGCATCACTTTCATCATCCGTTCGATCGAACGGGGCGTCAGGGGTTCTCCGCGCTTGTTGCGGAAAAGCGGCACGGCCGCCTTGCCCGCTACCGGCCAGATCGCCTCCGCCGCCTGCAGTGCCTCGCGCAAGGCCCGCGAGGCCGGATTGCCCAGCGGACAGAGGCGTTCCTTCTTGCCCTTGCCGCGAACCACCACCACACCCGAAAGCAGGTCCAGCGCCTTGAGGGTCATCCCCGCCGCCTCGCTGACACGTGCACCGGTACTGTAAAGCACTTCCAGCAGCGCCTGGTCGCGCAGGGCGAAATACCGCTGCAGCGCCTCCCCGCCACTTCGCCCATCAGGCTTCCCTCCTGTTTTGATTTCGCGCTCGAAGATCCGCATCGGAGCGGCCAGCAGGCGATCGATTTCCTCGACCGAAAGCACATCCGGCAGTTGACGCGGCTGTTTCGGACCATGCAGACCGGTGAAGGGATTCGCCGTGACGCGGTCCTCGCGCTGGAGATGCCGGAAGAACGAGCGCAGGCTGGCCAGCTTGCGCCCGGTGGTCGTCGGCGCGCTGCCGCTCTTCTGGAACACCATCAGGAAACGGCGGGCATGAAAACGGTCCGCCGTCGTCCAGTCATACGGCGCGGGGGCATCCTCCCACACAAACGCGGCGAACTGCCGCAGATCCTGCAGGTAGCCCGCCACAGTATGCGGCGACGCATTGCGCTCCACCTCCAGATAGCGCACGAATCCGGCCACCGCCGGATCGGAAACAAGTAATGAATCAGCGTCCGTGTCCATTCCTCGGTTTTGCCTAATCATTGCAACAAACTAAAAAACGAGAGTTTTGCCGCGCCCTTGTCAAACGTGATACCAGACTCGCAACCTGCGGCTGCGGCTGCATGGGCGATCATGATGTCTGCCAGATCTGCTTTGTGCTTCGGCCCGTCGCTCAATAGACCCTCGATAACGCGATCGGACTCGAAATCGAAGACCGGCATTTGTCGCATATCACGGATGGCATCGAGTATTTGTGACAAGGATATTCGTATCGACCGCGATCATTGCTGTCGTTTCCTCATGCGTTCCGCGACAGCATCTTTCATCTGTTCGATACTCTTGCGGGGTTGCCCGGGGGAGTGAAGTCGACCGAACACCTCGTCAACAGACTTCGTCATTGGTTTCAAAACAGCTTCTGCATCACCGTGGACAAAGAACGCGACGAGATCCCCGCTATGAAGATGAAGAGAATCCCGCACGGCTTTGGGAATGGTGATTTGCCCTTTGCTTGTCAATGTTGCCGTAACCATATTCAGCCTCATTACCGTTTCACTATTCCTTACAGCATAGTAAGGATGCTCACGCAAGTCAATCCATCCCCGGATAATCCTTCCCCTGGGAAAAGGGACAAACTATATATACTCCCGCTGAATCGGGCTGGCGCAGTAAAGGCAGACCGCCCTGCTGGCCTTGTTATTACGGCCGCACTCTGGACATTGTGCGGGCCCCTGCCTCTCTACCTTTCCATATCAAGGTCAACCTGCATGGACTCCAACTTCGAGTGTCATCCGCGACGCGGGCGGCAGGCTGACCGGCCAACTCGCCTTTCTCGCGGCTGGCATTGTGCAACGCCCACCCTAAAAAGGTACCGCAAGCATTCTATTCTCATTCTTTCGGAACTTCCTTCTTCTTCTGGAATTCCTCAAAGAACGTAAAGTCGGGTTGGTAGGTCTGTATGGGTCTCAACCCGATTTCCAATTTCTCTAGCATCCCAATCAGCGCCATTCCGTCTACAAGTTCGATCGGGGGAGCCCCATCACGCCCGGCTTCACGCTGTGCCTCCGCTGTAAATGTCCCAGTTGTGATAATGATTCCCTTATCGGCGCGCCCTTGCATCGCACCTCTGAAATCGCGAACGTGGCCTGGTGACACGGATTTACTGTACCGCTTACACTGAAACAGCACTTTGAAGCTAACAAAAGGATTTATCTGAAGAGTGCCATATCCGTCAATTCCTTCATCGCCCGATCTACCAGTAACGACGACCTGAATGAAATCCGATTCTCTGAGAATACGCTGACAGAGACGTTCAAATCCCTCTGGAGGCAATGATCTGATTATTCCAAGAATGACATCTCTATAATCGTTGGAAGGTACTCCAGTAGATTCCGCAACGACCTCATCTGACTCCTCTTCGGCTTGCTTCTTTTTTCTCTCAGCAGCGAATACCTTGACCCACTTTGCGAAAAGTTGGCGGGCTTCCTCGTGTGTCAATTTCGCATTCCATCCCTTAGGAGTCAAACTCCACACCCCACGCTTGGAAGAATCAAGAAAGCCCTCCCGACTAAGATAAAATCGAGCCCAAGCAACTTGATTGGGGAATCGTGGACTTCCAGAACTCATAATTTCGTTCTGGGCCTCGTCTGAAATGTGAAGTTCACGGGCAACCTGATCAACCGCTTCTTTGCCGGACGCCGATCCACCGAGTGTTCGCAGCGCGTCAAGTAGCGGGCCAAAGAATCGAACAAACTGAGCACCTTCGGATTTCCTGGACTTTGTCATCACGTTTGCCATTCTTCCTGCCTATCATTATTGAACTTCATCTTTTTAGCGAAATACGAATCATGCTGCGTGCAGGGTAGTGCGACGACCAGATGAACGCAAGTCGGATTATGAGGTATGATTTTCGCAGGATGTTTTCGCGGGAGGGATGTGTTGCCGTTTTGTAGACGGGGCAGCGGGAGGAGGGGGAACGGAGGACAATGACGGAGGTCGGAGGATGGAGGACGGAGGACCTGGGAGACTTACAACGCGGCGGACGGGGTTGAACCCGTCCCGCCAGGAACGGGGACTTACGCTTCCAGATGACGGAGCGGTTTCGACGTGAGTGTCACGTCCTGATTTCCGTTTGACACCATTTTTCGTTGCTACCTACCCTATTGC
>CAZZBA010000439.1:0-3347 GCA_964652765.1 uncultured Victivallales bacterium | reverse complement strand
AACCAACGCCCAAGTTGGGGAGCATTTCCTTGGATTGTTGGGCGTTGGATGTTGGTTGTTGGGCGGTGAATGCGGTGAACGAGAACGTTTACACATCGGAAGGGACCGCGGCTCGCTCAGCACCACGACCGCCCGCTTCCACCGGCCAATCACGGCGAAGAGTTCATCGGGTGCTGTTCGTTTTCCGTAGCCTGCGTTTTTAGCTTTTGTTTTGAAAAGGATAGGGGTACAAGCGTGTGCAGTCGATGTGTGTGGGGGGGGGGGCCGCCTGAAGGCGGTACTACGAGCGGGGTGGTGTTTGTAGTACCGGGTTGCCATTCCCTTCGGTCATTGCTTTCCGTTGGAAAGCCTCGCTTCGCGTCAGCCGGAATCGGAGCATAAGGGAGGATTTGCCATGAGACGATTATCGCGGTGGATGGCTGGCTTAACCGTGGTTTGTTCAATGATGCATGGCACCGGAGTTGCGAGTGCCGCAACGTCAGAATCGATTCCAGCCGTGATCGAAGCGGATGAAGGCGATGCTGGCGGAATGCGCATACTCTGGCAGGCGGAGCCGCGGGTTCGCTACGGCTTGCAAAGCAGCCAGGATCTGAACGAGGGGTTCGATCCGGTGCCCGGCTTCCCGGCGGAAGCGACCGCGCTTTGGCAGGAACATCGTTTCCCGGTTGCCGACCGTGGTTTCTTCCGGATCGAGAAGCTTGACGAACAACCCCCGGTGATCATCGAGCAGTATCCCTCCGCCGATGGATTTGCCGTCAACCGGTCGGCGGATCTCTATATCCTGCTGTCGGACCCGGCCGGGATTGATGCGGCAAGCATCACGATCAGCGTGGGGACCAACGGACCGGTTGCCTATGGTGAAGCCGGCCTGGTGTTTGCGGATAATGCCGTGACCTTCGACAGCGGCGCCGCTCCGCTGGGCGGGTGGGGCGAGACCGTGAGCGCCACGCTTGTCGTTGCCGACGGGCGAGGCAACACGTTGACCAATACCTGGAGTTTCCGGCTGGAGGCCGAACCGGTAGTGGCCGAGAATATCTTTGTCTTCGGTTCACAGGCAGCCCAGGCGCAGGGGCAATCCATAGAGGGGCCGACTGCTGCGCTCTCCGCATTATCGGAAGCACCGATCGCGCCTGCCGCGATCTGGCCGGCCGAATTCACCTGGGAGATTGACCGGGTGGAATCGAACCGGGTTATCGTGGCCTATGCCGAGGGGCATATGCCCTCATTCCAGGCGGACCAGTTGATCTGCAACCTGACGCCCCGCACCGAAAACGAGATCTTCTACCGCCGGGTACTGGCTGTCAGCAACGATGCCGCCGGATTGCGGCTGACCCTTGATACCGCGGATGCGCCCTTGACCGATTTTGTGAAGCAGGGATCGGCTGCGATATCCAGCGAGTCGATCATCCTGCAGATGGATACGAATGGTGTCATGGTCAGTTCCATCGCGATTGGAGGCACGTTGTCGTTTCCCCGTATCGGGATGAATCTTTCGGGAACAGCGTTCGGACTGAAAGAGGATGGCTTCGAGATCACGGTGCCGGGGCGGCACTCCTATTCCAGCGGTTCAGCCATGAACTGGCTTGAAGTGGAATTGACGCAGTACGAGTGGTGGTTCACGCCGCGCATCCAGGCCGGGATTGAATTGGGTTTTTCAGGCGTAAAGTCGTTCGAGGCTATTGCACAAGGCGATGTCTCGATGGCCAAGGTGATCGATGGCAATGTCGTGCTGATCGGGGATTCTGTCGATAGGAAACTGTGTGATCTCGAGGGGCCTCAGTACATCGTGCTGCTGGGTGTCATTCCCCTTGGCATTCCGGTCTATGCCACACTCGGGGTGAACATGGGGTTGACCGCCAAGGCGGAGGCGAAGACACAGGTTGCGTTCTCGACAACCTACCGGCAGGATTTCAGCGCCAGCTTCGGAATGACGTATGCACGCGAAAGCGGCCATGAATGGATCCATCAATTCCAGGGCACGGCACCGGATTTGCAGGGTGATGCCGAATTAAATCATGAGTATTCCTTCCACCTCGTGCTCGATCCACGCCTTGAGTTCCTTATCTATGGTTTAGCCGGAGTCAAGGCGGCGGTGGAACCGAGTGTCGGTCTGGTCGTGGAAGTGCCGCTCAGTGGAGGCGATTTCGATGGGCACATGGAAGCCGATGTGGACTTCGTGATCGGGTCCGCCGGTGACGTCTTCGACCTGCTGGACATCAGCGAGGAACTGCGCCTGAACCTATGGCACGGTGAGTGGCCCTTTGTCCGGCAGGCACTGGCATTCACCACGCAACCGCGAGGGTCCACGGTCAAAGAAGGGGAGGCCGTATCCTTCACCTGCATCGTGGATTCCCCCACGACCCCGCGCTACCAATGGTTTCATCGCGGTATGGCGATTCCAGGGCAGAACAGCCGCAGCCTGTTCCTGCCGCGCGTGAACGAAACCCATTCCGGCACCTACTTCGTGCGTGCCACGGCGGGCGGACTGACGCGCGATTCCGAGCCGGCCCTGCTGACCGTGCAAACACAAACCCAGCCCGTTCCCTCCGGCATGGCGCTGATTCCCGCTGGCAGCTTCCAGATGGGCGATAGCTTTGGCGAGGGCTGGTCGGGGGAAGTACCCGTGCATTCGGTCTACGTCAGCGCGTTCTACATGGACAAGTACGAGGTGTCCAAGGCGATCTGGGATGAGGTGTACAACTGGGCGACAAACCACGGATATGAGTTCAACGATTTTTACGGTTCCGGAAAGGCGTTGAATCATCCGATGCGCGACATTTCCTGGTATGACGCGGTGAAATGGTGCAATGCCCGCAGCGAGAAGGAAGGCAGGACGCCCGCCTATTACCTGTCGTCATCCCGGACGGATGTCTACCGTTCCGGCTGGGTGGATGTGCTCAACGATTGGGTGCGCTGGGATGCGGGCTACCGGCTCCCCACCGAGGCCGAGTGGGAGAAGGCGGCACGCGGCGGGCGAAGCAGCAGGCGATTCCCATGGGGCGACACGATCAGTCACAGCCAGGCGAATTACTACAGTGATGCGGACTACGGCTATGACATCAGCCCGACGCGGGAGTATCACCCCTTGTACAACACGGGCGGTGATTGGAATTACACGAGTCCGGTAGGGGCGTTCGCACCGAACGGGTATGGGCTCTACGATATGGCGGGGAATGTATGGGAGTGGTGCTGGGACTGGTTCGATTCGTATGGAAGCGGTTCGCAGACGGATCCGCGTGGCCCGGTTGATCCCAGTGGCTACTGGGGCCCCAACCGCGTAATTCGCGGCGGCTGTTGGGCCCCCTACGCCCCCAGCTGCCGGGTTGCGGACCGCTACGGCCTCAGTC
>CAZZBA010000438.1:0-3348 GCA_964652765.1 uncultured Victivallales bacterium | reverse complement strand
GCGCATCCGTTGCAGAACGAGTACTCACCCCGCCCCCTTTTCACTCCATAAAGCCGGTCAGCCGACCCTTTACAACCAGAATTGACGTCTCATGTAACCTGAAAGAAAGCAAACAGCAAGACTAATCTACACAGCGAAAATCTACAGCAAGAAAGAATCGCAGTCGGCGCCAAGAAACGAGAAACAGGGATCTATAGATATTATGTTCATGGATCGGTGTTTGCATGATAATTAACCCACTTTTATGATGTCGTGAGTTTCCACCATTTCGATTGCAGCAGGCCCATGGAACAGAGAATGGGAGTGCTGACTGTTCGGATTAAGCCGTTACATTCTTGATTTCGATGCCTGCCCTTGTATGTTGATACGGCGTCAAGAAAGCGGATGGGCAAGAGAGAGGATGAGCACCAGACCGCCGAAGGCGAAAAGCGGGATGTGATTCTGAGCAAGATGAGCAAGGGCATGGAAGCATGGTGGCCAGTGACCCCATGACGAAGGCTCTCCTGCTTGCGAATCGCGATACAGCATGAATCGGGCTCGACAAACGGCGGAAAACACATTAAGGTCTCGAGCCTTCGCTGGGATTTGCGGACCGTTCACCCGGCGATCCGGTGCAGTCCGGTTTTCGCGCACCCGATACAACCAAACGGCATCCAGGGGTACCAGAGCAGGAAAGGAAAGGTTCACATGAGCGAGACAACATTTCTAGATACACTGTACGACAAGACGCTCAAGCATAACGTGATTCCCAACGAGCTGTACAGCCAGTACAACGTCAAGCGTGGCCTGCGCAACAACGACGGAACCGGCGTGCTGGTCGGCCTGACCAATGTCGGCGAGGTGCACGGCTACGTGATCGACGAGAACGAGAAAGTGGCCATTCCGGGCAAGCTCTACTACCGCGGCTACGATGTCGAGAAGCTGGCCGAAGGTGTCCAGGCCGAAAAGCGCCGGTTCGGATTCGAGGAGACCTGCTACCTGCTGCTGTTCGGCTCGCTGCCGAACGCCGACGAACTGAAGCAATTCGGTGCCCTGCTGGGCGCATACCGCAACCTGCCGCCGAACTTCACGGTGGACATGATCCTGAAAGTCCCCAGCCGCAACATCATGAACAAGCTGGCTCGCAGCGTGCTGATCCTCTACTCCTACGACGAGAACGCCGACGACATCAGCGTGCGCAACGTGCTGGACCAGAGCCTGAGGCTGATCGCCCGCTTCCCCACGCTGGTCGCCTACGGCTACCAGGCCATCCGCCGCTACTACAACGAGGAAAGCCTTTTCCTGCACAACCCCGACCCGGCGCTGAGCACGGCGGAGAACTTCCTGCGCATGACCCGCGCCAACGGCAAGTTCACCGCGCTCGAGGCCGAGCTGCTCGACCTGGCGCTGATCCTGCACGCCGATCACGGCGGCGGCAACAACTCGGCCTTCACGATGCATGTGGTGACCTCCTCGCACACCGACACCTACGCCGCCGTCTCGGCGGCGGTGGGCTCGCTGAAGGGGCCGCGGCACGGCGGTGCCAGCGAGGCCGTCAAGGCGATGGTCGACGATATGCGCAGGACGATCGGCATGTATCCGACCGAAAGCCAGATTGAAGCCCATCTGGAGAAGCTGCTCGACAAGCAGGCATTCGACAAGGCCGGACTGATCTACGGGATGGGCCACGCCGTCTACACGATCTCCGATCCGCGCGCGATCATCCTCAAGCAGAAGGCACGCGAGCTGGCTGCGGAGAAAGGCATGCTTGACGATCTGGCCGTCTACGAGTCGATCGAGCGGCTGGCCCCGATCCTGATCCAGCGCCGCAAGGGCGGCAACACCACGATCTGCGCCAATGTTGACCTCTACTCCGGCTTTGTCTACCACATGCTGGACCTGTCGGACGTGCTCTTCACGCCGATCTTCGCGATCTCGCGTATTGCCGGCTGGGCGGCGCACCGCATCGAGCAGCTGGCCACCGGCGGCAAGATCATCCGCCCGGCCTACAAGAGCGTCCAACCCCGTCGAAGCTACGTGCCCATATCCGACCGGACGTGAGCACTTATTAATCAACGAACTAGGAGAACACACATGAACAAGACCGCGCTTACGTTTCTCAAACAGCTTCTGGCCACCCCCACCCCGACGGGTTTCGAGACCCGCGGGCAGGAGATCGTCGCCGACTACATGCGCAGCTACGCCGACAGCGTCAGCATGGATGTGCACGGCTGCGTGCACGGCGTGCTCAATCCCGGCGCACCCACACGGGTGATGCTCGCGGGGCACTGCGACGAGATCGGGCTGATGGTGCAGTACATCGACGACAAGGGTTACCTGACCATGTCCGCCCTCGGCGGCGTGACCGTCACCCTCCTGCAGGGCGAGCGCATCCTGATCCAGACGCGCAAGGGCCTGCTGCCCGGCGTGATCGGCGCCAAGCCGATCCACCTGATGTCGGAAAAGGAACGCAAGGAGCCGGTCAACGAGATCCATGAGCTGTGGGTGGATATCGGCGCCAAGAACAAAAAGGAGGCCGAGAAGCTCGTCGCGCTGGGCGACACGGCCACCATCAACGCCGGCTGGATCGAGCTGGCCAACGGGCGGGTGGCCTGCCGCGGCTTTGACAACCGTATCGGTGCCTTCATCATTTCCGACGTACTGCGCCAGCTCAAGGGCAAGACGCTGAAGGTGGCGGTGCATGCGGTGAGCACCGTGCAGGAGGAAGTCGGCCTGCGCGGCTCGCGCACGTCAGCCTACGCGATCGACCCGCACATCGGTATCGCCGTCGATGTCGGTTTCGCCACGGACTTCCCCGGCATCAACGCCAAGATCGTCGGCGAGGCGAAACTCGGTGACGGCCCGATCCTGCACGTGGGACCGACCTATAACCCGGCGGTGCTGGAAATGCTCAAGAAGGCCGCCGGCAAGGCGAAGATCAAGACCCAGCTGCAGCCGGAAGCGCGCGGCACCGGAACCGATGCATTCGCCATCATGCAGACCCGCGGCGGTGTCGCCGCGGGCCTTATCAGCGTACCGTGCCGCTACATGCACAGCCCGGTCGAGACCATCGCGCTGGCCGACGCCGCGAACGCGGCCAGCTTGATCGCCACCTTCATCGAGAATCTGACGGGCAACGAGAAACTGCGCTAGCGGGAACTGGAAGACGAAGTTTACTGTCAAAAGGTTTATGAAAACCATGAAAAGGGAAATCGGTTAACGAGAACGGCGACGAGAACGGATAACGAGTAGAGAGTGTCCCAATCGTTCACCGTTCGCGTCGCCGTTCTCGTAGACCGAAATAGAGGGGGAAAATGAAACCATCGGTATCCAGTTTATACCAGGCGATCGAGATCGAGCAGGATCCCC
>CAZZBA010000437.1:0-3348 GCA_964652765.1 uncultured Victivallales bacterium | reverse complement strand
GAACCGAAGGAATACACGATGTCCACACCCGACCTGAAGGCCGCCTACAAGACGATCATGGATGACCATTTCCCCCCGCAGATGGAGATCAGCTACATCGAGGCGGACGGCAAGCGCCAGACGCTCTGCTACGAGAAGGCCTCTTGGCGCATTGACGGGGTTGAAAAAGGCCTCCGCTATGGCGAGAACCCCGGCCAGGAAGCCGCGCTCTTCCGCCTGGTCAACGGCAATCTCACGCTCGGCGAGGTGACCTGTATCCAGCCCGGCCGCTACCTGGCCTCGGATGTGGAACTGCTGCAGTCCGGCAAGCACCCGGGCAAGACCAACATCACCGACGTGGACAACGCGCTCAATATCCTGCGCTACCTGATGGACAAGCCCTGCGCCGCGATCATCAAGCACAACAACCCCTGCGGCGTGGCCCGTGCCGCCACACTGCGCGAGGCGTACGACAAGGCCAACATGGCCGATCGGCTGGCCGCCTTCGGCGGGGCGATCGCCCTGAACCGCGCCTGCGACCTTGAAACCGCGAGACTGATCGCTGAAAACTATGCCGAAGTCGTCGCCGCCCCGGAGTTCGAGGAGGGTGTGATGGAGCTCTTCGCCACGAAGCCGAATCTGAGGGTGATGCGCATAGGCAACATCTACCGCCTGCAGGAGTTCGCGGGCACCCGGTTCGTGGACATCAAATCGCTGATCGACGGCGGCCTCGTCGCCCAGTGGTCGTTCGTGCCGGAGGCACGCACGGCCGAGGCATTGCTACCGGCGGTGACGACCTACAAGGGCAGGGAATACAAGGTCAACCGCGCACCGACTGCGCAGGAGGTTGATGACATGCTCTTCGGCTGGCTGGTCGAGGCGGGGGTGACCAGCAATTCCGTGCTGTACGTCAAGGACGGCGTCACGGTCGGAATCGGCACCGGCGAGCAGGACCGCGTGGGCGTGGCCCAGATCGCGCGCGACAAGGCCTATATCAAGCTGGCCGACCGCCTGTGCTGGGAATGCCATGGTGTGCCTTACAATAACCTGGCCGATGCCGACGCCAAGGCGGCGATCGATGCCGAGGTGGCCGGGCGCAAGGGCGGGCTGCCCGGTTGCTGCATGGTCTCGGATGCGTTCTTCCCCTTCCGCGACGGTATCGAGGTCGGATTGCGCGAGGGTATCCGTTCGGTAATCCAGCCCGGCGGCTCGATGCGCGATTTCGAGGTGATCGAGGCCTGCAATGAATTTGATGCAGCCATGGTCTTCACGGGACAGCGCAGCTTCAAGCACTAGTCGGGCTTAGAAACCGTCGTCGCGCCGGCGCTGGAAGATGAAGGCGTCGTTGCCGCCAGTGCCGAATCCCTGGTCGGTGCCCAGCCTGTCGTTGCGATCCTCGTAGAGACGGGATCCGGACGACGGGGAGAATCCGAATCCACCGGACTCGCGTTCCGGTGTGGCTGGTGGTGCAGCGGCATTGACATCGTCGGCCAGCCAGCTCCAGCTTGGACCGTCGTCTCCGGCGGGTGTTTCGCTGTTCTCTTCGCCAAGCTGCAAACCGCGGTCGAGGTCGGTCCGGTGCATCTGCTGCATGGCGGGTAGTGCCATCGGCGGGCTCGCGTCGCCGGGGGTATTCGCACCCATCTGCCCAAGCAGGCCTTCACCATCGGGCAGGACGATGCGTTCGCGAATGCCCATCAATTGCTCCTCCAGCAGGTCATGCATCTGCACGGCTACCATGCCCGGCGTGGGTTCATGGGAAACCGCCGTGCGCGGGATATCCGTCGGCAGGTCGCCGGGCAGTGGCGTAGCCGACGGCTGCGTGCCGCCAGTCAATGCCGCCAGCACCGCCAGCGCGGCCCCGGCCAGGATCGACTTGTTTCGGATTGTCTTATGCATTCTCCAATTCTCCAGGACCCTCGCTCTCCTCCGGTTCGTCCTCTTCCTCCCGGCGGAATTTCTCGTGATTGCCGGCGATGACGAGCGTGGCCTCGCCCTTGATCTTGCGGTCGCTGAATTCCGCGATCAGCGCAGACAGGAAACCGCGCGACACGCGCTCGAACTTCTTGGTCAGCTCGAGGCAGACCGCCGCCTCGCGGTCGCCGAGTGCCTCGCGGGCCGCTTCCAGCGTCTTCTGCACCCGGTAGGGGGACTCGAAGACGACGAGAGTATGCGGCAGATCGCGTTCGGCCTCGAAGAAACGCACCATTGCACCGCGCTTGCGCGGGGGGAATCCCTTGAATGTGAAGCTGGAGGTCGGCAGTCCGGAGAGAACCAGCGCGGCCGTGACCGCCGATGGGCCGGGCACGACTTCCATCGACAGGTTATGCTCCGCCGCCAAGCGGGCAATCCGGTATCCGGGGTCGCTGACGCCGGGCGCGCCGCCGTCCGAGCATACGGCGACGTTCAGCCCCTGCTGGAGGCGGTCGAGCAGCCGTTCGGCTCCTTGCACCTCCATCGGGTCGCGGTAACTGGTCAGCTCCGCCGGATGCGGGATCTCGAAATGTGTCAGCAGGGCGCGGGTGCGGCGGGTATCCTCGCAGGCGATCACATCGGCCTCGCGCAGCGCGCGGATGGCGCGCGGTGACATATCCTCCAGATTCCCGATCGGTGTGGTGACAAACGTTAGCATAAAACCCTTCCCTTGACCGCTCTCAAGCATAGACCGCCCGCCCCGCATTTACAAGACGCAGTTGCGCATGAGAATATAAATGGAGAAGCCCTCGTAATCCGCTCTCGCGTGCCACGCCGTAGCCTTTGGCGTAGGCTGGTCGCCGTTCGCGTTCACCGATTCCCCCTTGTCAAAGTAAGGAACCATGTTCTTATCCGACTAATAATCATGGTAATACAAACAAACAAGAATCACCTGATGGGCGAGAAGAGCCCTTATCTGTTGCAGCATGTGCACAATCCGGTGGATTGGTACCCCTGGGGCGCGGCGGCGTTCGAGAAGGCGCGGCGGGAGAACAAGCCGATCTTCCTCTCGATCGGATATTCCACCTGTCACTGGTGTCATGTGATGGCGCGCGAGTCGTTCGAGAACGCGGAGGTGGCGGAAATCCTCAATGCGCATTTCGTCTTGATCAAGATCGACCGCGAGGAACGCCCCGACGTCGATCGCGTTTATATGACGTATGTTCAGGCGACAACAGGTGGTGGCGGCTGGCCGTTGAGCGTGTGGCTGACGCCGGACCTGAAACCATTCTTCGGTGGCACCTATTTCCCGCCGACCGATAAATGGGGTCGCCCCGGGTTTACGACGATCCTCGGCCGCATTGCCGACGCCTGGCGCAGCGACCGGCAGACGGTTACCGCCTCCGCCGAGGCGGCGCTCCATTATCTGCGGGATGCCACCGCCGTGAAAAAGTC
>CAZZBA010000436.1:0-3352 GCA_964652765.1 uncultured Victivallales bacterium | reverse complement strand
CGAAGCAAGAATATGGCCAATAGTAGTACGAAGAAGATCGGGGCATGAGACCCCGTGATCAAGCCAAATCAAGGTAAATCAAGTTATGCCAGGGACCGTGCGGGGCCCGAAGACCGCCGAGGACGGCGGGGTCCAGTCAGACCAGCGCCTCGCCCGCCCGGCCCACAGCATCGGCAAGCGAGTCACGGCAGCCCAATCCTGCCAATCCTCTCCAATTGAAGCTTTGGACCCGGCGGTCCTCCGCCGTCTATCCAGTCTCTTTCTGCTCCCTTCCCCGCATGACCCGCCGCTGCGTCCCATGAGGATCCAATCTTGAACACTCTTACCCATCGTCCGGCTTCCGAAGTGCCCGTCAAGGAGGCATTCAAGTTGCTGGGGGTCTTTCTGTTAGTGCTTGGCGTGCTTCGCTACTTCCCCTCTGCCAGCTTTCTCTTTGCCTTGGCCGCGCTGAGCATCACGCAACGCAAGAACGTGGATTACGTCTTCTTTCTCATTCTGCTGCTGAGCGGTTTGAACGTGTCGAACGACGTTTTCTTTCCCAAGACCTACAATTACATTGCCGGTAACCGCTTCACGATGCTGACGCTGTTTCTGCTGCTGCTCTCACGGCGTGCCGGCTCCCAGGCCAGTCGGTTCTTCCGCCCATTTCACTGGCTCATTGCCTATATCGTCTACATGATGCTCGCCTCGCTCTATGGTTGGATGCCGCTGATCAGTGAATTGAAAGCCATGCTTTTCCTGCTCTTTATCCTCACTTACATGCAGGGGACACGCCTGATCGCCGACCGTCAGATCGATATCAGGAGGTTACGGGCAGCGGTGCTGGCCGTTGCGACCTTCTACATCGGCGGGTCGCTGGCGGTCATGCCGTTCCCGGCGATCGGGCAATCGATGCTCCGGCAGGCCTACGTCGACGTTAGCAAAGGGATGTTCAACGGCGTCACAAACCACTCGCAGATGCTGGGTCCGGTGGTCGCCATGCTGAACGGCGTGCTGCTCGCAGACATGCTCTTCAACCTGAAGCGGCGTTCATGGCTGCATCTGATGTTGCTGGCCGCCATTCCCGTCATCGTCTACAAGACGAGCAGCCGAACTGGACTCTTGAGTTACGTGGTGTCGCTCGCAGCGCCGGTGTTCTTCTTCGGTCTTGCCAAAGGGATTGCGGCCGCAAGGCGCACGCGCGTCATCTTCGTCAGTCTGCTCCTGGCGGCGGTGGTGCTGGGCGTGATCCTGGCTACCCCGCAGTTGCGCACGGGCATTGAGGTGTTCCTGCGCAAGGCGGGCACGGCTGAGAAGATCAAGGATGACCAGACAATGATGGAGTCCTTGACGGCCTCGCGCGCCGGTTCTTGGGAGGAAGGCATGCGCTCCTTTCGCGAAAGCCCGATTCTAGGTAATGGGTTCCAAGTGTCGCGCAACATGAAGGGTATGCCAATTGCCGATTATACGCAACTGCTCTCGGCTCCGATTGAAAAAGGCGTGATTTGGACCATGGTGCTTGAAGAGGGGGGCTTGATTGGCGGCTTCATCTTCGCTGGCTTCTGCCTGAGTGTCTACATGACGTACAAGCGGTTGCGCTGCTACTGCATCTTGTCGGCCTTCACGGTAATGCTGGCGCTGAATTCTGGGGAGGCGGTATTCTTTTCCACCACTGCCGGCGGTGGCATCGCCTGGGTGCTCTGTTTCTATGCGTTGCTCATGGATCTCGCGCGAATCCAGGGGCAGAGCATGCAGCGCGGTCTTCAGGCGATCATGGCGGAGAACGACCGCGTGGCGGAGGTGGGCGCATGAGGGAGAACGCCACCGTGAACAGTCGGTACGTTGCGTGGATTCAGAAAGCCAAGGGATGGGGGATACTCTTCATCGTGCTAGGGCATGTGGCGGGTGGAGGCATTCATCTTGCGTTGCCGTCCACGGCCGTTGCCTTGCAGGGCATCTACAAGTATTTCTACTCGTTTCACGTTGAGTTGTTCTTCTTTCTGGCGGGCATCACCTATGCTGTAACTGACAAGTCTTTCGGCACGGTCCTGAGACAGAAGGCTCGATCGTTGCTGCTGCCCTACTGGTTCTGGGGGTTGCTCTCGTATGCACTCTTTCTATGCCTGGCAGGGGCGTTGCGCACAACGCTGAATGCCAGCAGTCAGACCGGCTACTATCAGGCGATCTTCGGCAACCTGGACTGGTGGACGCCATTGGCCGGAATGATCCATGGCGGTGGATGGCCCAATGGGAACGGATTCCGGCACAACTCTGTCCTGTGGTTCCTGGTCTGTCTATTCACCTGCGAAGTCGGCTACTACGCCTACGAGCGCTACGTGCGGATCCCGTACAAGTATGCCTGGTCGGTCGCGCTGTTCGTGCTGGGGGGCTGTTGCGTCCAGATCTATGAAGTTCAGGGATGGCCCTTCATGCTGCCGAGGGCTATTGTTCTGGGCGCCTTCTTTTCGTTCGGCCGGTGGTACGGTCGCGCACGTGCCGAAGGGCCTGTCGAGCGTGGTACGGTCCTGAGTGGTTTGGTGCTGGCCTTGCTGCTGGTGGTCGTCGGCGGGGCCCTGGGTCTCGGCAACGGATTCACCAACCATGCCACCACCTTCCGCAAGTACCTGCTATTCGTGCTAACGGCAGGCGTCTCCATCGCCGGTTGGTGTGGCGTGAGCCGCTTTGGCGGTGGGCGTTGGGTCGAGTGGCTTGGGGCGCACTCGCTGGCCATCATGGTGATCCACAAGTTCATCGTAATGGGGTTGCAGACGCGGATGCCGGCGCTTCGGGCGGCCTATCGGGGGTCGCTGGTGTCGGCGCTGGCGGCGTCGGCGCTCATCACGGTCGTGGCGTTGGGCGTGAGCGGCATCTGCGGCATGGTGCTGGCGCGCTATGCGCCCTGGACGGTCGGCAAACGGCGGCTGCGACGTGATTGATCGCGGGGGTTACCGAAGTTAGAAGTCATCTCACCACGAAGACCACGAAGAGCACGAAGCAGATGCGCGGTATGGGGCCTGTACCGGTTTCACGCACAATATGCTCTGTCGTGGCATTTCCAGATGGCGAACCCATCCCGGCTGACTCTGCATGCAACTCATTACAGCAACTTCGGCTGTTGCTTCGTGCTCTTCGCGTCCTTCGTGGTGCAACTCCCGGTTCTAGGTTGAATCAGCAGCTGAGAAACTTCAGACAGACGAGTCGACTGCATGGCACCGACGGCACGGCGCAGAGCACCGTGCTACAACCGCTCCGAGCGTCGCGCCGTAGAACGGTCCTCCGGGCCGTTCGTCCCGACGCAAGCTGCAGAGGTCTGAAGTCCGAGATCGGAGAGAGAGAAGGAACTACGAAACACGCGAAAAACGCGAAAAGGGAA
>CAZZBA010000435.1:0-3355 GCA_964652765.1 uncultured Victivallales bacterium | reverse complement strand
CCGACCGGCTCTGCCGCACCATGCGGAACCGCAAAAGGCTCAACCAATAGGTCGCCGATAGAAAATGGCGTGCCGGTCTCAAATACCTGCCACTGCAGTTTCCGCCTTCCAAGGATTTGATCCATGGCCTCACCCGTGAGTTTGTTTGCATACAGCGGAACCCCATGCAGGCGGTGCAGGTCGAGCGCCGCTTTGCCCCAATGGTCGGCGTGCTCGTGCGTGAATAAAATCGCGTTAATCTTATTGATGTTCATTCCGAACTGCTTCAAGCCCGTCTTCAGGCGGGGAAGTGTGATACCGGCGTCAACCAGCACGCAAGTTGCGCCACTCGCCACGCACAGGCAGTTGCCACCGCTGCCGCTAGTTAGGATGCAGAGGCGCATGTCCGGCTTATGTTTGTTGGCGTCCACCCCCTGTTCCGCATCGGCGAACACCTTCTTCATCCAACGCGGCTCCTGGATTTCCTTACGCACGATGGCCTGCAACCTGGCTTTAGTCAGACGGGGCGTCCTTTTTGCAGGAGCCGGCGGCGTACTGGACTTGGCGAACACCTTCTGTTCAATCTGACTGACTTGGTCGGAAGTCATACCAAACCAGATGCCGGTTTCTTTGGCGGTGCGGGAAAAGCCATCCACCAGGCCCAGACGGTACTCCAGCACCTCCCGCTCAACCTCGGTAAGGCTCTCCTCCACAGCACGCACCTGACGCTGTAATTTACGCAGAGTTTCCTGCGGCAAACTCTTCATAATGCGAATTTTGGCCATGCTTGTTCTCCCTTATGCGCTTATTTTGAAACCCATTGTAACACGGACAGGTGCGAGTGGCTGTTCCATTTCGGCGGCGGCACGCAACAACACATGCGTGATCGGTCCTCCCGAGGCGGCGGCCTCGAAGGCGGCACGCAACACGACACTGCGAATGAGCCCACCCGTAAAAGCGAAATCGTGGGCCAGTTCATCCAACCGCACATCCTCGGCCAGGGGCGCGTCCGCCGGGATGAGTTTGCGCCAGAGCAGCAACCGTGTTGCAAAGTCCGGCAGACTGAACCGGACGTGATAACGGATGCGCCGGGCAAAGGCGGAATCAAAACTTTCTGGCTGGTTGGTGGCCATCAGGACCAGACCCTCAAAGCGCTCCAGTTCGGTCAGCAGGACGTTGGTCTGCTGGTTAAGGTAACGGGCGTGGTGGCTGCCATCTCCCAGACGGCCGCCAAAAAGAGCGTCGGCTTCGTCAAAGAAAAGCACGGCTGAGTTATCGCAGGCGGCCTTGAAAACCTCGGCCAAATGCTTCTCTGTCTCGCCGACGTACTGGCTCACCACCCGGTCAAGCCTGACAGGATATAGCGTTCGACCCAGTTCGCGGGCGACGGCCTCGGCCGTAAGGGTCTTGCCCGTCCCGGATGGACCACTGAAGAGCGCGGCGATGCCACGACCGTTGGCTGTACTCCGGCCGAAACCCCAAGTGGCAAAGACCCTGCTGCGGGCGCGTATCGCGCACATCAGGGCATCGATCTGCGCCCGAGTGCCGGCATCCACAACCACATCGCTCAGACTCACGCGGGGCACAATCTGGTCGGCATGGACTGTCAGGCGATTTTGCCGCTGTAGCACAGCGGCGGCGCACAGATCGGCCTGCGAGACGCGGCGTTCGGATTCAGGACGCTGGGCGACCGTATTGGCAGCGCACAGGACAGCGTTCTTGATGTAACCGCCGCTGAATTCAAACTCTTCCGCAAGGCTCTTGACATTCACGTCTTCTGTCAACGGCAGGCGTTCCGGCAGCAGCGAGCGCCAGATTGCTTCCCGCTGCTCCGAGGTTGGCATGTCGAAATCCAGTTTGTAGAGCACGCGGCGGTCGAGCGCCTCGTCCAAAATCTGCCGACGGTTGGTGGCGAGGATGCAGACCCCGTCCATCCGCTCAATCTCCCGCAGGATGGTGGGCATTGCGCCATTGACGCAACGGTCACAAAACATCTCATCGGCTTCATCGAAGAACGGAATGGCCTTCTGAAGCCGCGCCTCCTGGAAGAGGCGGCGAAAACTGTCATCAAAGCTGCCGCGACCTGTGAACTGCACGATTTTGCGGAAGTCCACCAGCAAGAGCCGGTAACCAGCGGCCTTGGCGAGCGCGTGAGCCAGCATGGTCTTGCCCGTGCCGGGCGGCCCGCTGAAGAGCAGGATCATCCCGCGGCCGTACGCCATCACGTCATCAAGGCCCCAAGCCTGCCGGGCACGCAGAAATTCGTCTCGATTTGTGACCAACCGCAGCACCTCATCACGCTTGCCCGGCGGCAGGACAACCTGGGACAGATCCACAACCGGATCCACGACGGATGAGTATGAAAGAATCTGTCCATCGACATCGTATTCGCCCAAAAGCATGCTGGCTACCCGCCTGGGCAGGTTGAGATCCATGCGCATGAACTCGCCCTCCTCGTCGGGCTCCTGGCCGCCGGAGAGTGCAAGTAACCCGTTGGCAAAGAGGGGCGCCCGGGCTACAAAACAGGTTCGCCGTGAAATACGCTCCTCGGTTGTCGTACACAAAAGCGCCAAGATCGTGCGGATCTCCCGTTCGCCGCCGAACCGGGCCTCGGCCAGTTTGCGCATGGCCGAGAAAAAACGGTCATTGAGACTGGGTCCCAGAGTGGCCATGAGTACCTGCTTCTCAAAAAGATCGAGGCCGTGACGCTTGGCCAGTGCTTCCAGCGGCATACTTTCGGGGGGCGTAATGGCGATACGTCTTTCCAGTTTCCGGCGGGCGGCTTCGACCTGGGCGGCTGTCACAGACTTGACCGCCTTTCTGCCGCGATGAGGAGACGGACCGTTATCATCGTCCTGAGCAAGACTTTCCTCATTGGATTTGCGGCTGACCAGACGCCAGCGAGCCAGCAGCGTCAAGTAGTCGGACTGCGCGGCTAGGTAACTCAAGTTAGAAGCGAATGGAATATTTTGGGGGTACTTGGCCATGTTTTGATCTCCCTTTCTACCCTTTAATATCCATCGACATCTCAATAGTAGAAGACATTTGAAAATAGTTTTTCGTGCTTGAAATCACCGGCAAAGCGTTATTGATCCGCAGATGACGGAAGATGTGTTGCGCTGTCAGCCCGGTCTCAATGCCCGTCAGCACGAAGCGGTGCTTTTCACTTGAGTAAACGACGCCCGCCGTCTGGCAGGCGATGTTCCAATCTGCCTGAAACTCTACTGCCGAACGACTTCATCCGTGCCGTCCCGACACCCGTTTCGTAATTGAGAAGCCTGTTGCTGGCGTTCCGGCCAGGATGTACACTCGGCGGCATCAGCGATGCCCGACTTCAAGTCCAACGAGGAGTTCTTTGCGGCCTTCCGTGATCTGG
>CAZZBA010000434.1:0-3379 GCA_964652765.1 uncultured Victivallales bacterium | reverse complement strand
TTGGATTGTTGGGCGTTGGATGTTGGGCGTTGGGCGTTGAAAAGAATTGAAGTTACAACCAAGGCTGACGTCAGCTTGGATAAAGTCGAAAACTGAAAGTCGAAATCCACAATCATCGCAGTCATACCGGTTGCAGAATGGCTGCCCGGATCGGGTTCCGGCTTGCATCCCGGGCGGGAGTTGGTCTATATTCGCGCGAATGAAAACTATCCTGCATCTGGTCATGATTCTGGCACGGGCGTTTCTCTTGCTGGCCGTTGGCGTTGCTGTCGTCCTCGGCATCGGGGCGTTGCTCGCCTCCCTGCTGCCATTGTCCTTGTATCAGGCATCGCTGCTGACCATCTTTACCGCCCTGGTGCTTGTGTTCATCTCGTTTGCGATGTCGTTTGTCACTCGTTTCCCGATCGGGGGATACGCCGCTGATGACGAGGACGACTGGGAGGATGAAGAGGACGAGGAAGACGATGAGGATGACTGGGGCGACGATGACAGTCCGCTCGTCCTGCATCCGACTTTGCGGCGAGAGGGGCCGAAAGTCGGCCGGAATGCGCCATGTCCCTGCGGCAGCGGAAAGAAACACAAGAACTGCTGCGGCCGCGCATCCGCCCCTGCCGACAACGACTCCGACTCGATACCGTTCTGAGAGCCTGCCCCTGATGCCGGTTGGCCACCTACGCCTTCGTGTACGGAGGGGTCAATCCTTTGAACATTGGGTAGTGCTTGGTGTTGAGCGTTTTCAACTCTGCGCTCTCCGAATCGGCGGTAGCGGCAATGATGGCGTCGGCCAAGCCAATGCCATGAGACTTGGCGTAGTCTCTTTTGTAAAGACCACCTGACTTGGCGATGATTGGCGATACGGGGATTATTCGAAATAGGGAAATCAGGTGGTCCAGAGTGTCAAGTTCGTCATTTCCTCTGACACCTGAATAAAGCTCGGCAACAACTATGCTTGAGAGGATGATTCGATTCGAGCTAGCTTGCACCATGGCCAAAGCCTTCGGGTGCCCCCGGAGGAAGTCAACCATAACATCCGTGTCAACAAGAATGGGCCTTGCCATGATATCAATTCCTGTCCCAGGTTCGCCGAGCTGCATGAAAGTCAGGTAAATCGTCGCGATCTTGCCACATGCCTGCTGCACGGTTAAGTATGGTTTTCCGGCGACTCCCGCTGGTTAGTTCGATAAGGCGGTCTACAGCCTCGCGAATAAGTTGCGCCTGATTCTTACCCGTGGATGCCGCCAGAGCAGTCAGTCCGCCTCGCTCTTCCTCTGTTAAATAAATTTGAGTTCGTACCATGTCACACCTCCAATGTATACAGCAGCATCATACATCACATGTAATTTGTCAAGGCCAACGTACAGATCGAGCATCATCTGAACGTCTCTATGGCCCATATTAAGGGTGGCGAATAAGGGTGCAAATCCAACACTTAACCGCCACCCTTACTCGGCTACAGTTAACCGCTTGTCCGCCCGTAGCCTTGGCGAAGTTGCATTCTATCGTGTTGTTCATGGTGGCTCCATTATTCGTGCGGGTTGGTTTTGGGGATGGGTGGTGTCTATTGCATTTACCGGAGCAGTGCCCTGCCCTTCTCGGTGAGGCGGATTTCGGGTTCCGGCAGGCCAGCATCGCGGCAGCGCTGGATCATGTCGCGGATGCCGGTGCCCATGCGCTCGATGTATTTGGTGAGGTAGAGCGGTTCGGCGATAAGCTTCGCGGCCGCCCTTCGCCATCAGTTCCTCGGCGTCCAGAAAGGCTTCTCGAATCCCGATCCCGTCCTCATTCCGCCGCTAGTTCAAAACGCCTGCAATGTACCACCGAATGCCTCCGGTCGCAATTGTATTCAACAACCCTGACAAGTGCGAAGTGGAACTTACGGGGCGGGGAGGACGTAGAGGACCATGAAGGCGTAGTGGATCGCGGCGGCCAGCATCAGGACACCCCTTGCCGTGGGCGCAAGCGTTTGCTCACTCGTCGATGCGCAGCGGGGTCCCGACCGGGATGTACGTGAACAGTTCCTGCACTTGCTCGTTGATCATACGCAGGCAACCCGCGCTGGATGCCTTGCCGACACTGTCCGGTTCCCAGGTGCCATGGATGCCGTAGCCGCGCACATCGGGCGTCTCGCCAGTCGCGCGAACCGACATCCAGCGTGTGCCCAGAAGGTTATCCTTGTGCCCGAACGGCACCTCGCGCCCGTCCGGCGGCCACCAGGTCGGCTCGACGATCTTCTCGCGAACGACAAAGGTGCCGACCGGCGTCTTGCCGGACACCCCGGTACCGACCTTGTAGCGCTTGAAGAACTCGCCGTTCATCAGCACCACCATGTCATGGGTCGTCTTGTTCGCCACCAGCTCGAACTTGCCGGTAAAGACGAGCAACCGTTGTCCCTGCCTGATCAGGTTCGGGTTCGAGATCATGTTGATGGCCTGGATCAAATCGGACGTGGTGCCGAACCGGCTGGCGATCAGGCCGAGCGAATCGCCTCGCTTGATGATGTAATCGACCTTCTCGGCCATCGGACGCGGCGAGAGCAGCAGGGTGATGTTGACTTCGGACAGCTTGCCTTCGATGTGCCGGCGCAGCGACGCTTCAGCGACATGCTTCAACGCCTCCAGATACTGCGCGCGAGCCTCGACGAACTTTTCAGCCGAGGCCAACTGGGCGGCGGCATCCATCAGGATGGACACATTGGCGGGAACCGCCGCCGGTGGGGCCTCGACCGCCCCGCCCGGTGCCGCCGGGCGCGACGGGTCTGGCGCGGGCGCATTCTCCCTGTTTTCGCGCGGTGGCCGCACAGGCTTCTCACGGATGAAGAACCAGTACGTACCGATCCCCAGAAGAAGCACCGCAACCATGGCCCCCCACGGTTTGCGCCGCGGGGCACGGTACGAATCAAATTCCTTGACTTTCATGACGCTCAAACTCCTTTGCAGCCGGAACCATACCAATTACGCCGCCCGATAACACGAAAAAACCGCGTCCGCAGCCAGTTTGCGTCAAAACTCGACATTCGCCGCCGGTTGCGCTAGGGTCTGCATCCACACCAGTACCGGGGAGACATGAAACGCAATCAACGCGAAAACACGGAAAATTTTCTAATCCATCTGATCCAGCGAAAGGGCGCCGACCAGGGCCACTCGCGCCAGGTGCGCCTGCTGCTTTGGGTGCTCAAGCTGCTTTCCCGCCTCTACCGCGCGATCGTACAGTTCCGCCTCTGGGGCTATAACAAGGGGCTGCTGCGCCACCACACCCTCGGCTGCCAGGTCATCAGCGTCGGCAACCTGACCGTCGGCGGCACCGGCAAGACGCCCGTCGTCGAGATCTTCGCCCGCGAGCTCCAACTTGCCGGACGGCACGTCGCCATTCTCAGCCGCGG
>CAZZBA010000433.1:0-3390 GCA_964652765.1 uncultured Victivallales bacterium | reverse complement strand
ACGCTGAGCAAAACAGGGAACTCTGAAATTTCCGCCGGTTTGGGCGTGGAACCCCGGTGTCGACTGCAACTCGTGAGCAGTCACTGGAGTTCGGATAGCTTGTTTTGCCAAGTAGACGTTGCTTTACAAACAGCGTGCAGCCGGTTTGGGAGATCCGGACAGACGGCAACCCTGGCGGATTCATGAGGAAAAATCCTGGACCGTAGTCGCCCTGGTCATCCGAGAATCGGCCTTCCAGCACGATTATTTCCTCTTCCGCGTTGTAAAGCGGTGCGTCCAGCGTTTCCCCTGGAGCGTACTGGAGGATGCGAGTAGTGCGCATGACGGCCTCACCTGTTTCATTGCCTTGGCCATTAACTTCATCCACGCGCTCGATCCAGCGCTGTTTTGCCTGCGACGAGTCTGTTGTTTGCCAAGGCAGGCTGAGGCTATCCACGACGCTGCGTTGGGAGAAGTTCATGTTGAGATTCATCTGTGGGTTCAAGTGAAGGTTCGAGTGAGGCACACTTATTCATCGGTGATGGGGAGAATCAAGCTGGCATCGTCTTCGCTGGTTTTGCTGACACGTCGATCGACCGGCCATGCCTGCATTGCATCGGCTGTCGCACTCGGCACATAAGGCCGAATCAATTCAGCAACCGCCTCTGCAGGACCCGCCAGCCAATGCGCCCAGTCTTGCTCGGCAATGAGGACTGGCATTCGGTCGTGAATGGCATACATCACGTCATTCGGACCGGTGGTGATGACGCAGCAGGTGCGCAGGATGTCGCCTGCCGGCGAGGTCCAGGCTTCCCACAGTCCGGCCATGGCCATCGGCTGGCCGGATTTCAGGCTGATGTACCAGGGTTGTTTGAGCTTGCCCTGGACTGCCCATTCATAGAATCCATCCGCCGGAATCAGGCAGCGGCGGCGTTTGAACGCTTCCCGGAATGAAGGTTTGTTCGCTACCGTTTCGCCGCGTGCGTTGTTGAGTTTGTTGCCGATGCTCGGGTCTTTCGCCCAGTTCGGCACCAAACCCCATTTGAGGCGGTGCAATACGCACTGGCCTGCCGGCGATTGCCGGATGGCGGCAATCTCGGTGCCGGGCGGGATGTTGTAGCGCGGCGTCAGGTCGACACATTCATCCAGGCCGAAGTGTTGGATCAGTTTTGATGGCGGGGCCTTGAGAGCAAAGCGACCACACATGGCCAGGCAAACGCTTATTTCGCTTTGGCCGTGGCTTTGACCGCTGATTTAGCTTTGGCTTTGGCTTTAGCCGGGTTCATCGCGGTTGAAAGGGCGGTGCCGGCCTTGAAGCGGGCGACATTCTTGGCAGCGATCTTGAGTTCCTTGCCGGTTTGCGGGTTGCGTCCAGTGCGGGCGGCGCGTTGATTGACGCTGAAGGTACCGAAGCCAATGAGTTGGACGTTTTCGCCTTTGACCAAAGCTTCGGCGATAGCTTCCAATGTGACGCTCAGCAGGACGGCGGTGGCGGCTTTGCTGGCATTGGCTTTTTCGGCGATGGCGTCGATAAGTTCGGCTTTGTTCATGCGGTTCTCCAAGGTGGTGTCAAAGAAATCCTGCGAGACCGGAAGATACCGCGATTGCAGGCAGGCGCGATATCTTGGAGCAAGAAAGTCTTGCGCAAGCCTGGCGCTGGCCTTGGTCACGGAGAAAACGGCCACGTTTTGGGCGACGACTGATCTTTCTGAGCCTGGGTGACTATCAGAGCACTTTGCACCCGAGAATCCTCAGGCTAAACACCGGAAAAAAATATGTAAGTGTTTTATTTTGTGTAGTCGGCGGGTCTCGAACCCACGACCATCGGTTTCATGACGCTAGCAACAATCCACTTCGGCCAAGTAAAAATCGCAGCGTCTGATCTTGCCATTTAACCAAACTGATCACTATATCCGGTGCCCTAAGCTCTATCAGCCGTAGCCCGGATGTGCAGCCCGCACCCCGCCGTTTGGTCGGGTGCTGAGGGTATCCGGGCGAAGTCCGGGAACTGTAATTCTGCCGCCCTCCCCGGATTCCGCCCGGGAAATGTTTACGCGCAGCCAATGTGAACCACGGTGAGCTACATCCGGGTTTCCTTACCGCGTCATATGACGCGGTAATTATGGGTGAAGGGCAGAGCTGGTCGTAGATTAACTCACTCTGAAAATGCAAAATAGAACGCTTCACTCCAATTTCTCACAGGCTAATTTTTGTCGAGAAGTTCTCGAACTCCCCTTTCAGCGTTGCGCTCAAAGGCCATGATGAAATCGTGGCTGTAATGACAAGTCAGTAAATAGTGTGTTCTGGCGTTTACTCGTCGTTCAGCGTGTGCATGAAAGTCACGATATCGTCGATTTCCTGATCGCTCAGGCCCAGCTTGCCCATTTCATCGGTATTGAGGTTGCTGCGGATTTCCGGCTTGGGCCAGCAACGCTGGGCCAGAGCTTCGGCCTCGCTGACATCGCCCTTGCAGGCGGGCTTCAAGTCGCGGTCGTTGTAGAACACCACCACGCCGCGCAAGGTCTTGAAGTAGCCGTTGTGCATGTAGGGGGCGGTCTTGGCGATGTTGCGCAAGGTCGGCACCTTGAACTTGCCATCTTCGGTGCGCTGTTTCACGAAATCACCCAGGCCCTTGTCGACAAACTTTGCGCCCTGCGGGTTGAATTTCTTGTCCTGCCCGTAAAACGGATTGTCGGGATTGCGAGGCACGCCAATATTGTCGTAGGTGAAGTCGGTAAACAGGGGCGGTTCACCCTTGGGGCCCCGTTCGCTGGGATGGCAGGCCGCGCAGTTGCCTTTCTTCTCGTCCTGGTAGAGTTTCAGGCCGCGCAGTTCCTGCTCGGTCAGCTGGCCCTTGCCAGCCAGCCAGGCGTCATAGCGCGAAGAGAACGGCTGGAACTCAGTGGTGCGCTCGAAGGCGGCGATGGCGGCAGCGATATGGTCGTAGGCGCGATTCACTGAAATCAGCGCGCCCTTGCCGAAAACGACATCGAACTGCTCGGCGTAGGAGGCACGTCGTACTTTCTCGACGACCGCGCGCTTGTTCGGGTTGGCCATTTCGACCGGATTGAGGAAAGGGCCCTTGGCCTGTTCTTCGAGCGTTGCAGACCGTCCATCCCAGAACTGTCCGCCGACGTAGAGCTTTTCCTTGTGGTCGTAGTGGAATTTCGGCGAGAACGCCATGTACATCGCCGAGGGTGTATTGCGATTGCCGAAGCGCTCGGGATGCACCCCCTTCGAAGTCGGTCTGGAGCTATCGGGATCGATGAAAGCGGTGCCAGGCGCATGACAGGTGGCGCAAGACTGGCCGGACGGCTCGGAGAGCGAGGTATCGAAAAACAAGATCCGACCCAGTTGGGCCTTGGCATCGGGCGTAGCATCTGCGGCAAGCGCTGCCAACGGCAGCGTTGT
>CAZZBA010000432.1:810-3417 GCA_964652765.1 uncultured Victivallales bacterium | reverse complement strand
TGAGCGTGTGGGTTCCGAGCCAATTCGCCGTGATGGGAACCCGGTCGGAAAGCACAACAAGAGTTTCTTCGAAATCAAGACAGGGGTTATCGCGCACCAGCGCGGCAAACTTTAGTTCCTCGAATTTTTCTAGCGACGCAATGGCCAGCGGAGCATTGGTTGCAAGCCCTTCCGTAATTTTGGGCATATCTTCCACAAACCGCAAGGCAGCCTCCAGATAGACAGGACCTTGCTTGTACTGCTCCGGTTTGTTGGCGAGGATATGCCGGATCGAACGCACCAGTGCTTCCGGGGTGGAAAACGCGATTCGGGCCTTCTGTTCCTTAGGCTCTTGTGACTCGCCCGCATAAGCGTCAAGCGCCAGGATTGACACGGCTGTTAGTAAAACGGCTGTTATTGTTCTGTTTTTCATTCTTGAGGATTGTCTTTCAGGGTCCTGTTGGCGCCTAGTTCCTAAACGACTGGTCCCTAGTCCTTGATTTTGCTGTTCCATACGGTCATCGCATACTGATCATAAAAGCGCCTGCCCTCGCGGATGGCCTGTCGGTGCATGTGCTCAATCTCATGCCGGGTACGATACCGCTGGTCCCTCCACAAGTCGATTCCCATCAACGCGAATCCTTTCGTGCCCGGCATCTGGTTCCACTGCCGTCGCGGCCAATGCGCACATCAAGCTTGCGATCAAACATGGAATCGGTTTCAAATCATTCCTCTATAACCATGCGGAAGCCGACCCACATGACGGGTTGGTAATCGTCGTAGACCAAGCGGTGGCTGCTGGTGCAGAGCGACGACCGGTGCCACCAGGAGCCGCCGCGGGCGATTCGCTTGCCGGGAAGGCTGTCGTCGTTGCGTCCATCGGCATCCGTGTAGGGATAGACCAGATAACGGGAACGGGTCCATTCGGCGACATTCCCGTGCATGTCGTGGAGTCCGAAGGCGTTGGCCGGATAGGTGCCTGGCCGGGCGGAGAGTTGCTGGCCGTCATCAACCAAGGGGTCGTGCAGGAAGTACATTTCGTACACCGTCGGATTCGGCTTTATGGCAATGCCATGGTAGCTTTCGTGGGCGGTATCGGCGTAGAAGCGCTGCATCTGCAGATCGGCGGTGTTGGCATGTCGTCCGTAGTCAGCAAAAGGCGCGGCATTGGCGGTGCCAGCACGGGCTGCCCATTCCCATTGCGCCTCCGTCGGGAGCGTCACGGTTTTGCCCGTCTTAACCGAGAGCCATCGACAGAAGGCGAGCGCATCGCGGAAGGAGACGCGGCAGACGGGCTGGTGCGCCTCGTTGAGCGACCAGAAGCGCTGGCCGAACTGGTAGGAGAGCATGTCGGCCACCTTCGAATCGTGGGCGGGGTTGAATTTGCGGTAGAGTTCGTTGGAGACTTCGTATGTGGCCATCCGGAAGGGTTTGTCGATGACAACGCGGGTGGCGGGCTGTTCGTCGCGATGCCCGTCCGGATTGCCCATGACGAACGCCCCGGCAGGGATATTCATCATCGCGATGGCGTAGCCGTCGACCTCAAGCGGGGCGGCCGGAGAGGCGCTGGCCTCGAAAGGCCAGCCAGCCAGCTCGATCACAGGTTTTTCGATGAGCTCCTGAGGGGCTGGCTTGACGGGCTCGACCGGCGCGGGCGGTGGCGGAACCTCCTCGTGGTTCTCTGACACGCCCGCGTATTGCTCACGCAGGTGCGCCCTACTGTCTTCAAGGGCAGGGATGCTGGCACCCTTCCAGCCGATGGAATTCCATGAACCGTGATAGGGTCGGTTGAGGTCGCTCCAGACCACAAGCGCATCACGTTCCAAAGGCGTAAGGTCCACGCCGTGATGCCCCTTGATCAACATCTGCCCGAGCTCACTCGTTGAAAAATGGAATTCCATGGGAGAAAGGAGGTGATAGTCGCCCTCGATGCCGTTGGCGCGGCTGTATGGAAAGAGATTGATATAAGCCTGCGAGACGGTGCCGCCCCGTGCTCCGGCATACTTTGGGCGAAAATTGATCATGGATCCCTTGCGCAGGTCGGGCTTGGCGGTAACGCCGTCGTGGCAGGCAATGCAACGGCGGTCCAGGACGGGCTGGACGTCGCGGTCGAAACTTAACCCCGCGACATAAGGACGCCACGGCTCAAGCGTGGCGCTCGGACTCGTCGAGGCGATGGTGCGGCGGGCAGGCGGGGCCATGTTGCGATCCTCGTGGCAGCCGACACAGGAGAGCACCTCACCGGGCATGGCCGTGAGCCAGGAGCGCATGACCGCCAACGCCTGGCCGTCGGCATCCAGGGGCTGGAGCGAGATCGGCGTATTGGCCGGAACGGTGAACTTGGCGGAGCCGTCGGGATAAACCTTGGCCGTGCCGAGCGGCCGATGCAAATCCCAGGGACCGTCGATGCCGATGACACCCAGAAGACCACCCACGCCGTGATAACTGAAGGTGTATGAGAAGGCCCGGACGGATTTGACCGTACCCCGGGGAATCCCCCGCAGTCCGGGCCCCTCGTAGATGTCGGCGATGTAGATGGTGGCATCCTTGCGCGCGGGATCCACGCGATCCGGAAGGATGGGCGGCACAGGACGACGGACGACGGGAATCGGCTCGACGACGACGGCG
>CAZZBA010000432.1:0-798 GCA_964652765.1 uncultured Victivallales bacterium | reverse complement strand
TCGAACACATCCACCAGATACACCCCCCACTTATGCTTCGGGGTAGGCTGGCAGGCGACCAGGAAATAGTTTTCGGAGAGCGGCTGCGGATGAAGGAAGCGAGGCCAGACGTTGCGCACGTGGTCGTAGATCCTGCCGATGTTGTTGGTGGCGGTCGATGGAATCGGCTGGACCACGCCCGAGGCCTCGTGGCGGCCTTTGGCGGCATCCAGAATGATCAACTCCCCGAGACGCCCATCGCCGTGGTGTCCGGTGGAGATTCCCGCCAGGCGCGTGGACGAGCCCGGCACCGGCGTGGCATAGAAGAAGGCTGTAGGCCAGTAGGAGTTCGATCCGTAAAGCGAGCGCTGGTTGGTGCCGTCGGGGTTCATGGTCATCAGCAGGCGGGTGTTGGAGTGCGGGGTGTCGGTATATTCCCAGCGCTGGTAGAGGATGGTGCCGTTGGAAAGCACGCGCGGATTCCAGTTGTGCTCTTGGTCAAAGCATAACTGCCGCACGGATCCGTCCGCATAAAGGCGCACAAGATTGGCCACATGGGCACGCCCGGCGACGCAGGGCACGGAGACCATCGGTAGCGTAGAGGTGTAGAGGAAATCGCCGTTCGACAGGTAGCAGGCGTCGTAGTTATTGACGCCGTTCTCGATCGCAGGCGAGACCTGGTGCAGCCCCGTACCGTCGAGCCGGATCTCGAAGACCTGCCAATCCTTATCGGTGGGCATGGAGAAGAGCATCCGGTCCGCATCGAAGTGGAGCCAGAAATCGCCGATGAACCGTGTCTGCTCTGGCGTAAAGATGGTG
>CAZZBA010000431.1:0-3424 GCA_964652765.1 uncultured Victivallales bacterium | reverse complement strand
AACGGCCCGATGGGCTGCTTCGAGATGGCCCCCTTCGCCAAGGGTACCATGGGCGTCTGCCAGGCGGTGGCCGACAGCGGTTCGGTCAGCATCATCGGCGGCGGCGACAGCGTCAGCGCGGTCAACAAGAGCGGCCTGGCACCGAAGATGACCCACATCAGCACCGGTGGCGGCGCCAGCCTCGAGTTCCTTGAAGGCAAGGAACTGCCCGGCGTGGCGGCATTGAGCAACAAGGCGTAGGCATATAAAGGATACCATGAAACACAGGAAACGGATTATTGCGGGCAATTGGAAGATGAACAAGACGGTTAGCGAGTCGCAAACGCTGGCCGAGGAGATCAAACGAGAGCTGGCCGTGTGCAGCGATGTGGAGGTGGTGCTATGCCCGCCGTTCACCTCTCTGTCGATCGTGGCGGACGTGGTCGGCGGTTCTTCCATCAAGTTCGGTGCGCAGAATATGCACTGGGAGGCCAGCGGAGCCTATACCGGCGAGATCTCGGCCTATATGCTGCGCTCGCTCTACTGCCACTTCGTGATCCTCGGCCACAGCGAACGGCGTTCGTACTTCGGCGAGACCGACGAGATCGTCAACAAGAAGGCCAAGGCCGCGCTGGCCGCGACGCTGACGCCGATCGTCTGCGTGGGCGAGACGATCGCTGAACGCCAGGCCGGGAAGCACATGGAGGTCGTGCGCACCCAGGTGCAGGGCAGCCTGGCAGGAATCGCCCCGGCGGAACTCAAGAAGCTCGTGATCGCCTACGAGCCGGTCTGGGCGATCGGCACCGGCCTGACGGCATCACCGGAGCAGGCGCAGGAGATGCATGCCTTCATCCGTTCCATATTGAAGGAAATGTCGAACGAAGATGTTGCGCAGAGCGTGCGGATCCAGTATGGTGGCAGCATGAAACCGTCCAACGCGGCGGAACTGCTGGCTAAACCGGATATTGACGGGGGCCTGATCGGCGGGGCCTCGCTGGAAGCAAAGTCGTTTGTCGAGCTGGTGCGCATCGCCCAGCATAAATAAGGAAACAGGAAATAACATGGGCTTTATCTACGGGTTGCTGATCGTGTTCGAGGGGCTGCTGAGCCTGATGCTCATCGCCATTATCTTCATGCAGAAGACCAAGGGCGGCATGGGCGGCACTGCCTTCGGCGGCGGTGCGGGCGAGGCGATTTTCGGCTCGCGGATGGGGAACGTTCTTACGAAGGCCACCGTGGTGCTGGGCGGGATCTTCCTGTTCAACACCGTGCTGCTGACGATCCTGACCGCGCGGCAGCAGGGCGGCGGCTCGGTGATGGACTCGGTCAAGGTGGATTTACCGGCCCCGCAGCCGGGCATGCCGGACGGGGTGCCTGGCGGTATGCCGGATTCGGCGGCCATGCCGCCCTCCGGCGGTCCGATCGCGCTTCCCGCCCCCGACGGCGACGTATCCTCGATGCCAGAAGCGGCCTCGGTTCCGGTGGCCGTCCAGCCTGCGCCACCGCCCATTATCGAGGCCCCGGCAGCCGCGGATGACAGCCCTGTGACACCTCCGCCTGCACCGGCTGAGTAACCATGGCCTCGATCCAGAGGGTTGCTGTTGCGTGGCTGCTGATCTCATTTAATGGTTTCGTCCTCCACGCTACGGCTCGCGAGGCCATACCCCCTCCCGTTCCTGAGATGGTGCCGCTCGACACCCTCACCAACCGCTTCGGCGTGGTGTACGTCACGAAGGCCGGCGGCATCACCACCTGGGAAACGGCCGATGCCGTCCTGCGCTTTTTCGACGGATCGCGCCGCCTGGAGTTCAACGGCACGCTGCTCTGGATGAACGGGGCGACGACCACCAATACCGTCACGAACACGCTGGCTGAAGCGGAAGGAACCAACAGCACGAAAGTTGCCGTACTACAGCGCACAATCGCGCAAGCCGATGTCGATACCGTTCTCATCCCCCTGCTGCCCCCGACCGATCAGACGGATCGGTCCGATCCGTCCGAACCCTTTATCGTGATCCTCGACCCCGGTCATGGCGGGAATGATCCCGGGGCGGTCATGGCAGACATGCCCAACGAAAAGACGTTGGTGCTGGATGTCGCCCGTCGGGTGCGACGCCGGCTGAAGGCGGCCGGCATCGAGGTGCGCATGACGCGCAGCGGCGACAAGACGTTGACGCTGGCCGAACGCCCCGATTTCGCCCGGCGCCGCCACGGCAGTGTGCTGGTAAGCATCCATGCCAACAAGGCACCGAGTGCCAGTGCCAGTGGAATTGAGACTTTTATCATGCCGGCAGCCGGATTCCCCTCCACAGCTGAGACCGTGCCGGTCGCGGAAGCGTTCACCGGCAACCTGCACGATGCTGCCTCCCTGCAGCTTGCGTATTTCCTGCAGCGCGAACTGATCGACCAGACGCAGACCGTTGACCGTGGCGTCAAGCGAGCCCGTTTCGAGGTGCTGCGCCTGGCACCCTGCCCTGCCGCGTTGGTCGAAATCGGGTTCCTTTCCCATGAGGACGAACGCAACCAGCTGGCGGAAACGCACTATCGCAACCGCCTTGCCGACGGCATCGCACTCGGCATCCGCATCTTCATGCAACAGAACATGCCTGTAGCCGGGGTCGGTGACCCCGGCGTACACGAGAAGGCGCATATCGAAGCCTCTCGTTAGCTAATCCAGGCGCGACCGGGGTCACCGACCCCGGCTACAAGACCATCCCGGTGGCAACCGGTTGATAGGGGTCTGCTTACCCGCCGTTGCGCCGAATGTCCTGGTCGAGGTAGGTCAGTACATCGCGGAAACGAGCTATGTTTTCGGGATCGACATCCACCAGGTGCTGGTGAGCCTGTAGCATGGTGGCCAGCGACAGTGTCCGGTCGTCATCGGCCTCCAGTCCTTCGAGGTGGAGCGCGGCGGCAAGGCGACGCTTCAGTTCCGGCTGGGGATCATCCTGCTTGTGGCACTCCAGCACCCGCTCCAGCCCGAGCGTCGTCAGCATGTCATGCGTGCGTGCCGTCAGGTTCACGACAATCACACGGGGCTTGACAGCCCCGCCAGGATGAATCGCGATGCCTACCAGGACACCCATGAACGTGCTATCCATCCCCTGGCATTCCTCCATGTCGAAGACGATGTCCTGGCAGCCGTGATCGAGCGCGTTCATGCAGAAACGCTTCAGCGAGGGAGCCAGCTTGAATGTCGCCCGGCCGCCCACCTTGACCAGTGCGAATGTCGCCTGGACGGCGACCAGCAGACTGCCTCCCGATACCACTGCCTGTTCCATACGCTCCGTTTCCCGCTGCCAGCCCTTTCACACTCGCGAACACAGGAGAGATTAGCCTGATGTCGGCACGGCGTCCAGAATGAATTCTTTCCGGCGGCAGGTCTTGCGATTGAGGCACAGGCGGCAGCGGCTGTCGGCGCAATGGTTGCAGTGCTCGCAGTCCG
>CAZZBA010000430.1:0-3440 GCA_964652765.1 uncultured Victivallales bacterium | reverse complement strand
AGTTTCGGCAGGTTCATCCCCCTCAACGGGTTGTACGCATCCCGCCAAGCATTCGATTTCTGACTGTATATCTGGATCGCCACGACCTCATGCCCTCCAAGACATGGACAGGAATCAACTGGAAGCGGGAAAAAGAAATAGAGATCAGGACCACTCGGCCGTCAAGACGACGGCACACACCCAGCGCGACCGTGGCTCTGTAGGACAACACGTTTATGCAACCGCCTGCCATGGCAGAACGTGCTTGACGCGGTCAGACCACTATTCTACAACTCTCTTGAATAGTTGAGGTGCTGGTATGAACGCGCGACAGTACAAGAACACAGTCTTTGAGGAGCTGGCCCGTGTGGGGAAGGCACTGTCGAGCCCCAAACGGCTGGAATTACTCGACGTGTTGGCCCAAGGACCTCGCACAGTGGAGGTGCTGGCGTCCGAGACTTCGTTGACGGTGGCGAATGCTTCACAGCACTTGCGCTCGCTTCACGCCGCACGGCTGGTGGATGCCGACAAACGCGGGCTGTACGTGACATACCGAATCGCCGACGAAGAGGTGTCCGCATTTCTCCTAGCCATGCGGACGCTGGCGGAGAACCGTCTGGTCGATATCGAGCGGGTGACACGGGAGTTCCTTACCGCCCGGACTGGCATGGAGAAAGTTGACCGCGGGACTTTGCTCCGGCGCGTGCGTGATGGAAGCGTGATGGTGCTCGATGTCCGACCGCCGGAAGAATTCAAGGCGGGGCACATCCCCGGCGCATTGTCCATACCTCTTGATGAACTCGAGCGTCGTTTGAAGGATCTTCCTCGCAGCCGCGAAATCGTCGCCTACTGTCGCGGGCCCTACTGCGTACTCGCCGTGAAGGCCGTCGAGTTGCTGCGACAGCAAGGGTTCCGCGCTATCCGCCTGGAGGACGGGATCCCCGACTTACGTGCCTGCGGCTTCAAGATCGCGGTGGGGGAGTGACGATGACCACGCCGCCCCTTCTCAATCACAAGCACCATGCACAGCCTTCCGTGTTCAGTCCTGGCAACCTACTACGCGAGGCGAGACGGCAGAAGAACATTCCGGAGGGCAAGGTGCCAGAAGTGTGTGTGCTTGATCCCGATGGCGACTTGTCGCGGGAACTCCGAAGCAGCGGCGCAAGACGGAACCCCTTCTGGGCCTGCTATCACACGGAACTCTTTGACTGTAACCTGCCGGGCGGCACGGTAGGCGTTCTCGGGTGTGCGGTGGGCGCACCGTTCGCCGTGTTGGTGGCGGAAGAACTCTTCGCGTCGGGCTGCCGCTTTGTAGTGAGCGTGACATCCGCCGGACGGCTTGTGCCAGCCGCAATGCCGCCGCCGTATTTCGTTCTGATCGAACGGGCCTTACGTGATGAAGGAACCAGCTATCACTACCTGCCCCCAGCCGACTACGTGTCCATTCGTGCCGAGGCACTGACCGTCGCGCGGAGCGCCACAACAGCCATTCCGGGCATGTGCGAAGGCGGCGCGTGGACCACCGATGCGCCGTTCCGCGAAACGGAAGAAGCGATTGCCTTTGCATGCGCGGAGAACCTCATGGCGGTGGAGATGGAAGCCGCTGGCCTGTATGCGCTCGCGCAAGCCAAGGGCTATCCGATCGCTTGCTTTGCGCATGTGACGAATCAAATGGGCATCGAAGGAAACGACTTTGAAAAGGGCGAAGCGGACGGCAACACGGCCTTTCGGTGTCTGGTCGCCACCGTGGCCCAGGCGTGGAGGGCGCGGCCATGAAGGTAAGGGAAAGCGGGATGCCGGATGAAACGATGTGGCAGGGGTTCTTCGCGCCGGACCGAATCCTTGACGAGATGGGCCTGATTGGTGCCGTGCGTGACGCCGTGGATTTCGGTTGCGGGTATGGAACCTTCGCCATACCGGCCGCCCGGCGCATCCGGGGCACACTTCACGGTTTCGACATCGAACCGGCCATGATTGAAGCGACGCGGTCCCTTGCGCAACGCGAGAACGTCCACAACGTGCGCCTGTACCTTCGGGACTTCATAGCGGCCGGCACGACGTTGGAGGCTGCCTCTGTGGATTACGTCATGCTCTTCAACATCCTGCACGCCGAGAACCCGGCGCGATTGCTGACCGAAGCCCGCCGAATCCTTGCGCCCGGCGGGCGGGTGGCGGTGATTCATTGGAACTACGATCCCGAAACGCCACGCGGGCCGCCGATGGCGATACGCCCGCGCCCGGAGCATTGCCGCCAGTGGGTGACGGACGCCGGATTTGTGATGGAGAAACAGAACGTGGATTTGCCCCCGTATCACTACGGCATTGTGGCAAGAAAGGAAGACATATGAAACTGGGACTAGTGATCTATTCGACGGATGCCGAGACACTCTGGAACGGCTTTCGCCTAGGAGTCTTCGCGCGGAAAGCGGGTGACGAGGTCAAGGCTTTCTTGCTCGCCAAGGGCGTGGAGTGCGAGAGTCACATGGCCGAGCCGTTTAACGTCAAGCAGATGATGCAGACCTTTGTTGACGAAGGCGGCGAGATTCTGGCGTGTGGAACCTGCCTGAAACTCCGTAACTCGCACGGCACGGAGCTTTGCCCCCTGTCCACGATGAAAGACTTGTACGAGTTGGTTCGGGATTCAGACAAGGTCGTTTCAATATAGGGAAGCGAACCAGCGTGGCTCAGTGTGCAAACAAAGCACTCCCTGGTCCCTCCGCAGGGTCGCCTTTTGACCGGCTCGCCGATCAGTACGACGCGTGGTTCGATAGCCAGAAAGGGAGGCCGATCTTCCGGGTTGAGGCGGAATGCATTCGGGAGCTTCTGTGTGATGCGCCTCACCCTTGGCTGGAAGTGGGCGTCGGGACCGGCCGATTTGCGGTCGCGTTCAATGTGGACGAGGGTGTTGACCCGAGTCCGGCTGTCCTGACCTACGCCTCGCGACGCGGCATTCGGACCCGACTTGGTAGCGCGGAAGCGTTGCCCTATGAGAACAACCGGTTTGGGGCAACGTTTCTTATCACGACGATCTGCTTCTTGGGGGACCTCGCCCAAGCATTCTGCGAGTGCCGCAGGGTATTGCGAGAGGACGGTTACACGATTGTGGGGATGGTTCCGAAAGACAGCCCCTGGGGAGAGTCCTATGCGCGGATGGGTGCCGATGGCCACCCGTTCTACTCGGCCGCCAGGTTCTACACGACACCGCATGTCATCGGGCTCGCTGAGCAGACTGGCTTCTATCTAAACCGGGCGGCAAGCTGTTTGTTCGAGGAGCCCGACCAGAAGGTCGCCGCATACGGTCGACCTAGAGGAAGGATTCTGAAAGGAGCTGGTTTTGTAGGTTTGCGCTTCGGGTTAACCAATCACTGATGCCCCGCCTTCCCCCCCCCCCCCCCCCCCCCCCCACCACCCCCCCCCCCCCCTGCCCCCCCCCCCCTCCTTTCCCCCCCACGCTTCCCCCT
>CAZZBA010000429.1:0-3456 GCA_964652765.1 uncultured Victivallales bacterium | reverse complement strand
GGGAACTTTTGCACATTGGCCCGCGTGGAATCGGGCCCTCACGATCTGCATCCAACCGTTGTCTATTTCGACTTTCGACTTTCCCAATTTCGACTTCATATCCCACCCCGAATTTACACTCGATGCTTCCGCCTTGCGCCTGCATCCGGTTAGGCGTAGGATTGCAGCATCTGAAAAGAAAGGAGAGTCATGCAGTCTGGGCATCAATTGGAATTATTGCGGACCATGGATCCGGCCGGGCGTTGGCGTGTTGCCGCAACACTTTATGCCGAAGCGCGTGCGTGGAAGGCTTCCGCCCTGCGTGCGCTGCATCCAGATTGGTCCGAGGCCCTCGTCGAGCAGGCGGTTAGAAAGGCATTTCTTCATGGACATACCGCCTGATATGTGGCTGGCGTTCATTCGCCCCCTGAACCGATTGGGAGTGGAGTATATGGTCACGGGTTCGGCGGCCAGCATGGCCTATGGCGAACCCCGGCTGACCCTTGATGTGGATATTGTGCTGCAATTGGTCGGTGACGGAATCCACGATTTCGTACAGGCTTTTCCGGCGGAACATTATTACTGTCCGCCCGAGGATGTCATCCTGGTCGAGACCAACCGCGAATCCCGAGGCCATCTTAACGTGATCCACATGGCCAGCGGTTTCAAGGCCGACATCTATCCGCTGGGACGTGACCCCCTGCACGTCTGGGGCATGGGGCGGCGGCGGCGGATGGTATTCGGCGGCGAACCGGTCATGTTGGCTCCGCCGGAATATGTGATTGTGCGCAAGCTGGAATACTTCCGCGAGGGCCGCTCCGAGAAGCACCTGCGTGACATTGCAGGCATGCTGCGTGTGTCTGGCGAGGCCATAGACCGGCAGGCGATCGAGGAGTGGGCCAGACGACTCGGGTTGACAGAGGAATGGAGAACCGCGCTGCTACACTAAGGGTAATTGGCGAAGCCTTATTGATAGAGGGATGGGTTGCACCCCGTCCGCGGCGCTGCACGCACCGTCCTGCGCCACCGCAACCTTTTGCTCCGCGGCCCGCGTGGAATCGGGCCCTCCAGAACCGGGACGACTTCCACGTCGTCCCCGTCCCCTGGCGTGCGGACAGCGAGCCGCTGTCCCTCCCGATCTGCATCCAACCGCAAAAAAGTCTACAGTCTGTAGCCTGCGGTCTGCAGTCTGATTTATCTGTATTTCAGCTTTACGCTTACGTTCGTTTGACCTTCTAGGTCAACTCTCCGTCCCGGTGCATCGTCCGGAACTTGTTCGGCGAGACGCCGTAGGCGCGGAGGAAGCTCTTGTGCGCGTTGGCCAGCGTGAAGAACCCCGCGCGCGGGGCCAGGTCGGCCAGCGGGGCGTCCGTGCTCAAGAGCAGGCGGCGCAACTCCGCGACGCGCTTGCGGCCCAGTTCCGTATGCACGCTGCGGCCGAGGTGCTGCCGGAAGCGGCGCTCAAGGCTGCGGCGCGGGATTCCAACGGCTTCCGCAATGTACTGAATCGAAAGGTTCTGGTCGAAGTGGTCCCAGATGAAGCGCAGCGCACGCGCGATGGCCGGATCAGGAACCGCCAGCACGTCCGTACTGCGCCGCTCGACGATGCCCCGCGGCGGCACACGGATCGGCTCCAGCGGCGCAGGCGCGCCATCCATCAACCGGCGCAACAAGTGCAGCGCCGTCCGGATACGTTCGTCCTCGGCCGGATCGACGGACGAGAGGCCCACCGCGGTCAGCTCACACTGGTAGCTGTTGCCATATCCCAGCAGGGCCACCTCCTCCGGAACATCCACGCCCGCCTTGGCACAGGCCATGAATAGCCGTGATGACATCGCGTCGTCGTAGGAAAATACACCCACGGGCTTCGTCAGGATGCTGAACCAGTCCGCAAGTATCGCGATTCTTTTCTTGTACTTGTCGTTGATAGAACTCTCGTCCTCTTCAATTTGTTTCTTCACCAAGCAGGTCATGCCGAGCGCTTCCGCGTGCTGGCGAAACGCCTTGTACATCGGGTGGGCATTGGACTCGGGGTCCTCGGGGTCGTAGCCCACGAAAGCGACTGTCTTGAAACCGCGCAACGCAAAATGTTCAGCAGCCAGACGTCCGCTGGCCACTATATCGGGCAGAACCGCCGGCAGGATCCTGTCGTCAGGATGCGGCAGGAGCCCGAGACGCACGGCGGGGCATTTCTCCCTCATACACGCGCTGCGCCAGCGGATCGTCCGCAGATCCTCCAATCAGCGCCCCCGCCACAGGTTTGTCGTCGGGCCATTCGTTCCGCGTGATCCAAGAAGCCCGCAAGTCCCAGTGCCACTCGCGGACCAGCTCGACCGTCTCACGGGCAACATCCTCGGACAAGCCCGTCAGCAGCACCAGCGGCCGCTCGTGCCATCGCGGTTGACGTTCCTCTTTTAGTTTTACCATGTTCAGATTCTAAACCGATTTTTCAAAAACACCAGCATCGCATGGGGGAAAAAAGATTCTAACTCACACCGGATAGGCGCAAACATAGTCCAGGATTTCACCCATATCGACCGAGGCCGCCCCGATCCAGGTGTCACAGCAGCCATAATAGACAAAGAGCGTGCCATTGTGCTCGACGGTGGCCGAGGGGAAAACCACGCGGGGGATCACCAGGCCCGTGATCTCATAAAAGGCTTCCGGCTCGAAGATCACATCCGGCGCGCGCGCGATCACCTTGGTCGGATCATCAAGATCCAGCAGCATGACGCCTGTGCGGTAAACCGCATTCCTGTCGACGCCATGATACAGAGTCAGCCAGCCCTTGTCCGTACGGACAGGCTGACCGGAGGCCCCGATCTTGCGTTGCTCCCAGGTGTCATTCTGGGCCTTGGCCACCAGTACCGGTTTCTCCCAGTGCATCAGGTCATCGGAATAGCTGAGCCAGATGCTGGGGCGGTCGCAGCCATACTCCGGTCCCACATAGTACATCGGCCGCCGCAGCATGGCATACCGGCCATTGACCATCTCAGGAAACAGCACGCAATCGCGATCATCATTGTCCGGTGGCGTCATCAGCCCCATGTCCTCCCAATGGATCAGATCCTTTGAGCGGGCAATGCCGGAGCGATAGTTGTTGGGATCCCCCGGTGGCACATGCGTGATGCGCACATACTTCGGCACCCCCTTGCCATGCGGATAGCACTCCGGAGTGTAATTGCGCTGCACATAGGTCATGTAGAACGTATCGCCGTACTTGGCAAGACGAGGATCCTCGACGGTGCCTTCCGGACAACCGATATGCTCACGCGTGAAGACGGGTTCCTCCTGCACCAGCTCGAAGTTGAATCCATCCGTGCTTTTCCACAACCCGAACTGGCAGACAAACGGAACCAGACTGGAGCAGGCGCGCTCAACCAGGTAAAAGACCCCGTCCTCAACAATTGCACCCGGATTGAACGTCACCACATTCCGCCAAGGCCTGTGATCCGGCACCAGGATCGGATTCCCCTC
>CAZZBA010000428.1:0-3461 GCA_964652765.1 uncultured Victivallales bacterium | reverse complement strand
CCCACCATTGCCACCTCCTTCCGCATCTGCCCGCGTCGGGACTTGGATCCGCTCATTCCCAATGCCCCCGCCGCCAACGCTTCAAGATCCTCCCGCCGCACGCGGAACGATCCGGGGAACAACTCCACTTTTTGAATCTTTCCGGCACGGAGGACCCGCCACAACGTGGCGCGGCTCACGCCCAGGAACTTCGCCCCCGCGCTCATCCCCATCAAAAGCGGACCCTTGCCCTGAACCGTGCTTCGCTCTGGTTCAGGGTCTCCGCGCAGGGCCTTGAGCGCCGCCTCCTTCCGGTCGGTCGTCGCCGCCACAACCGCCGCCAGCAATTCGCCGGTCAAGTCACTCATGGGCGGAGCCCCTTGCGTTCATCGAGAACACGTAACCGTACTCTCGAAACAGATCGCCCGGCGCGTCGCTATCGCCATCCAAGGCCAGGGCCATTAACTGATTGAACCTCTCGTCTCTTTTCATTGCCGTCCTCCCGTTCCGATTGCCGCTACATCAATAACCAGGAAATCAACCTGCGCCTGGTTTCCGGTTCAGACCGCCCACGGGAAAGTCGCTTGTTGCGCTTGGTTCGCCGCGTCGCAGCCCTACATGTTTCGGCGCGGGTCAAAAAAAAGAGGAGGTTGCCGAAGCAACCTCCTCTGATTCAGGGAGTTAGCAGCGTCAATCCCGTCAATTGACGGCGGGATTAACGTGCGTCGTAGTTGTAGGATTCGTCGATGCCGCTTTTGCGGCGTTCGGATGGGGCCATCTCGGAGAAAGCGACCGTCTTTTCGGGATTACGCAACGCATCCACGTAGTCCCACACTTCGGGGTACTTGCCCTTGAACCGATTCACGCGCGCCCCGACTGCCTGCTTGGTGACGCCATCCAGCCGCCCGCCGATTTCGGCATAGGACAGGTATCGTTCCTGTCCATCCGCCGCCGTCTTCTCAAGCAGACACATGAAAAGGTTCAAGTTCTCAGGCTCAGTAATTCGCGCACGCATCCCCGCAAGGAACTTGTCCGCGCCCTCAGCCATTTCTTCGATCACCACCTTGCGCCGTTCGGATTCGGCTCTTACGCGATTGGTCACGTCCGCCGATTGGACAACAACACCTTTCAGTCCCTTGACTTCCCCCATAATCGCATCGAGCTTCGCCGCCTCGGGGTATGATTCACGCGCTCCCGACTCTTTGACGCCAGTTGCCGTGTGCGCCGGAATCACGGGCAATGTTGCTCGGAAGTCCCTTCCGAACTTCGAGAAGCGCACCTCAATCGAGGTCGGATCACCGACCGCTGGTACACTCATTTCCTTGCCTGGCCACAGGTCAATGCACGGCGCGCTGTCTACGCCCGGAAGTTCCCCCGCCTGCATCACATGCATGGCCTGCGCCGTTCCACATCCTCCATTGGTGAGCACGATCTTGCCGTTTTGTCGTTGCGGTACGATGAAGGGCCACAGGGCAAGGCCGAAATGCTTCAATACCCCTTCGTCGAGCGCTTCCAGACTATTCACTGGCTCTTTCAGCACTTTGTTGCCGTCGCCAATACACGCAGGCACCATGCCTTCGATGATCAAGCGCAACGATACAGGACAGTCCGCATGATCGGCCGGCAACGTCTTGGCGGTTGCCACACACCAGTTGAACTTCTTCAATAGCGGACCGACGTCGCCATCAGTGCCCGCCAACTTTGCATGAATCCGGTCCATCAGATTCGAGAGGACCGCGCTCCGCAACCCGATGACCATGCTTTCGAGCCGCCCCCGCCATTTCAACACGGCGAGATCCCCGGTGTCGGCGTCCACATCCCAGCCATCCTTTGCGTGTGCCACCGCCCACAAGAGGAAGGCCCCCTCGACTTGGGCGCGCGTCTCCGCGGGGACCTCGTGCAACTTGGCGCACAAGCCTGCGGCGGCAACCGTTCCGAGCCGCGACAATCTCGCGTCCGTCCGGCACTCATCCACAAACTTGGCCGCCATCAGGGGATTGCCGCTCCCCAGGTCGCCCACCAAGCCCTCCACATGCACGCGCACCGCAACCGTCACTACCAACTGGTCGAGCGCCAGCAAATGCGGGCCCCATTCGGCCTTGGGCGCGTTCAGATTGATCCCGGCGAAAAACTTCTCCCTGCAATCCGGACGGTTCAACACCTTGCGATACATGGATAAGTCCACCGTTTCGGGGAAAAGGTCGGGTGCCCCATGCAGGATCTCCAGCGATTCCTGGTTCTCCTGATAGTAATTGGCATCGAGAATCGAATCTCGCGTCGCATTGACGATCCGGTAAAACGCTTCCGCCTGCTTGTCGGGCTTCCGCGTATCGCCCTTGAGCACGAGTCTCGGGAACCGTAATCGCAAGGCGCCGGAAAGGCCCCTGATGAAGAAGCGCACCCGCACCGGTGCATCGAGGTCGCTACACCTCACCTCAATGTCGGAGTCGAAGGACTCGATCTTTACCTGCTCGTCGGCCCGCACATCCTGCATGCACGGGGCTTCGGGATCGATATATTCCCGGCTCTGGAAAAGGGCGTGGTCAATGCTGCGGTACGCCTTGCCGGACGGGTCAGTGAATCGCACCATGTAAAGACGGCTCACAAAGCGGTTGAAACACAACTCCCGCAGCTTGGCCAGATCGAACACCTGTTTGGTCACGGCGGTCGGCGGGATTCCCAGAAACACGCTGTTGAACTCCGCCAACTTCTCTTCCGTAATCCGCCGCCCGCCGCCCGTGGTGATGAACCACAGTAATCCGTCGGCGCCCCGGTAGTACCGTATGGCCGCCGTCTCCACGATCACGTCCTTCCAGGAGTACCATAACGGCGTCCGTTTCTCGTAATTGTAGGCCCGCACGGTGAGACGATCCTGTAGACCAAGAACAGCGGAACAACCATTTTGCTGGGATGAAGAACTGCGCGAAAACACACCCAGACGGACGGTGGGGGAAAGCCATGCCGCGCCCAAGTCCGCATCCAACTTGGCGAACTCGAACGGTAGGCTTGTCTGGAAGGATTGGATGGTGATCTCGCGCTGGTCGAGGATCCCCTCGGCGCGCGGCGCACTCTCGACAAGCTGAATATGCTCCTTCAGGTCATACCGGGCGGCCATCGCTTTCTCTCCCTTCCGTGGATGCGTACAGACATCACGATTCCACGCGCTCAATCCACGGACGTGAAAACGACACCCCGCAAAACCTGACGTGCATGCCTCTCGCTACCCCCGGCGGCGGGGGCCCCTCGTTTACTCGCGGCAGTTCGCTGTGTGTGTGAAATCTTTAACGATCAAGGCGGCTAAATGCAACGGTAATAACCGCGTGCTAGACCATGGCGTACCCCCCGCAACCGGTATCGGATTCCGGCCGGTTCGGTTGCGGATAGTAGCAGCTCAATCCAGTTCGGTGAGGAGCGCATCCAATGGCGCAACCGCCCCGCGCCGCCTCACAAGCAGTTCCTTCGGGAACGACTTCGAATATGCC
>CAZZBA010000427.1:0-3466 GCA_964652765.1 uncultured Victivallales bacterium | reverse complement strand
GGCCTGAAAGTCTCTCTAGCTAACGCTACCTGAGAGTACCGCTCCTTGAGCATGTATTCTATCTCTGCTTTTTCATCAATTTCACGGACGCCAATGTTCTTAAGAAAGTTATGAAGTTTTTGATCAGATTCCTCGCCTATGCAAAAAACGTGTCTGTCAACAAGTGGGAACCGTTCATGCCTTTCATCCTCCTGGGGCGGAAAGAAGCACTCATTTCCCTTACGGTATGTTTGGTCCTTAACGCGGACAATAGGGGGGCTCGAAACCGCAGCCGTTCTTGATGCCGCTTCAGAAGAGGGGCTTTTTGGGGCTGAGTTCAGATAATCAGCCAACTGTTCGTAGAAGTCGTGGTGCCATTTATCGTCTTTCTTGCTCATCCACTGCGATATGGTTTCATGGTCCATTCTCTTAACGCATGACACGAGGTCGGATACGTTCCATTCCTCGATGTTCAATAGTGACAAAAAGTTGTCTTCGCGCTGGTTTCGCTGGGGTGGGTTGGCCACCCACATCGGCACAACATAATCATCGCGCAGGAGCATGACCAGATCGTTGTCGTCGATCAGGTCTGAAAGGCCCCTCGAACCGCGAAACACACCGGATGATGTCGCATGCCCGCCCTGTTTCATGGGAACAAGATTCTTTTCCTGGAACTCCTTGACCAGCTGATCCATGAGTGGTTGGTAGAACTTTGGCAGATGGTCTTTATCGTTCGGCAGCAATGCCATGGCGCGCACGGTCAACAAGCCCTGATCTCGAATTGCGGTCATCTTGTCGGCAAGCAGTTCGGCCAGATGATCGCGCAACACGTTGTTGCCCGCGCAATCGCGGACACTCTCCCTGGCTACAGTCGATGCAAACGGCGCATGGAGATGGAAGCGCAGATTGGATGTCTCTTTTTCAGCCGGAAAATAGATGCAGACCTTTCCCCGATCCATCGGCACAAGCTCCCATTCCGGGATGGCAGCTACGTCCTCGCCCTTCTTCTCCTTTGCGCCTGCTTTTGCTTCTACCGCTGCTATCCTAAAAGCTACGGCGATGCAGCATGATTTCAGTTTCTGGCTTTCGGTCTCAGCCTCTTCGTCATCGACCTGCACCACCTTGTCGAACTTCAAGAACCAGGTTGATGTCCCAGCAAGTTCGCCCGGTTGTTGTACATGTATCTCCAACCGGTGCTCTCCATGCGGGATTCTTTCGATATAGCCAAGAGATAAATCAGGGAGCAAATACTCAATTTTGCGGATGTTGGAAAGAAAAAGCAGCGTGGTAGCGTCGAGCGCTCGAAGAAGGGTCGCGATCTCGTCCCGTGCCCGTTCGGCGGATTTTTTGGGGTTGTTGAATGGCAGAATGAAGCGCGTCTGGCGGTTGATCGACTGGCTTTCGGTATGCCCGCTTGGTTCCGGTATCACCATGTCATGAATGCGGAAATGAACCTCCCCTGATTTGACTTCGGGCGTTTCCGTATAGGCGAATACGGCCTTGAAGCCGACACCGAACTTCCCGATATTGGTTTTATCGTCACGTTTGGTGCTGACTCCGATGCCGGTGATCGCGTCCACATCCTTGATCGAGAATAGCCGCTTCCCGTCGTGCTCGAACTCGACTCTATCGTCGAACAGGATGAACCGTACCTCTTCGGCTTGAGCGTCTTCGGCATTCTGCAGTAATTCGTAGATGAAATGGGCGCTGTCCGGGTAAAGTTCCGTGAGCAGACGTTTGATTCCCGCTTCAAAGTTGTTTTCTCTGTTAGCATCGACCCATCTCCGCCTTTTCTCTACTAACTGCGTAATACCATCTTCCATCATGGTGTTTCCCCCGCAACATGAATCACGCCGTACGCTACCGGATCGGCGACAATATCCGCTCTCTCCATGGCGATATCCAACTCCTGGATTCGTCTCGCATAGTCCGACTCAGCGGCGGCGATCTGAGACTGCCGCATTTTCTGTATCTTCTCGTTGGTCGCCTGGTTGAGTTGTTCCTTCAACAGGGCGATCCGCGCCCGGTGACTGACCGACAGGCTCTCCCGTCGGTACTCGGCCAACTCCTGGTTCCTCTGCCTGTGAGCGCTTCTGGCGTCACTCCACAGCCGGTAGTGCCGGGCGTCCAGCCCGTTGAGGGCGCGTAACCGCCGCCCGGGATGCCGTCCTGCTGAGCGACGAGGCGGCCATCCGGCGCGATGAGTTGCAAAAACCCGCGCAGATCACCGGGCTCAGCGTCGGCAACCCAAGTCAGCTCGGCCGCGAGGGTGCCGCCGGGGCGCACCGTGTTGCTGCTCAGCCGGGCGTGCCGGCCGTCCAGCCCGTTCCAGACCTCAGCGTCAAGCCCGACCGGCATCGCGTCGGCACAATCGGCCGCACGCGCCAGCAAACGGACAAGGTGTTCGGTCACCAAGGCATCGGAGGCGACGGGCTTCAGCACCAAGTCCTCCCGAATACCATGGAAACGCCATTGGTAGATGGCGAACTCATGGCGCCCTGCGGGCATCTCATTCGACACGACAGTCAGGTTGGCGATAACCCGTTGCCGGGTGTCGACAGCCAGCGCAGCCTGCTTGACCAGCGGGTGGAGGGGCATGATGAAAGCGGCCTCTGGATGCTGCATCGCGCAATCCGCTTCGAATGTGATGGTCAGATGCCGCTCGCCGCCTTTGAGCCAGTTCTCCCATTCGCGGTAGCCCGAGGTGTTTTGCCTCGGGATATGCTGAAAGTCATTCAACAGGCTGCTGCGGGCTTCCTGTGCCAACCGGAGCGTCTTCAGCGGCTTCTCCCCCAAGATAAGCTCCTGATCTTTGCCGCACACGCGCTGTAGGTAGAGGGTCACCAGATTGCGGAGTGAGGCCGGTGCCAGCCAGACGCTCGATGCGTCGGTGATCTCCCGATCCATCTGCTCCTGAGGGATGCGAATGCCAAACAACTCCGCTTGTTTCTGCTCCAGCGCCTCCTGCTCTTGGATGAGCCGGATCTTGTTGTCAGCCAACTGCTGGAGCTTACCTCTGCGTTCCGCCTCGCTCAACTCATAGTTCTCCGCGATGTTCCTGATCTCACGGGTGATCTCGCCCAGGATCTCCTCGTTCCCGCCGAGGGCGTTGTTGAAAACACCGATGCGCACTAGGCACCGCTCGTAGATATCCGCATCCACAGTACCCGGTGTGATCAGGTTGACAATGGCGACGCTCTCGCTCTTCTGCCCGTTCCTGTCGATACGGCCGATGCGCTGTTCAACCCGCATGGGATTCCACGGGAGGTCGTAGTTCACGATACAGTCACAAAACTGATAATCGAGCCCTTCGCAGCCGATCTCGGAAAACAGCAATAGATCCAGGGCGTTCTCGTCTTCCTTGGGCCTCTCAAAGCGGGCGCGCAGCGCCACGCGGTCATCATCCGGCGTCGCCCCATGGACCAACCCAACGCGAAAACCGTCCTTGCTGAGATGGTCGAAGAGGTAGCTCAGGGTATGCCGGAAG
>CAZZBA010000426.1:1845-3473 GCA_964652765.1 uncultured Victivallales bacterium | reverse complement strand
TAATGTTCAATCCGTCAACATTGACTCAAACGCATGAACATGAAAAGACCGTGGTAGCGCCCCATAGCGCCCCGCTTTCACCTTGCGGCTCCGGCATGTTTATGCAATAAAGATCGGCATTGAATGGGCTCTGTATTAGGGAGTGCCAGCCTGCCATTAAGAATGTCGATACGGCGTGGTATGAAAAACCAAAAATCAGCAGTAAAGGGGGCGGTGGCTGCCAGGCAAGGCAACGCATCCCTGAAACCCTTCGGGGCTGGAGAAGGGATTGCGCTGGAGTTCAAACGCGCCACGGACAAATTGCCCGCTAACTTCTTCGACTCGGTTTGTGCCTTTCTGAATATGGACGGCGGACTGGTTGTACTTGGCGTCGAGGACGATGGCACCGTATCCGGCGTGAACCCCGAGGCGGTTGAGCAGATCAAGACGGACATCGCCAATCTATCGAACAACCCCCAGAAGCTCGATCCGCCGCATCTCCTGTTCCCCCACGAGGAGAAAGTCGGTTCCAGATGGGTCATCAAGGTGCTCGTGCCCGCCAGCTCCCAGGTTCATCAGGTCGGGGGCAGTGTTTTCTTGCGCAGCGAGGATGGCGACTACCGCATCAAGGGGGTCAACCGGCTGGCGGGCTTGATGAATCGCAAGCTGAGTTTCTTCACCGAGCAGCGGGTCTATCCGTATCTCGGAATGAACGACCTCGATCCGGCTCTTTTCGAGAAGGCACGCAAACTGATGCTGGGCCGTCAGCCGCAGCATCCCTGGGCCAATCTGCCGCCGGAGGAACTGCTCAAGGTCGCCGGGTTCGTCCGGAAGGACTACACCACCGGCAAACCCGGCTATACCCTGGCCGCCGCCCTGATGTTCGGCTTCGACACCACGATCCAGAGCATCGTGCCCGGTTACAAGTTCGACGCGCTGTTGCGCCGCCGCGACACCGAACGCTACGACGACCGCCTGATCGTGCGCGGTAATCTGATTGACGCCTTTGATCTCCTCATGGGTTTTGTCGAGAAGCATCTGAACGATCCCTTTTACATGGAGGGTACCACCAGCATCAGTCTTCGTACGATCATCTTTCGCGAACTGGTCGCCAACATCATCGCCCATCGCGAATACACCAGCGCCGCCCCGGCCACGATGATGGTCTTTACGGATCGGGTCGAGTTCAAGAACCCCAACGTGCCGCACTACCACGGCCGCATCGATCCGGGCAATTTCACGCCGTTCCCCAAGAACCCCACGATCTGCAAATTCATGATCCAGCTTGGCCGCTACGAGGAACTCGGCTCCGGCGTCCGCAGGGTAAACCACTACCTGCCGCACTATGCGCCTGGCGCGGGTAAACCCGTTTTCGAGGATGGCGACATGTTCAAGGTCACCGTACCACTCGCGGCGCTGGCCCCCGAAGTCACCTCACCAGTCACCGACCAAGATACCGAACAAGCAACCGAACAAGTCACCGAACAAGTCACCGAACAAGTACGGCGTCTCCTTTTTGTCTCAGAGGCAGAGGTGGCTGGGACGCGGCGACTGATGGCCCTTCTTCATTTGAGCCATCGGCCCACATTCCTCTATGACTATCTGCAACCGGCCTTGAAATTGGGAATGCTGGAAATGACCCAGCCCGA
>CAZZBA010000426.1:0-1835 GCA_964652765.1 uncultured Victivallales bacterium | reverse complement strand
ATTCTCCCCGCAGTCCAACACAGAAATACCGACTGACCGACAAAGGCCGCAAAGTCCTTGAGAAGGGAACCGCCCGCTGAACACAAATACGGGGGCTTGTTGGATTCGCCGCAAGGTGGATATCCGGTCCATCCGCTAACTTAGTGACTCACCGTTGGCCTCGACGATCTGCCCAATTGTGCAGGTTGGGCAGTTAACAGACCTCGATATCAAATCAAGGTTGGAGAGATACGACTACCCGATAAAATGATTGAGTGCTTGTCGGGTGGTCATGGTCAAATTGGAGAGAACCACCAGTACCCCGAATGCCTACCAACCCAACCACATTGCTCCAGCTACCTATTACAAGATTGTCACGGTTCTGAAGGGTGTAATAACGATTTGCTGATGATGGATCAACGACTATGCTGAATGAACCGGCAGCATCAGAATATAAATCCGAACGTAAAACATCACCGTAGACCGTTGGATCGGTATCCATGATGTATTTCTTCCACGCCGGGACGCCATCGCCTGCATCGTACCCTTCATTGACCCCATAATTCTGCAACCACCAATTCGGAGTTCCCTGGGGTTGCGTCTCAAAAGCTACCGTGCGTAAACCAAAACCTTCAACCCAGTTGGCCGCGGCACTCGGAAAGTGTACCATTCGGCATTCGGAAAGCGTACCACCCTTGAGGCATGATTTCTTCCGGCGCAATGACGCGTCAGGAAGGAAAGGAGCATGCTCAAGATGGAACAGGTACATGTAATCAGGCATCAACATGCCAACGAGGGTCGGAGTATACGTCAGATCGCCAGTCAGCTGGGGCTTCACCGCTCAACGGTACGCAAGTACCTTGGGCAGGCGGAGCCCCGGCGGGTAGAGAAGGGTTCACGGAGCGAGCCGGTCATGTGCGCGGTGGGCCCTCGCATCGAGAGCCTTGTTCAGGAGTGGAAGAAGCGCAGCGGCGGGAAGCATCGGGTGACGTCGGTACGGGTACACCGCCAGCTGATCGAGGAAGGCTTTCGTGTCGGTGAGCGTACGGTGCGCAAATACCTCTCGGAAAAGCGTCGCCAGGCCGCCGAAGTGTATATACCGCTGGTGCACCGCGCCGGGGATGAGGCGCAGGTGGACTTTTTCGAGGTAACGGTTGATCTGGCCGGGAAGCGCACGCGGGTGTGGAAGTTCCTGCTTCGGCTGATGCACTCGAAGCGTGATCTGGTCTGGCTCTACGAGCGGTGCAACCAGGTGAGCTTTTTCGATGGTCATGTGCGGGCCTTCGCGGCGATCGGGTCCGTTCCTCGCCGACTCGTGTACGACAACCTGACGGCGGCGGTCAAGCGGCGCGTCAAGACGGGGGAGCGCGAACTCAACGAACGGTTCATGGCCCTGTGTGCCCATTACTGCTTCGAGCCGTGTTTCGCCCGGCCGGGCGAAGGCCATGACAAGGGCGGCGTGGAGGGGCGAGGCAAGACGATCCGCCTCCAGCATCTGACGCCCATCGTGGAGGGGGCGACGCTGCTGGACATATCCCGCAGGCTCCAGTCCGATCTGGACAAGTGCTGGGAACAGGCAAGAACCCCTGACGGTCGCCCTGTCGGCGATCTCTACGATGATGACCAGTTCAGCATGAAGCCTTTGCCGCCGATCCCCTTCGAGGCCCGCGAGATGCGGCCCGTGAGTGTCAGCCGCAGCGCGACCGTCACACTCATGGGGGCGGTCTATTCGGTGCCGAGCAGCTGGGCCCGGCTGGAGGCGACGGCTTATATCGGAGTCGAGGATATACGGCTGGTGTGCCGTGGCAAGGAACATATACACCGCTTGCAACCCAAGGGCGGCAAGTCCATCGATT
>CAZZBA010000425.1:0-3492 GCA_964652765.1 uncultured Victivallales bacterium | reverse complement strand
CATTGTAACCAATTATATTGAAGTACTTTACGTAATGCATAGCGACTACACTTTGGTCTGGCACGGTTCTGGCTATATAGGTTGCACACGATTTTGATTCGGTTTTTCAAGGAGGAGCCAGCGCTATGAAAGAGTCGGATACCTATAGTCGTTATCTTGCGGACATTTCTCGCTACGAGCGGATCACGCCCGAACGCGAAGCGGAACTCTCACAGGTCATCCAGACCTGCCCGAACGCCGAGCAGGTCGAGGCCGCCGTCAGCGAGCTGATCCATTCGAACCTGCGGCTGGTCATCCATTGCCAGAAGGAGTTCGAGAAATACCGTGCCTCCTCGCGACTAAACGCCATGGACCTGATTGCCGAAGGCAACATCGGCCTGATGAAGGCGGCCAAGAAGTTCAACAGTGCCGCCAATGATCCTGACGGGGCCACCGATCGCGAGCCGATCCGCTTCAGCACCTATGCCTGCAAGTGCATCAAGAGCCACATGATCCGTGCCATCAAGAAGGCGCGCTTTATCCATGTACCTGAACATCATTTCGGCTACTGGGGCGAGATCGAGAAGCTGCAGAACGAGAACGGGAATTCACTGACCGACAGCGAATTGTGCGACCGGATGGACCTCAGCGGCGAGGCCCTCGCCTGTATCCGGATGAGCGCCGGCAGCGGGATCTGCATGCTGGAGGAACTGACCAGCGAGGATTCGGACAACTCCTGGAGCGATTTCATCGCCAGCGAGGATTCCCCCTGCCCGTCCGAGGAGGCCGAGCGCCATGACCTGCGCGCCTTCCTGTTCAACGAGATGAACAGCCTGGCCCCGCGAACCAAGCAGATCATCACGATGCTCTACTTCAACGAGAGCGCGCCCACGCTGAAGGATTTATCGACCATGTTCGGCATTTCCAGCGAGCGCTGCCGCCAGATCTGCGTCCAAGGGCTGACAAGCCTGAAGCGACAGATGTTCGCCCGCCGCCGTGGCATTGAGCCGACACTGGCCGCCGAAGCGTTTGCCGCGTGAGCATTCCGGCTGAAGCCGGTACTACGAACCGGGGGTTAGTCCCGCCTTACTTGCCCTGTTCCAGACGGCGGGCGAGCCGTTCCGGCAGCCCTGCCTCGATGATCTTGCGCTGCGTGGTCGCGACGTCGTACTCGACCCTCCGCAGATCCACCCGGCGCGCGGACGGCTCGTAGATCAAGTAGGACGCCCGAGGATCGCCATCTCGCGGCTGGCCGACACTGCCGGTGTTGATGAAGCACTTGCGCCCCAGCGTCGTGTTGAAAGTGGTGAAGCTGCTGCGCACCACCCGCCCCTGCCGCTCGAACACCACCGGAACGTGGGTGTGCCCGTGGAAGCAGACCGATGAGGTCTGGTAGTTGAAGTTGGCGTCCGCATCCAGCGCGTCGATCACATAGCCCCACTTCTCGGGCATGTCCAGCGTGCTGTGGACAATCGTGAACCCGTCGACCATGCGCGAGAGGCGCAGGTTCTTGAGGTACTGGATCTGCTCGCGCGAAAGCTGCCGCCGCGTCCAGTCGATCACGTTCGCCGCCAGCGGGTGGAAATCCTCCAGGCATTCGTCGTGCGACACGTAGTGGTCGTGATTGCCCCGCACCACCGCCACGCACAGAGACCGGATCTTCTCCAGGCATTCGGCAGGATTGGCGTTATACCCGACGATATCGCCCACGCATACATAGGTGTCCGCACCGTGGGATTCGGCGTCCGCCAGCACGGCAGTCAACGCTTCCCAGTTGGAGTGGATGTCCCCAAGTATGGCGTACTTCTTGCTCATTTGTAATAACCGATCACCCGGACACTGTTTTGCCTGCGAACCCCCTCACGCTGCTCAGACCTGTTTCTGGATCATAGCTGGCTGAAACCGTTTACGTCAAGAGTCAACTCATCACGAACGGATCTGCGGATCTGCCCGGCGTACGCCAGTGCGCGCGCTTCCACCGACTGGATCTCGGCGAATCCCTGCGAGCTGACCGGATTGAGCCCGTCGCTGGCCTCCATCGAGGAATCCGCCTCGTTGTAAAGCGACGCCGGGCACTCGGTCAGGCTCTGGAATAGCACATTCCCCTTGTAGAGATTCACCGCGACCACCCCGCTGGCAAACGCCGCGAAGACATCCACCGCCGCCCGTGCCGCCGTGGTCACCGGATCGAAGTATCGCCCGTCGTAGATCTGGCCGGCCACCAGTGCCGAAAGCGTCTTGAACAGGCCCAGCGCCCGGCGATCCATCGTCGCCTGATAGACGCACTCCAGGCAGCGCGAGAGCAATTCCATGCCGGGAGCCTCGTACACGCCTCGGCTCTTGGTGCCGATGATTCGGTTCTCCAACGCATTCTTGAAACCGACACCGTTGCGACCACCGATGCGGTTTGCCGCCTGCATGACCGCCAGCGGGGCCATCGCCTTTCCGTTGATCTCGACTGCGCGCCCCTTCTCGAAGCGCACACAGAACCGTTCCGGCTCGTCCGGTGCCTTGTCCGGCCAGACACCCATCGTCGGTGTCACGATCGTCGCCGGCGTCTCGAGGCTTTCCAGATCCTCGGCCTCGTGCGAGAGCCCCGCCAGGTTGGCATCGGTGGAATAGCGCTTCTTCCCGCCCGGGAAGGCCTCGATCCCCGCCTTGCGCAGGTATTCGACCATTTCCAGCCGACCGGGGAACTGCTTCAGCAGCCCGGCATCACGCCAGGGCGCATAGACCTTCATCTCCGGTGCCAGCACGTTCGTGTAGCGCTCGAAACGCATCTGGTCATTACCGCGGCCCGTCGCCCCATGTACCAGGACCGTGCAGCCCCTGGCCTGCATGGCCTTGACCAGTCCCTTCACCGTCACCGCCCGCGCAATACCGGTCGAGTTCCAGTAGCCGCCGTCGTACATCGCCTGGCAGGCCAGCACTTCGAAACAGGCCTCGGCCATTTCCCGGCGCAGATCCACCACCACGGTCTCGGCCCCGCAAGGGGCCATCTTCTCGACCACCGCGCTGATATCGGTCTCGTCCGGTTGCGCCAGGTCCGCCGTGAAGCAGACCACGTCGACACCGGAATCAACCAGCATCCTGGTGACGGTCTTGCTGTCAAGCCCGCCGGACACACAGATGCCGGCCTTCTCGCCCTTCAGGTCATTCAGCCTCATTACCCGCCTCCGCATGCATGCTTTCCAGGCAATCCTCCATGATATCCAGCGCCTCTTCGAGCTCGTCGTCCTTGACGGTCAGCGGCGGCAGGAAACGCACCACATTGCCGGCAGTGGGGATGGCCAGCAACCCGACTTCCGCGAATGCCTTGGTCAGCGGCTTGGCTTCCTGGTCCAGCACCAGTCCCAGCATCAGGCCCATGCCGCGCACCTCGGTCACATGCGCGTAACGCTCGGCGAAGTCCTCCAGACCCTCCTTGAGCAGCTCGCCCTTCTCGGCGGCGCGTTCAACCAGCCCTTCCTGCTCGATCACGTCGATGGTGGCCAGGGCGGCGGCGCAGGCCAG
>CAZZBA010000424.1:0-3492 GCA_964652765.1 uncultured Victivallales bacterium | reverse complement strand
GGATCACGGCAACCGCGCGGCGCGCGTTATCCGCCGCAAGCGCATCTTCACCCAGCTCTGCAGTGATCCTCACGGGACCCGCATCACGAAAAGGGATGAACAGGGAAACCGACTCAGAGGTGCCCGGCGCAATCGACGGTATTACTTTAACATCCACGCTGATGTTATTGATGAGCCCGCTCACCCGGACCTGCTGTGCAACCGAAGCCCCGCAGTTGCGCACGGTCGCGCGATAACGCGCTGACGTGCCCTTGCGCAGCACGCCGGAGACCAGCTCCAGGCCCGTTATCGCCAGGTTCTCGGCCCCTTTCCCTACCGGAATAACAAAGACGGATGCATGCGCTGCCAGATCCTTGAAAGACGCATTGAGCCAGACCGATCGAGGCTTCCAGTCCTGCTCCTGCATATCCGTGATGATATAAATCTCCTTTTGCGGGGCCTTCATGTCCACGGTAAGCTCTTTTAGCTTGCGCGGGAGACCGTCTATATCCAGCGGTTCGGCCGTCACCTCCAGCGAATCAAGCACCGCTGCAAATTCAGAAGGGTCAAAGACCGCATTCTGCAGCATCACCCTGTGTTCCGCACCGAGCAGAATCAGCGTCACCGGATCGCCCGGTCGAATCCCCTCCGCAATCGTTTCGGTCTTCTCAATTGCATCGTCAAACCGCGTCGATGCCCCTTCCTTGTGCTGCATGCTGAAAGATGCGTCCAGGGCGATCACCACCGCCGCTCGCTTTTCTCCCAGCGAAGCAAGCAGGCCTTCAGCCTTCCTTGTCGCTGGCTTTGCCAGGGCAAACACGACCAGAAGAAGCGCCAGGCAGCGCAGGATCAGCAGAATAATATCCCTCAGCCTAAGCTGGCGGGAGCGTACACGCACGCTTCTGTTCAGAAACCGCATGGCCGCCCAGTCCGTACGCTTGACCTCGAAGCGATTCAGCAGGTGAGCCAGTATGGGTAGAGCCAGCCCAAGCACACCTAACATTAGTAATGGATTCAGGAAACTCACAATGCCGACTCCTTTCCATTTTGTCGGCCAGTAATCAGTAACCAGTGATCAGTGATCAGTGGAAGAGCTCTAAAGAAGCGCACATCGACTGACAACTGATTACCGATAACTGATAACATCTTCACAGTCTTGCCCCCACGGATCCGCCATTAAGTGTCGCGGCGCGTTCGGCAAAGAATTCATTCAGGACGGTGTCCAGGGGGCGCGATGTATCAACGGTCTTGTAGTCGATGTTCGCCCCCATGCAGCCGGCGCGTAGCGCCGTTATGTAGTCATTGAAGCTTGCCAGGTAATCGTCACGAATCCGCTCCGGCTGCGTGGTGAGCGGCTCCTCGTTTTCAAGCCCCTCAAAACGCCAGGTACCCTTGAACGGAAACGCGATCTCGTAGGGATCGAGCGTATGCAGGACAACCACATTGTGTCCGTCATATCTCAGGTGATCCAGCCCGGCCATGATATCATCCACATCGGCAAACAGGTCGGAAATGAGGATCACAAACGATCGCCGTTTTATCATGATGGCGATATCGTGCAGTTGACGGGCAATGGTCGTCTTTGGCGTCGGCCTGATCTCACGCAGAAGCCGGTCGATCTGGACAATGATCCCCGTCGCGGAACGAGGCGGCATATAGGCGCGCACTTCGGAATCAAAGACGGAAAGACCAACAGAATCACGTTGCTTGAGGACCAGATACGCCAGTGATGCCGCCAGGAATTTCGCGTACTCGAGCTTGTTGACCTTGCCAGAGCCGTAAGTCATGGAGGCACTGGCATCCACAAGGAGGTGGCAGTCAAAGTTGGTCTCGGCCTCGTATAGCTTGGTGTAGTAGCGGTCTGTACGGCCGTATACACGCCAGTCAATGTCGCGGATCGCGTCGCCCGGCGCATACTGGCGGTGATGCGCGAACTCCGTGCTGAATCCCCGCAGCGGACTGCGGTGACTGCCTACCCGCAACCCTTCAACGACTTCGCGGGCAACCAGCTCAAGATCGCCCAGCTTCTGCAGCAGCGCCGGATCCAGGTAGTTCGTTTCTGGTAGGTATTCAGGCATAAGCAAAGCGCCCTGTGTCGGGTGAAAGATCCGACTGATCCGTCCGATTTCCTCTACTTCTTCTTATACAATTTTTCATCGGCCGGAATCTCAGCCAGCAGCTTTTCGATTAGCGTATCGGAGGTCATCCCTTCCGAGCGCGCGGCGAAGTTGGGAATAATGCGATGCCGCAGGATTGGCAGCGCCAGGGCCTTGATGTCTTCCACGGCGACATGCCCCCTGCCGCGTAACGCCGCGCGCGCTTTTCCGGCAATAATGAGGTTGAGCGAAGCACGCGGGCCGGCGCCCCATGCCATTAGCTTCTTGATGAACTCAGGCGCGTCCGCTTCATTCGGCCTTGTTGCCCTCACCAGAGCAGCCGCATATTCAAAGATATGGTCGGCTACCGGTATACGCCGGACCAGATGCTGGAAGTCAAGAATCGTAGGTCCATCGACTACTTTCTTCAGCTCCGGATCATCGTCTGTCGTCACGCTGCGCATGATATCCAGTTCTTCCGTCTTGCTCGGGTACTTGACCATGATGTTGAACAGGAAACGGTCCAGCTGGGCTTCAGGGAGCGGATAGGTACCTTCCTGCTCGATCGGGTTCTGCGTGGCCAGCACGAAGAACGGCGCATCGAGCTTGTAGTCTTCGCCGCCGGATGACACACGCTTCTCCTGCATCGCCTCCAGCAGCGCCGCCTGCGTCTTGGGAGGCGTACGGTTAATCTCGTCCGCAAGCAGAAGATTCGTGAAAACAGGACCTTTCTGGAACTTGAATCGACGCTGATGCGTCTCCGGGTCCTCCTGGAGCAATTCGGTGCCCGTGATGTCAGAAGGCATCAGATCCGGCGTGAACTGGATCCGTTTAAAAGAAAGCGACATTGTCCGTGCCAGCGAACTGACGAGGAGCGTCTTTGCCAGGCCTGGCACACCCACTAAAAGACAGTGTCCCCGCGAAAAGATGGCAATCATCATCTCATCGATGACATCCTCCATTCCGACAATCACCTTGCGCAGCTCCTTGACGATTGCATCGCGCGCCACGCCGAGTTGTTCCACTGCCTTTACGTCATCAGTCTGATTGCTCATCTTAAGTTCCTCGCTTATCACTGATTATTACCCAACACCCGTTCAAAGATTGCCGATCGATCGACCCACTACGTTTCCATGTCGCGCCACCCAAGCAACAATCTGGCAAGACACGCATATGGGATGCTAACAAACGCAACTAGGGGAAACAAGGGGTCAATTTCGAACGTCCCGTTTTTTTTTCAATTAGAGTTTGATGTCCGCTTGAGATTGACTTTACAAGTCAAGCTGCATGTCATCGAAGGTCGGGATCGGGGCATTCTGCGGCTTATGCACCTTTACAAGAGCCTGGCCAGCACGGGCCTGGATTTCCTTCCAGCCGAGGTAATTATCATCCTTGTCCATATGGGCCGCCATGCCAC
>CAZZBA010000423.1:0-3498 GCA_964652765.1 uncultured Victivallales bacterium | reverse complement strand
CCGACGCCGACAAGCAGGTGGTGGTGGGTTCAAACGGTGTGATCACCATCCCGGCAGCGGCTTGCAGCGGTGTGCAGCCCGTGAAGAGTTTCCTCGGCGGGCTGCAGGCGTTTTGCGGGGGTAGCCTGACATGTGAGGTCGATGTTTCGACGCCGGGCAAGTACCAGCTTATGGCACGCGTGGTGACCGTGCGTGACGGCGGGAAGATCCAACTGACGGCGAACAATACCAAGGACGCGGTGGATATCGCCATCCCGTACACCTACGGTAAATGGGAACAGACCCAGCCGGTGGAAGTCACGCTGGTCGGAGGCAAGAACACGCTGGCCTTCTCGAAGCCGGACAGAGGATTCACGCTGAAAGACATCACCTTGACGCCGGTGAAATAACCAAAACCACGGCGCTGTGGCAAAGGCAGGGTAGGGCGATGACCTCCGGGCGAGCCGTGCATGACAAAGGAAGCGGCTTGCACGACGCGGCCGGCGTGGAATCCGGCCCTCCAGTGGCGGGGTTCAGCTTTCATCCCTCATCCCTTCCCCCGTCTGTCAATTAGTGCATAAATAAGCGCAAGTAGTGGTACAGGCTGTTATAAAATATACACTATCTTTAATTGTGGTTTGGGTTATGTTTTGGTTACACTTACAAATCAGACTGATAGAGTAACGGGGCAGGCTCTTTAATCAAGGCAGGCAAAATCGTCCCCATGGGACAATAAAGGGAGACATATGAGAATCAGGAACTACTGCGTACTGGCGGGTGTGCTGCTGGCGGGGGTGTTATTTGCCGACGAGGCCGAGGAGCAACCGGTAGCGGTCAAGTCCGAGAGCTCGTTCTACAAGGGTCCGGGTCTTTTCAGCACCCGTGCCAATGAGAGCAAAGAGAAACAACCGATCGAGCACTTTGGTCCGGTGGGTATCAGGATCGACCTGCTCCTGCCGCCATTCCAGATGCAACTGAGCCGCATTGACAAGGGATCGCCGGCGGAAGCGTCGGGCAAACTCAAGGTTGGACAGATGATCGAGAGCATCAACGGGCAGACGCTCAAGGATATTGATCCGCGCATCCAGCTCGGCGCCATTATCACACAGGCCGAGGCCACCGACGGTGTCATCAAGTTCATGGTCAAGGACACCCCGGATGCCAAGGCGCAGGAAGTCATCGTCAACATCCCGGTCCTGGGCGCCTACAGCAAGACCTGGCCGCTGAACTGTCCGAAGTCGGATAAAATCGTGCGCAACCAGGCGGATTTCCTGGCGAGGAGCGGCAATCACGCCGGGCCCGGTCTCAGCGTTGGCTTGCTCTACATGCTTTCGACCGGCGAGGAGCAGGATCTCGAAGTCGCCCGCCGTTGGATCAGGGAACGCACGCCAAAGACTCCGAACAACGACCCGATCAATGTTTACCCGTGGTATCTCGGTTATGGCGGCCCTGGGTTGTGCGAATACTACCTGCGTACCGGCGATGAGACGGTCATTCCGGAGATCGAGAAGATTGCCGACTATCTCAAGCGCAACATGACCAAGGGCGGCTGGAATCAAAAAGGCGGATTGAACTTCGGCTACGGCCACATGAATGCGGCCGGCGTGCATTGTGCCACCTTTCTGCTTTTGGCTCGGGAATGCGGCGCGAAGGTGGATGAATACACACTGCAGGAGTCGCTCAAGCAGTTCTACCGGTTTGCAGGTCACGGTAATGTGGCGTATGGGGACCAGATGCCCGAAGACGGCTTTGTGGACAACGGTAAGACCGGGGGGCTCGCCTTTACCATGGCGGCGGCCGCAGGGTTGACGCCCGAGGGCGAGAACTCGGTGTATGCCAGGGCCCGGGATATCAGTGCGGTCAAGAGCTTCTACTCCACCTCCTGGATGCTGCACGGGCATACCGGCGGCGGCATCGGCGAGATCTGGCGCAGCGCCGCGATGGGGCTGATGGCCGACAAGGCGCCGCTGAAATACAGGGAGTTCATGGACAACCGGCAATGGTTCTACGAAATGTCGCGTCACCATGACGGCTCGATGGGTATTCTCAGCGCCAACATTGGAAATGGGGGACGATACGACGACCCCCGGAGCTGGGGCATCGGCTTGGCGTGGACCTACACGATCCCGCGCAAGACCTTGCGCATCACCGGCGCGCCGCCGACGAAGTTCTCCAAACCGTACCAATTGCCCAAACGCCCCTGGGGCACGGAAGCTGACGAGGCGTTTCTCTCGTGCACATCGACTGCGGACAAGGACGGCAAGATCCCCGACTGGAGCGCTGAAAAGCTGGCCACGGATGCCTCATGGCCGATTGGCAGGCGGTTAGGCTCGACCAATGTCACCGACGCGGTGTTGCTCCAATATGCACGGCACCCCGACCAGGGTGTGCGGCAGATGGCGGCGCAAGCCATCGGCAGGCAGGAGAGCGACCGGCTGACCCTGGAACTGCTCAAGGACAAGGATCCGCGCGTCCGCCAGGCTGGCTGCATGGCCATCGGCACCCGGACCGCACCGCCAGCCAGGTATGAGCCGCCGCGGGCCGAACGATTGACCGATGAGATGGCCCAGCTCCTGCTCGGGATGGTCAATGACCCGGATGAATCGTGGTGGGTGGTCCAAAGTGCCTTACGCTGCCTGGGCAATGCCAAGGCGGAGTTGCTGGTGCCCCATGTGGATCGGCTTGCCTACTGGCTGGAGCATGAGGACTGGTGGTTGCAGGATGGCGCACTATCGGCGGTACAAGGGCTGGTCACCGACAAACGGTGCTATCAGAAGCTGTTGCCACGGATCGGTAAGCTGATCGCCACCAACCAAAACAAGGTCATGATTTGGTTGCTGCATGGCATCGCCGGTAGCGTGCGTGAGGCGGATCCGGAAGTGCAGGCATTGGCCTTGCAGGTGCTCGCGCAAGCCTATGCCGATATTCCGCAGAAACTGATCGCCCCAGGCGGTTATGAGATGAAAAGCACATTGGCCAACATGATCGGTCAGTCGGCGTCCACGCTGGCCAGTCATCCTGGGGGCGTGGAAAAGCTCCTGGAGCTGAGCCGCAAGCGCTATCCCGATGAGCCCCTGCCGCATAAGGACTTGTTCCTGAAAGCCGATACCTCCAAGCTGGGGCCTGAGGTGAAAGCGATGGTTAACTCGATTGTCCGTGACCAGTTTATTCCGGAGTATGTGGCCAACAATATTGTTCTGCTGATGTCCGAGGCCCAGCCGGAACCGGTGGTGGTCAATGGCCTAGGCAAGGTGGAAGGGTTGGTTGATCTTTACAGGAAGATGGGGGTGAATGATTACGACTGGCGTGATTTCGGTCCGGTCAGGAACGAGATGAAGTGGGACTATTTCAATTTCGATCCGCCCGAGGCGATGCCGTTCAAAACCGGGCAGACGCGGTACCGGAAGGTGACTTATCCGGCTGGTATGGAGAATTGGTTCGCGGTGGACTTTGACGCGAAGAAAGCGGGCTGGCAGACCGGGTTGCAGCCGTTCGGGCAGGATGACGGGAAAATGCGCA
>CAZZBA010000422.1:2368-3526 GCA_964652765.1 uncultured Victivallales bacterium | reverse complement strand
CCTGGTCGGGACGCAGATGATTGCCAAGGGACTGCATTTCCCGAATGTGACGCTCGTCGGGGTGGTCTTTGCCGACCTGAGCCTGCATGTGCCGGACTTCCGCGCCGGCGAACGCACCTTCCAGCTGATCGCGCAGGTCGCGGGGCGCGCCGGTCGCGGGGATGTATCAGGCGATGTATACATCCAGACCTACACACCACACCATACGGCCATCCAGTCAGCGCGGCGTCTGGACTACGAGGGGTTCTGCGCCGAGGAACTCGAGTTCCGCCGCGAGTTGGACTACCCGCCCGCAGCCCACCTGATCTGCCTGATGTTCCGCGGACGGCACGAGGGCGAGGTGCAACTGGCCTCGGCCCAATACGCCCGCGCCCTTGACAAGGCACTGGCCGCCGCCGGAGTCCGCGTCTCGGAGGCGGTCCCCGCCCCGCTGGCGAAAATCAAGAATGTCTACCGCTACCAGATCATCATCCGCAGCCGCTCCGTCGCCCGCGTCACCGCCGCGATCAAGACCGTCTACAAGCGTATCCCACTCCCCGCCACAACGGCGCTTTCCATCGATGTGGACGCGCTAGACCTGATGTAAAGCCCTCCCATTGTAGATCGGGCCGCCCTGTGCCGCGTAATCACGCAGCACGGCGGCAGCTTCGGTCCGGCAGACATCACGCACCACGGAAATACCGCGCGCGGCCAGTGCCGCCTCCCAGTCGGTCGGTTTGGCCCCTTCATCCATGCCGATCGCCTCGGCATCCTCGCCGCGCGCGCAGCAGACGAGTCGCCGCACCCCCGACCATGGTACCGCACCCATGCACATCGCACAAGGCTCCGTGCTGCTGACCAGTTCCAGCGGCGGCAGCCCCGCCGCCCCGAGGTCATGCGTCCCCGTGACCTGCTGTGCAACCGAAAGCGCCACGATTTCCGCATGTGCCGACGAGCAGGAGGCCGGCATCACCAGGTTCACCCCCGGCGCGACCAGCATACCACGCTGCGGATCGAACACCGCCGCCGCGAAGGGTCCGCCGGATCCGCGCTCGACATTCTCGCGCGACAAGGCCACGACAAACGCCGCGCGCTTTATCTCCGTATCAAACCCGCCTTGCCATTGCGCACAGAAGTCGCCGATCCATCCGGGCAGGGCCAGTTGTATATCCGGAAACT
>CAZZBA010000422.1:0-2358 GCA_964652765.1 uncultured Victivallales bacterium | reverse complement strand
TTCATTTCAACATCCAACGCCCAACCAGACACCGCCCGTTTGCCGCCGGAAAAGCCTTGTAGCCGAAAAAGACTTGTAGCCACCGATTTAGGGCGAAATATCAGAGATCCCTGATCCACCGCAGGCATTCACCACCCCAGTCGAAGGGTGCCCCCAGCCCGAGCCCGTGCCTGCCCTTGTTGTATACATGCAACTCGAAGGGAACTTTATTCAGCCGCAAGGCCGCAGCGAAGGCGAGGCTGTTCTCGAGCGGGACGGCGGCGTCTTGCCCTGTATGCCAGAGGAAGCAGGGCGGGGTCTGCGTGGTAACAAGCCGTTCGCAGGAAAGCCCCTCAAGCAGTTCGGTGGAAGCGTTCTCGCCCGCCAGATTGCACATCGATCCCTTGTGGGCATAGGGGCCGTCCGACAAGATCACGGGATAGCACAGGATACCGAAGTCAGGCCGCAGCGACACGCCACTCGCGTATTGCGGCCAGCCGACAAGGGCATGTGCTGTCAGGTGCCCGCCAGCCGAGGACCCCATGACGCCGACTTTTCCTGGATCAACGCCGAATTCCGGGGCACGCGACCGCACCGCCGCCACCGCCGAAAGGGCATCCTCCAACATCGCCGGATGACGATGGCCCGCGGATCCCAGCCGGTACTTCACGACAAAGGCTGCAATACCGGCTTCAGAAAGAAACCGCGCATAGCCCTCGCCCTCGTGTGCCGCAAGCATTCCGTACCCACCACCGGGGAAAATCACCACGCCAACCCCAGTAGCATCCCGCTCCGGCAACCAGCACTCGATTTCCGGTGCCGGTGATGTCGTACCCGAATTCAACTGTCCCTTTATGATCTTCATATCCGCACCCCCACGCCCTTTTCCATCACAAAATCATCCATCACGAAACCATTGCCGATATCCTGCACCAGTGGCCGTACATTTACAAATCCTTTTGACTCGTACCACTCAATCGACGTTGAATTGTCACGGTTCACCGTCAAGCGGAGCACGCGCCGACCAAGCTCACGACACCGCGACTCAACCAGGGCGAGAGCCTGCGCACCCAATCCGCGTCCGCGGAATGACTTGGCGACATAGATCTTGCTCAGCATCAGCACGTCCGGTTCCACCGTCGGTACAATCGCGACATAGCCTGCATCCACGCCGTCCTCGACAATCCGGTAATACTCGAAGTCGTGATCAAGCTGGTCACGGATCGCGTCGGCACTCTGAAATTTTCCCAGCATGTAGTCCACCTGCGTCTGGCCGACAATCGACTCGTAATGCTCACGCCAGATCAACTGTGCAAGCCGCACCACCGCCGCGATCTCGTCCTCCGAGGAAATCCGCAACAACGCGCCCATCACCCGCTCCTTACCCGCGACCCCATGCTGGGACCGTAACAACCCACCCCGCCCTACGGGCACCCCTCCCTAGAGGGGAACCATGCTGTACTTTTCACAACGACACAACCGATCCCCTCCCAGGGGGGTGCCCACAGTTCCGCGGACCGTGCCTATGAGCCATACTCACCACGTCTCTGTTGCCAAATCTTCATCGACGCTTACACGCGCGTTGTACCTATTTCCGGTTTTTCTGTCCGGTTTTTCTTGATCACTGTTTACATAACAGGCATGATGTTCCGCAACATTATTTTGTGTTTGTGAAATCACACCTCAACCGGAGACAACGTATATGAGCATCAAACTGCGCGAGAATTGCATGACCGCCTTATTGACCCCCACCAGCATGGGCGTCCGCCTGACGCCTGCCAACGGGCAGCCGATGCACTGCGCCACGCAGCTCAACATCCAGGTCACCAGCGCGGAATCGAATGTCGTTTCCGTCGCCTCCTACCTGGGATTGCCCGTCAAGGTGCTGACGGCCTTTGTCAAGGAAAGCCCGATCGCCACGATGATCAAGGATAACCTCGCCTCGCGCCACATCTCGTACGAGGGTCCGGAGCGCGACCAGGGCGACCCCTGGGGCTACCGCCACCAGTTCAACCTGGCCGACAGCGGCTGCGGGTCACGCGGTCCGCGCGTCCACAACGACCGCGCCGGCGAGGTCGGGCGCACGCTCAATGTGAAGGATTTCGATCTCGAGCGTATCTTCGGCAAGGAAGGCGTGCAGATCGTCCACTTGTCCGGCCTGATCGCGGCGCTTTCACCCGAAACCAGCCAGTTCTGCCTGGCACTGGCCCGCAAGGCCCGCCAGCACGGCACGCGCATCTCATTCGATCTCAACTACCGAGCCTCGTTCTGGAAAGGACGCGAGAAGGAACTGGCCAGCGCTTTTACCGAGATTGCCTCGCTTTCCGACATCCTGGTCGGCAACGAGGAGGACTTCCAGCTCTGCCTCGGGATCAAGGG
>CAZZBA010000421.1:0-3536 GCA_964652765.1 uncultured Victivallales bacterium | reverse complement strand
GTTCCAGCCCCCGAGCAGGACCGTGTATTTGTCCCGCTGGTCTTATCAGAGTTGACCGTGATCGTGCCGCTGTAGCTCTGCGCGGCCGTGGGGCTGAACGTCACGGTTACGGCCCGCGAACCACCGGCGGAGATGGTCCCGCTGCTCCAGTTCCCGCTGAACCCGCTCGGGTAGCTGATCGAAGTGACTGAAAGCGTGGAGTTGCCGTCGTTGTATATCGTGAGCGTGCGCGTGGCGCTGCTGCCCACCGTCACATCGCCGAACGCCAGGTCACCATCCAGGCGGATAATCCGAGTGGGCGCATCAGCTGTCTTCTGATAAAGAAGGTCATAACCGTGGTTGTCATCCCACCGCATGTAAACTCGCAGAAAGTAGCGCCTTGAATCTGACGCTGTGTATTCGATTCTGAAGTTTCCGTCCGACAAGTTTCCGCGGGCAACCGCCACCTGCCCATAGGGGGCACCGGAGCCGTCGTAATTGGAATACAACTCTGCCTGTAGATCGGTTGCAAAACTTGCACCAGCAGCATCCCTGCTCTGAAACACATAAGTGGCTCCCGCTTGAAGATCCACCATAAAGTAGTCGTTTTCATCGGAACTATAGACATCAAGGGTGTGCGGACCGTGGGATCTTTGGGAGCTGATGACTGACAATAGTGTAGAACCTGCGGCATTATCATCCCCGTGATCCCAGGAATCTAGAGTGTATGGCTTAAGCTTGTAGCCACTAGCCGTCGAAACAGCAGGTGCAATTTTGAGATCCGTGATTTCAACTCTCACCTGGTAGTCGTAAGTTGTCTCTGCCGTGCAGCTCTTATCTTCGTAGTAGCGCGAAGATGTGCTGGCTACCTGAGTGTATGATGATGAGCCGGACACTCTCCTGTAAACGCGGTATTTTCTGACTGGACCCGTATCTGTGGGCGGCGCGTCCCACTCGATGTAGATCATGTCTTGACGGTCTGAAGATGCTGTCAGGTTCTGAATGTAACATGGGGTATAGGAAACATCGAGATAGGGCCGAAGCGTGCTTGATGCATCATATCCGTAGAATTCGGCGACTACCGAGGATGAAAGCAAGCGAATGCCATATAGGGATGACGCACGGTCCTCCCTCATAAGTGATTGGAGTCCTATTCGTCCACCCGAATCCAAGGTCTTTGCCTTCCATCCGGTTGTGGTGCCCAAGCTCCAGGAGCCATAGCTAGTGTAAATTCCGCCGAGGTATTCGTAGTTGCTTTGGGCGGACGAGCCAGGTAACCATGAGTCAAGTCCGCCGAGTGAGACCGTATTTGCACCATCTGCATAAACGCGGTTACAGTTCAGAATAACCGAGTCAATCCGGGCGCCCATCATTGTTGGGAAATCGTTAGGCGTGAACGAGAAATGCAATGAAGATCGCGTATTTCCATTGCCTAAGGCGTCTCCCCAATTACCTACGCCGATACGACCGGATTCTTGGGCGTAGGTCTTTCCACCGACCCAGTTCACATGCTGCCAACATTCATACGAATCCATGGCGGTGACGGTGGCGTTGGCAGCTTGCACGGATGCTGGCAACAGGCAGAGAAATCCCCCGACAAGAGTTGCAGTGCCAAGTCTCATGGTATCTCCTTTTGGCTCCGACCTATGATGGTCACATTTTTGCCTCATGCGCTTGTGGACGCTTGTTGCTGAACATCTGCAAGTGTCTCATCTAGCGCATTACACTACTGATTGCAAAACATTACTTGCGCTATTATTGCACGCATTGTGCAGCGCGGTGTATTGGTTTCGGCTGGGGAGCGAATTCTGTCGCCTGGTAAATATTGCAGAATAGGGGTCCGATTGTTTGCGCGTTTCGATTTGTCCGCCTCCGTATCTGCGCTCCGGCTCGAGATGTATTGCTCCCGCGTTGGCGCTGGGGGAGCTGGAAGCCCCCCCCGCTTTGAAGCCCCGGCTCAACGCGGTTCGGGCGCATGATCCCGTCAATGCGTCCGCAGATGGCCAATCCAGAGGGTTTGCAGGCCGATATTATCCACCGGCAGGCCCATAGGCATGTCGGCGGCGACCGTCTCAACCGCTTTCCCAGGCACTTCCGCAACCCTGCCCAACCTCCAACGAGGATCTAGAATACCAGGCTCAGGCCGAAAGTGACCGTATCGAAGTCCCCACCCTCATTCTGGCTGTAATAGCGATAACCACCCTGCACATCCAGTGCCGATGACAAATACGCCAGCAGGGTGAGCCCGACGGCCTGCGACTCGCGATCCGCATCATCGGAATAGAAACGGACAGCAGGTTTCACGACCAGGTGCTCTGAGATCCGCTGGTAACAAGACAGCGTGATCTCCGTGTAGTCCTCGATGCCGCGCCCTCCGCCGATGGCACCATCCAGCCGGACGGTTGTCCATTCCGGATTCGCCAGGAAGGTGGTAAAACCACTTCCTGACCAGGTGTTCCTATCGCCGGGGCTGTTCCTGCCTGCCACCGTGCCACCCAGGTGCAGACGCGGATGCACGCTTCCGCTGATATACTGGGAAAAGCCATGGCTCGGGGAATAGTCGTCAGCCACATCCCGTGAATATTCGGAGTAGACAAAAATCTCCTTATACAGGAATCCCCCGACACCATAGTACTGGTAGTGACGGTTAACGTCATTCTGCTGGTCCCATTCGGATAAGCGCATGCGGCCATACCAAGAACCCGCGACCGGTATCGAAGCCGCGACACTGTTACGCGAACTGCCCAGATCCTGCCGTGTATCCCACTGCTCGCTCCACACACTGATGGTTGCGCCACCCGCTATCGCACGTAACTCATACGCCTGGATCTCGTTAGGGACGGCCCGATAAGCGGGATCTTCACGAAGCAGATCTTCCCGGTCATCGGTAACAGCAGCTTCCAGCCGCAGGCGCAACGCCCATTCACGCTCCACGATCCGTGTTTCCAGCGGCTCGCGGTCGCCTGTCAACAGTTCTGCATCCTGGGCGGTCCCAGGCACGGCAAAAAGCATAAGTCCGATGCAGGCCAGCCCGCATCTTATTGCAAAATTCATGCTGCATTCCTTTTAGTATGCGTACCCGACCGGCACGCGATCAACAAGCTCCGCCGGGTCAGCCACCCCCCGGTGGTGGCGGTGGTGGTGGTGGCGGCGGGGGCTCGACAGGAGGAGGCGGGGGGGGCGGCGTACCGCCACCCGGAGTGCCACCGCCACCCGGGGTGCCACCTCCGCCCGGCCTATTCGGAAAGGAAGGCGTCGAGGGGGATGAGTTATCAGAATCGTCATCGTCATCATCATCCCGTGAAGTGGCGGTGCTTGTAGGCACAGCCGGTACCGAAGGCGCTTTACTTACCGGCGCCGGACGAGCCATGTCGGCATACCATGCATCGCGGTTGGCACCGAAATAATTGTCCGTGCCATAACGCATGTCATTACGCATACGCTCCTGACGGAGCTTGCGTTTGCGGTCATGCCGATCATTTCCAGTCTCTTCCGCGGGTTGGGCGACCACGTCAACGAGCTGCAGATGGCATAGCAATACCGCTACCAGCACATGG
>CAZZBA010000420.1:0-3555 GCA_964652765.1 uncultured Victivallales bacterium | reverse complement strand
CTGACAACGTCAGCCTGACTGGAACCGGGTGGCCCGTCGGCGCGACCAAAGTGCTGGCCGGCGGAGCGAACGGCGGCACAGTGAATCTGTTCAGCACTGGCGAAGCAGAGGATATGGTTTATCTCCGCAATGTAGGCATTGACGCTTCGGCATATGCTGCGCCGGTTTTTGTCCCCGACGACAACCAAGTGAGTCCGCAGCCCCAAAGCACGGGGCAGCAAGGCGGACACGTGAACATCAACAGCGAACTGCTCGTGAGCATGGAGGGCACGACAGTGATGCAGGTGGGCGGGCCAGTGCCAGGAACCATTTCAGTGACGGCAGCGGGCACACCTTCCACTCCGGGATCCATCTCGCTCGACGCGCAGGACGGATTCATCGGCCTGCTGGCTTCAACATTCCGTGTTGCGAACGACGAGTCGTTCTCCACCATGCAGGGAGAGATTGGCATCGAAGGCAATACGCTAGTGGGTGGAACGGCCAAGACCATCCAGTTCTCTGCACCGGGTGGCCAGATCCTGTTGAGCGCCCCGAACAAAGTCAGTATGCATGGTGCAAACTTGGACGTCAGCGGAACCGGCATCCAAGATGGCGGCGCTATTTCGATTGGCTATAATAGTGACGGTCTTCAACCAACCCACGCGATTAACGTTAGCGACACAACCATCCTGGCCAATGCCGCCGCGGGTATGGGCGGCACGGTAACCATGAACGCCTATGACGGCGGCACCTTAGAAAATGATGGGATATGGTTGAGTGCCAACACCGACATTCGGGCGAACGGCGGCGGCGGTGCGGGAACCATTACCCTCTCCGCTCAGGATGGCACGACTCGGCCCGCACAGATTGGATTCACCACCGAGGACCACAACGACGCCCATGAGTTGCTTAAAGAAGGCTACGTCTGACTGACGGCAATCAACTCCAGCTCTGTTGACTCCGCGCCGACGGCGGGAAACATCTTGATCCAAGGCATGAGCCTCGACGATGGTGATAAGTCCATCAACATCACGGCCAAGAACTCACTCGGCGGCTGTATCAACTTCGACGCGAAACAATCCATCACCATCATGGATGCGATGCTGGATGTGGATCCGATGGCACCAGCTTCGTCGTGGGTGCGGTTGGGCTACGTCTATTGGAACGGATATGACTACGTGGGCCTGCCCACCGGCCGGATCAGTTTGACGGGCACAATCATCAACGGCAACGCGGCCAGCGGCCAAGGCGCGAACGTGATGCTGGAGGCCTACGAGCGAGTGGATCTGCTGACCGGCACCGACATTCAAGCCAACGGCGACCCCACACCGGGCAACGTATCAATTCAGGCCATGGGCACCGACTTGGTGCCCGGCATTATCTCGTTGAATGTTCCCAACTCCATCGGCTACATCAACATCGAAGCCGGAATATCATCCTTAGGAGTAATCAATGGCGGTGAAATCTATCTCAGCGGCTTCAACTCAGACGGCAACTACAGCATCAATCTGGCGGCCAATGGACCGGCTGGCGGCGGCACGATCAGAGCCACCGCTTTTGGTGGTTACTACGCGCCCAGTTCGTGGGTGAACACATACGCCGGACTCGCCGGAATCAACATCAGCAGCGCACGACTCAGCGCCGACGCGCCGTCCGGGAGCACCCAACCCGCTGGCCGGATCGTCCTTCAAGCGCCACAGATCACTCTCTCGGACGCATACCTCTCGGCCAATTCAGATGGCACAGCCGGCCGGATCAATATCTCCGGAAAGAATCCCAATGGCACGTATCTTGGCACCCAAGTCAACATTATGAACTCGACCCTGTCCATCGGTGGAGCGACGGGAGCGGACGAGGGCATCTTCATCACCAGTGACACCGTGACGATTGACTTCATGGATAACTTCTACGCCGATCCTTCGCAGGTGCGCATTCAAAGCCGCGAGAATACCGGCGATTGGTCAACAAGCTCGAGCGATCCGATTTACTGGACCCCGCTTTACTTTGTGATGAACGATACCACCACCATTGATGTCAGTGGCGCTACGCCAACAATTGTTGGATCAGCAGATTCGCTCGACGGCACGTTCAATGGCAGCGGCACGGCGGTATTCGATTTTGGCGCACAGAACGTGCTCATGTGGACTTATACGCCACACTCAGTAAAAAAGTCAGACGGACTCTTTGATGTCGAGTTCCGCACGAGCGGAAGCTTCTAGGCGCTGAACGTGGCCCCGAATACGGGCAGCGGAGACACCGGTCCGCTCGAGACAGCTCGTGTAAGCATTCACGCATCGGGCATTCAGATTGTGAATTCCACATTCCCCATGGGCGAAGACGGCGCTCTCAACGGTCCAAGCCAGTTCCAACTCTTCTCCAGCACGGACCTGATAGTGGTTTCGCCCTTCGATCCACTATATACGGAGGCAACTCCGACCACTTTCGTATCGAGAAGCGGCATGGTCAACGACCAGGAGACGGGCGGAAAACTCCATCTGGAGAGCGCAGGCGTGACGGCTTTGATCGGTGGCGACAACGACACACGGATCACCAAGGTGCTCGTCGGAGCAGTGGATGTTGGCGGAACGGTTGAAATCATCAGCACAGGTGACGGAACCAGCGGCCTCGGCGGCAAGGCAGACGGTGTGCATATCCGCAATGCCTTCATTGACGCCAGCCACCCCATAATCTCAGACTACCCCACATTCGACCTTACGCCTACACCGGCCCTGCAAGGCGGAACGGTGACGTTGGACGGTAAAATGCAGGTGTCAGTCGGCGACACAACCGACATCTATGCCGATGGAACCACAGCCGGTTCCATTCAAGTGACGTCCACGGGCGACAGTCTGCAACAGGGCAAGGTCTCGTTGTTTGTTCAGGACACCTCCACGCCGGGCCACATTTTCTTTTCCGCCAGAAACACCTCCGTCAGCTCCCTGTTGGATTCAGGCAACATCGCGTTGTTCGGCGAAACCCTCGAAGACGGGAGCAAGACTGTGAACATCACCGCCAGCGGCAATGCGGGCGGCGGTGTGATTTCGTTCGAGGCGCCCAAGACGGTGTATATCGTCTCCGCCGCTCTGGACGCTAGCGCGCTGTCCGGCGGCACGAAATCGGGCGGAACCATCCTCTTGCACGCCGGAGCATCTCCCAGCACTCCAACGGACGGCAGCGTGGCACTCCAAACCTTCAGCGCCAATTTGCAGGCGCGAGGATTTGATGGCGGAGAAGTGACCACTATCCCGATCGGCGCCGACCCGCTCTACCTGCCTGCGAGTTTGGAAATGCACGGCACTGTTGTTGACGTCAGTTCCTATGGCGGAACTTCGTCGGGTAATACGCCGCAGGGCGGCGGCGTATATCTTAATGGCACGCTCAACGCCATAATTTATGGCGATCAACATGGTTCGACCTCCATCACCGCCGACGGCCCGACCGTAGCTAACGGAGCCATCGCAGGCAGCAGCGCGGGCAGCATCAACATCTCGTCCCCCGGCACTGATGAAACGCCCGGCAATGTCGCAATCCTGGCTGTTGAATCCAACAAGACTCACTTTGTCCGCCTATCCGCAC
>CAZZBA010000419.1:2412-3558 GCA_964652765.1 uncultured Victivallales bacterium | reverse complement strand
CCGCATCCGTATACCAGTACTGGACCTTGTGGTCTGACGGCCGGCTTTACAGAGAGGTAAGTCGGGGTAGCACAGTACGCATTTTAACTGACAGTTAAATCTTTAAAACCCGTAGGTGGCTTACGGGTGTAGAAATTAAGCGCATCTCTGCGCTCCAGAGCAGTTACAACGGTTTTGTAAGGTGATGTACTGTCGTTTTTCACGTGCTGACCTAGAAATATATAAGCAGATTATCAAGATCTGAGTATCTGATATTCATTATTCGGTACAGGGGTCGGCAAGAGTCAGAATAATAGAAGGAAATGTGTGTCCTATTGTGTGTCCTTTTCTGCACGCAATTTCAGTCTATTCCAGTGTTTTGCACAAACATAGGCAAGAGCCGCGCTATCTTTCAAGACAAGCATAAAGGCCAATAAAAAAGGGTTTTTCGCTAGAAAAAGCCCTAAAAGAAGTGGTCGGGGCGGCGAGATTCGAACTCGCGGCCTTTTGAACCCCATTCAAACGCGCTACCAGGCTGCGCTACGCCCCGACATAAACTCAACAGGTTTGTGAACGCTATCACGCAGCCAGTGCAAGGTCAAGCGAATGATTATTACAGGTTAGTCGCGACCTCGTGCCCGGATAATGTAGGGGTTAAACTTTTGTAGCCTCGCTCGCCAGAGCGTGGATGGGTAGATCAAGTGCGTGGGGTGGAGCCATCCACGCTCTGGCGAGCATGGCTACGGAGGAACAGCAAGAAAACACTGCAGTTACAGACTAGCGGTCGATATGTCGGCCGCTTTATCGTCACCGCCGGGCTGCCCGTCAGCCCCGTAGGAGAGTATCTCATAGGTTTCCCCGCCAGTGCCGGGGATGAGGTAGACATAGGTATTGCCCCAGGGATCGAGCGGCAACTGTCGCCGTTCGAGGTATCCGCCCGACGGGAACTTGCGAGGCTGAGGGTCGAGTGTGGATGGAACAACGAGAGCCTGGAGTCCCTGCCGCTGGGTCGGATAGGCACCGTTGTCCATCTGGTAGGACTTGAGAGCCAAACCGAAGCCCTTCAACTGCGCCACGGCGGCGGCATGACGCGCCTCGTGCGGCTTGTCCGCCAGGTTGACGCCGACCACCGTCCCAAGGATGGTGATGATGAGGATAACCACCAGC
>CAZZBA010000419.1:0-2402 GCA_964652765.1 uncultured Victivallales bacterium | reverse complement strand
CGTGAACCCGCCATTCCGTTTCATTTGCATCGTCAACCTCCTTTAAAACAACTCACCTTGCCGTGTATCCTGTTTCGGTCCGCCAAGCTTCTCGTAAAGCGCATCCAGTCGTGACTGGTAGAACGCGACGTTCTCATCCCGGTTCCGCGGGTCCCAGTCGGACACCAGTTTGCTGTTCTCATGGACGGCCACGTTCTTGCGGGTGCCGGTGATGTAGTAGGCGACCTGGTCTCCCGCCTTGTACTCCCGGCCCGCTGCCAGCGCCAGCTCATAAGGCGCGCGCCGGGCACCCCCCTCTCCGAGCTTGCGACTGTAGGTCGCCAACGAATCGGAGAGCGTCTCCATGCGGGCAAGCGATTCGACCGGCAGTTTACGCCGCGAGATGGCGTCGTCGAACTTGGTTTTCAAGGCAGGCAGTTCGTTATCGCGCCCTTCCAGGCGAAGTCGGATGAACTGCCGCATGAAATCCCGCTGGTACACTTCCAGTCCGCGCGACTTGAGCGCAGCACCCTTGATGATCATCTCACCGTCCTGCTGCAGCAGGGCGTAGTTCTTCATCTTGTAGCTGAACATGGCGGCATACTCGCCGTCGAACTCGATCTCGATGCCCTCGGGCAGGGATTCGGAAAAACGGCGACGGAAGTCCGACTGCCGGGCTGCATCCGCGCCATCCGATGGTGGCACGTAATAGATGCCATCGGTATCGATCTCCACCGGCCTTGCCCCGTTATCCTCCAGCCACATCACCATCCGCGTCAGCAATTCGCGCCCTTCGCGGGTGATGCGGTCGGCAACGTCGAAATCGTTGAACCGGGCCTGCGAGAACCCCAGATAGCCATAGAAGGAGTTGATCAGTATCTTGAATGTGGTCTGCAGGGCATCCAGCTCCAGCCGTTCATTCTCGCCGGAAGCCTGGCGCATGGCGCTCTTGGCGTCAAGGCGGAACGTGCGGAGGGTTTCCAGCAGCTTGAGGAAGACATGCGCCGTGTCCGTTGCCGGACCGAGCTTGTGGTTCAGCATCAGCGAGGGGTACAACGAGCGGATATCGCAGTGGTGGACATTGCGCAGTACGCCCTCGACAAACAGGTCGGTATAGCCACCGGAGAACGGGCGACCGACCTGTGGCAATGGCAGCGCCCTGCCCTGCCGCAGGTATTCCCGCAGCATCAGAGCATCGATCTTGACCGCGTTGCCGCGCAGAGAGACATTCTGGTAGGTGAACGGCAACATCTGCGCCTGCGCGAATATGCTGCGCGAGAGCAGCGCCGCGACGCTGCGCGTCTCGGTGACATCATCGCGGACATAATCCATCAGGCGTGCCGGATCCTTGGCAAACACCTCGCTGATATCGCCTCCAGCGACATAGGTGCGTTCGGGAGCGGCCACCCCGAAATGCACGGCAACGGACTTGAGTCCGAAGCTGTCAAGGTCACGATGCGAGACGTCGTAGGCCTGTGCCAGGAACAGGGTATCGATCACATGCCGTCCGAATATATCAAAGCGCGTATAGGGCACGGTGCGCTCGCCGGCACTGAACTGGCTTGGACGCTGCGTTGGCACGCTGGCATCGCGTCCCAGCGCCAGCTTCACGCCATGGCGGGCCGCCCGCGCGGCGATGTAAGGAAGATCGAAATTGAAAAGGTTATGCCCCTCGATCACATCCGGATCGCGTTCCCGCACTAGGGCGACAAACCGTTCGAGCAGGATTTTCTCATTGAGTTTGGATCCGTCCAGAACCTCCACCCAGCCGCTCTGGTCGGCGAGGGCAATCGCCACGATGCGGTCGCCCTCGCGCTCGGCACTGCAGAAGTCGTAGCCAGGGGAGGTCACGCATTCAATATCGACCTGCATACGCCGTACTTGGCCGAAGGTCATCCCCTTGAACAAGGTACACCCGCTCTGGAGCAGATATTGCTGTACGCGGTCAGGCACGATCAGGTACGGCGCGCCAGGTGCGCCAGCTGATTCCCCGGATTCCGCCTTAAGCCATCGCCGCGCCTCCTGCCATCCTGCTCCATCGTGGAACGTAAGCAGTGTATTGATCTGGGAATCGCCCTCCAGCGCCTTGCGGTCGGCCGTAGCCGGACAGGCATCAGCCAAGGCAGCCTTCATCAACGCGAACGGACGGAAGGTGGCCTCCTGCCGCTGAAGCGTCCCGTCCGGATCACGACGGTAAAGGAGGATCGCGTCGCCCTTTTCCTCGACCGCGACAATACCCGTGGTTTCGGACGCGCCGAAAAGCAATGGATCGACAGGCAAAAGGTGCTTGATCATGATCTTGTTATCGTTTCTCTTGCAACACTGCGGACGGGGTGGCTCCCGTCCCTCCAGAATGAATGAGGCACGCTCTCACGGTTATCAGCGATAGCCCCCCGAACCCAGACCCATCTCTGGGAAGGCCG
>CAZZBA010000418.1:0-3569 GCA_964652765.1 uncultured Victivallales bacterium | reverse complement strand
ATAACTTTTTGAGCGCTGGGTGGTGATCGTTGGAAGCGGGTCGTTTGAGCGAATCCGGAAGATGGCCAAGTGATGGAGCAGGGTTTTGTAGATGAGTTTCAGCCTGTTGTATATATTCATTGTCCTGGTCTTCTGGCGTCCGCAGGAGTGGCTGCTCCCTTTCCTGTATGGATGGCCGCTTCTGGACGCCATTACGTTCGGGGCCATTTTGGCCATGCTTCTGGAATTTGATTCAGGCACCCTCAAATTCCATAGGCGGGAGCCGCAGTACATGCTTTTTGTCGGGCTGTTCCTGGCGGGGCTGATGTCGCACATTGCCCACGGGTATTTCGCGGGGTTGGCGGCAAATTGGATGGTGTTGTTCCGGCTTTGTTTCTTCGGGATTCTGCTGTTCGCCAGTTGCTCGACGGTTGCACGGTTACGCTGGCTTTGTCGCGGCTTTGTCGTGCTGGGGTTCCTGATGGCGATTCACGCGATCCTGCAGCAGGTGCGCGGCTTCGGCTTTGCCCACCAGCTTCCCATCTGGTCAATGCGCCCCAATGTGGTTGGCCCCGTTCTTCGCAGCAGGTTTTTCGGGGTGTTTGACGATCCCAATGACCTCGCTCAGTTTCTCGTCGCATCCATCCCCTTGTGCTTTGTCTTTTTCAAGAAGAGGGGGACGCTGCCGTTTGTTATTTCTGCTGGCGGTGCCTGGTTGTTGTGGAGTGGGGTCTCGGCAACCATGTCACGTGGAGCCAATGTTGGACTCATCGCCACGGGCGGAGTTGCACTTGTGATGCTGCTATTCAAGCGCAGTTACCGTTTTATGCTGAAACTCGGAATGCTGTGCGCCGTGATGTCAATTCCGTTTTCCGGGAGTTTTATGGGGGATGCGTGGGAGCGGGTGGACTTGTGGGGGCAAGCGAATTGGGCCTTCAAGGCAAGCCCCGTCTTTGGTGTGGGGCTGGGTATGCTCCCCGAGTACTTGGACAGGAGCAAGCCTGCCCACAATGCCTATGTGCACTGCTATGCCGAGTTGGGCGTGTTTGGTTTCTTTTTCTGGATCGGGTTGATCTTTGTGGCTTCCGTCGGTATGCTCCAGACGCGGCGTGCATTGCGGTACTGCGAAGACGTCGAAGGCATGTGGCTCTACCGCTTCAGTGCCTGGGGCCTGGCTTCACTGGCGGGGTTTGCGGCGTCAGCCTATTTCCTCAGCCGTGCCTTTATCTTTCCGCTTTTCTTTTTGACGGCGATGCTGGGTGCCGTGCCGGTGCTTGCCCGGCAATACGCTCCGGAGGATCGTGCGGATGATATGCGTCTTGGATTGACCATAAGGGATACGTGTATCCTGGGCATCCCCTTGAGTCTTTGTGTGATCGTCTATGTTTATATTTCCATCATTTTGTTGAACATGCAGCGGTGATGGCGAAGAGCGTGGAGTGTGAGGCTGCTAGCATTAACTCAAGCTTGGGTGGTTGCGTAGAGAAAGTTAGATAGAATGAAGATGGATATCGTGTCACGATGTTGTAGCGGTGTTACTCAGCTATTCCAGTCTAAGCGACTGGCTTGTGCGGCACTCATTGGGATGTCATGCTTAAGCGTGGTGTATGCGGTGCTCAATATCATGCTGCGCATTGGCGCTCCCTTCCTGTTCGATGTCTTCGAGGGGAGGGTTCTGAGCCAGGCCGCTGATGTTAGTCTCGGAAATGCGATCTATCGGGATCCGGCGCACTATCCGGCAGCCGATCTCTATACCCCTGTGTATACGCTTCTCCTGGGGCAGATCCACCGTTTGGCTGCGCCTTCTTTTGTCTGGGGCCGCCTCTTGAGCGTCCTGGCTTCGGTTGCCACGTGTGGGCTGTTGGTTGCCTATTTCGCAAGACTCGGGCGGATCAGGATACTGGTTCCGGTTGTGGTTGCCGCACTGCTGGCGAGCATGTCGTGGCAGACTCAATGGTATGTCGTGGCGCTGAAAACGGATGCGCTCTGCCATCTCATTTGGATTGCGGGTCTGGGCCTATTGCTGGGATATCGGCTCTGGCATGTCATTGCAAGTGCCGTGCTTGTGGCCTTTGCATTCTACACCAAGCAGACGGCGTTATTCGCGGTGCCGGGTGCCTTCCTGTTTCTATTCCTTGAGCGCAGGCGGCATGCGTTCTTGTTCCTGGTCGTCTATGGCGTCAGCATGGGGCTCTTCATGCTGCTGTTCATGAGCGTGGCCGGCGAATGGATGCCGCAATACATTTTCAACCGAATGGGGATGCAGTCCAGCTTTCCTGTTGTGCCGCTAATGCGTCATTTCTTCTCGATGACATCGCTTCCGTTAATGCTGTCGGGGGCGGTCGTGGCGCTATGTGCTTATCCCGCCCTCAAGTCCTATCGCGCGTACCGGCTTGTGGTTTCATTGGTTCCGTTCCTGATCTTCGGTAGTGTCATGACGGCGGCCTCGCCAGGGGGGGCGACCAACAGCATGATGCCAGCATACTACGGACTCTGCTTTCTGGCCGGTTTCGGCGTTTTGCACCTGCTCGATAGAATGGAGGGCACGCCTGGATTGCTTTGGGGGCTGGCGTTGATGCTGGCGTTTCAATGGGATGCAGAGATGCCGTACAACCTCAGCAAATCACTGGGACGGTTTGATCGCGAGTTTGTCGAGATCGTCGAGGTGCTGAAAAAGGAAGACGGGACCATGTATGCGCCGTCCCACAACGTCTTCACACTGCTGGCGGGACGGCCCCTGTTTGATGACCGGGTCCTGGCTTTCTATATCAAGGCATGGGCACCGGAGGCGGATGCGCGGATCACGGCCAGCGTCAACTCCGGTCAATTCGACTGGCTGGTCATGTCCGTCTTCGAGAATGACATGCGGATCATGACAAGGGAGGTTCGCGAGCAGTACGAGCTGGTATTGGATGGCGAGAATTGGAGCGTACTGCGTAAGCGAACGTCTAGTGAGTCCCCACCAATCTGATGTGCGAGGTTCGGATGGTTAATGAAAACTCGATTTCGTTGCTTGCTCATGATGGCCCCGCGCGGGGGTGGCTGTCATGGAAGCTGCACCGCATTTTCCTGAAGAATCCGGTCCGATGGCGATCTGTCGTGCTCGGTAGTTTTTTTGCCTTCCGCGTCAAATACCTGGCTGAAGGTCGATTCAACTATATCTTTCACGTCAAGGATGATCATCGGTTGCTCCGCATCACCAAGAAGCAGTTTTATAATCCGGCTCAGGCTGTGGATACGCGTCTCTCGATTGATAACAGCCGTATCATGAATAGTTTGTCCGGCGTAGGTCTGTCTGTGGTAAGCGAGCACGTGTATGGAGGGGCTCTGCTGGTGGAGAATGCAGGCGAGAAACTCCGGCGCCAGCATCTTCAGTCTCGTGAGGAACTGTCAGTTTGTTTTAACAGGCTTTTTCGGTGGTCAGTGGCGCAGTGTATGGTCGTGCTTGACTATAATGAAGGGAACTGGTGTTACCATGAAGGCGTTATCCGTTTAGTGGATGTGGACGTGAACTTCATGTGCGCCCTGAGTGAAATCAAGGCGCATCCGCTTGTGCGAAAACGCGTGCGGGTTGAAGATTATGGCGACGA
>CAZZBA010000417.1:0-3592 GCA_964652765.1 uncultured Victivallales bacterium | reverse complement strand
CAAGCGCAAGGAGGATGTCCCTCTTCTCGTCGAACACTTCGTGGAACGGTTCAATAGGCGGCAGGGTAAATCAGTCACCGGCGTCGCCCCGGATGTCATGGCCTTACTCATGGCGCACAACTATCCCGGCAACGTGCGGGAGTTGGAGAATATCATCGAGCGGGCTTTTGTGCTGTGCGGCACGAGCCGCATCGAGCGGGCTCACCTGCCATCGGAACTCACGGGCCAGGCACCCGTTGCCCCGACACCCGCGGGTGAAACGATTGCCGCCCAGAAGCAGGCCTCAGAAAAGCAAGCGATCCGAAGCGCCCTCGAGCGCCATGGATTCAACCGGTTGACCGCCGCCCGCGAACTCGGACTTCACAAAAGCACCCTGTTCCGCAAAATCAAGGCGCTGGGGATTGAACTTCCCTCTCAAGACGGACGCTCGCGACGCACAAAAATAAACCGAACTGGAGACTCGTAACGTTGCCGAGGAGGCGATGGCTGGGGTTAATGCCCCTGCGGGCACCAGTATCGTTCAACACAATCGGGCTCGACCACATCTTGCGTAATAACACCATTGGCCAGCACGATAAAACGCGTACAAAACAGGCGTGCAAAATCAAGGTCGTGGGTCGCAATAAGCATCGCGGCATTCTGTGCAGCCAGTGTTTTCGATAGTGCTTCCCTGCCAACCGGATCAAGCGCCGCCGAGGGCTCATCAAGCAATAAAAGCGGCGGGTTGGAAACGAGTGCCCCAGCCAAGGCTACCCGCTGTATTTGACCGTGTGACAACCGGTGGGGCGAAGCATTGGCTAGCTTTTCAATACTCAACCTGTGCAGCACAGCCGACACCCTCCGGTATGCTTCAATCCGGGGAATACCCCGGCGCTCCAGCGTGAAGGCAATGTCGTCTACCACGCTCGGAAACAAAATCTGATCATCAGGAATGTTGAATAAAAAACCTGTTCTGTCGCGAATTGCCCGCTCGGACATCTTTGACAAGGGAACATCACAAACTGAAATATCCCCCTCGAAGGGAATCAAACCCACTGCGGCATAGAGCAGGGTTGTTTTCCCTGATCCATTGAGCCCCAGAAGCGCCACGCGTTCACCGGGGGCGATATCCAGTGATAAATCCTTTATGACAGCAGTGTCGCCGGGTCGGTATCGTGCTGAAACATTGTGATAGGTGAGTGCTGAGTTCATGAGTTCTCCAAACATCGGAGCGTAAGGGATGCGCCAAGCAAAAGAAATGCTGCCGCTAAAGCGGCGGTATCGAGCCATGAACGGGGTTCGCATGCGGAACCCCGTGGTAGTTCAAACCCACGTAACGCCATGGCGGCGGCGATGCGTTCAGCGCGATTAATAGTACGCAGGAGCCAAATGGTGGGCAACGCAGGCAGAAATTTCAGGTTCATCATAAAGCCTGTAGGCATGCCTCGAAGTCGCAGGGCAGACGCGATTCTCGTGGATTCATCCGTCAACATCGCCGTTTGATGAACAATCTGAAAGATGAGGCCCGCCATGGCCCGAGGAATAGGCAAACGGACAAGCCCCATATTAAACTCAGACAAGTCGAGACTTGCGACCGTTGCCGCACAAATAAAGATGCAGGCGGCGCCACGCAGGCTGATTTCCAAGGGAACGCCGACAGTAGCGAACCAGTAGCCATTTAGCGCGGGATGAGGTTCCAGCCAGGGGGAAATAAGAAAACAAGGCAGAAAAAGTGTAATGGAGTAAAGGGACAAGCCGCCCAGACGCTTCAATGGAATGCCGCAAAACGCTACCCAGATGAGAACCGTTCCGAAGATCATCGAAACGCCCCATCCCCTGAATATTGGAAGGGCAAGACAACTTGCAAAGATGAGGACACCGCAGGCAAGGCGCGTGGAGGGCGCCAATCTCCGCATACGGATGTTTCCTGAGCCCCAGAAATCGAGGAATAAGCTCACCGCTTCATCCTTGCCTTCGAGCGCTCACGATGTAGCGTTGCTCATTATCGGTCATGGCGGTGACGCAGTAGCCGCTCTTCCTGAGAATGGCCGCTGTTTCGCTGGCAGGAAAGAGTTGATCGCGGTGGACGGATGGATGGGCTTCTTGATGGATGTGATTGACTTGGTCACGCGAGATGAGATGTACGATGTGCAGATACCCACCGGAGCGCAACACACGGCGTAGTTCGGTTGCGGCTGTCTCGCAGTTCTCGAAATGGGGCCAGACCGAGAAACAAATAACACGGTCCATGGCACCATCATCAAGGGGAAGCTGATCGGCAGATGCCTGATGCCAGGTCACGCGCGTGTCGTCCACTTTCCGCCTGGCTTCCGCCAGCATATGCGGCGAGATGTCAACCGCCACAATTCGCCCGGTTGGCCCAAGCCTGCGGAGTAAAGCAGTGGTGAGATTACCCGTGCCGCAGCCAACATCTAACACCGTTTCGCCGGGGCTGATGTTGAATTCTTCAAAAAGCGCCTCGAACTTCCCGGCTAAGCTTTGCAGATCATGCCAGGCGTCCCATTTTTCGGCAATGGAATCAAAGAATTCTATCCGCGGATCGGGAAAGTTTTTGTTATGCATTGGGCTTTGTTTCCACCGGTTTTTGCAAAGGTTTCAACGATAACCGTACAATGGCGGGGATTACAAGCAGCATCAGGATAACCCCCGGCCACCCGCTTAGAAAAGAGATACCTGCAATGAACGTGGCCGGCAGTCCCATGAGTTTGGCGGCCAGATACATAAGGCCCGCCCCAAGTATCCGCCCGAAGGCCAGCACGGGAATCAAAATATAGAGGACATGAATACGGGGGAATTTTGTATGCGCAATACCGATCAGCAGTGCCATGGAGGCCAATTCAAGAGCCATAATCGGCGCGATGGGTGGAATAAACGGGGGCATTCCCGTAACCGCTCCCGACAAGAGGGGGACAATCAGGGCTGTCAACGCTGACATACCGGGGCGGACAAAGAAGGCTAATGTCACCAGCGGCAAGTACATCGGCATAAAAATGTGCCCCAAGTGGACGAGATGAAACAGGACGGGTAAAAGCAATGCCGCTGCCCCGAATATCCCGCAATAGGCTTGTTCTCGATGTATCATCTCGTTTCCCTTCAGTCGCCGGTTTTTTGTGTTAGAACTTCAGTTTCAATCCTGAAAAATAGGTTGTGCTAGGCATCGGATAGCCCGACAGGTATTCATAGTCCTCGCCCGAGATGTTTTCGGCAGAAACGTAGAACTCACCATGTAGCCTGGAAACAGCGGCAAGATCCAGTGCCACTCTTGCGTTTGCCACCAGATACTCATCAACCTTCTCTAAGTCCTGGGCGGAAGGTTTTCCAGATCGCCCATTATACGCATACTGGTCATCCACATACTCCGTATCTAGATCGATCTTTACATAGCGAGTGGCTTGGTAAGAGATCCCTGCGCTGGCGCTGAACTCAGGCATCCTGGGAGTGGTTTCGGAATCCGGATGAAGATAGGTCAGGCCTGCAAACAAGGTTACGTCAGTGCAGGGGTGCAAATGCAGCGTAGTTTCTGCGCCATCGGTCTTAATTTCTCCCACATTCAGGAGCCCATTGGGTGTGTATTGAAGGCGATTGTCCCCCT
>CAZZBA010000416.1:0-3601 GCA_964652765.1 uncultured Victivallales bacterium | reverse complement strand
CACCTCCACGGGCAGCACTTCCCCGTCGGTCTGCAGTCCGCCGTCCGCGATCCGGTCCCCGTCCTCTGCCGCCGCCGGTGCCCGGCTATCGTCATACTCCATCGCATGACTGACCCCGCTCATGACTTCGCAGGTCGCGCAAGGCGTCTCATCCCACGCCGCATTCTCATACACACCCGCCGCTATGTCTTCGGTTACTCTGCAATCATGACACGCCTTCATTCCGCACCTCCAGTTCATACTCTCTGTAACCGATGTAACCGCTCTTATATCTCTTCCTTTGGAAACCTAATTAATTAGGTTTCCAATAGCGCGACTTTGGGATCGGTTACATCGGTTACACTTCTGCTTTTGTCCCCATTAATGTTTCCATTTTGATACCCTCGAATCCGGTTGTCGGTACCCCGTTTACGCGGGTCCGTTTTCGCACGACTCCCGGATACACCTCTTCCACTCGGCTGTAGAATCTCGATGCCCCGCATGCGCGGTACCCATTGTTCTGCATCCATGTGCTGTACTGGCTGTAAAGCTCATCTGCCTTGATCCGGTCTCCGCTATTCCCCTTCACAATCGACTCCTGCAGGAACTGCCGCTCGTGGTCGCAATCCATGCGGTGCCGGTCTTTCAAGGCTTGCCCGGGCGCGCATTCGGCAACGTTTCCCGCCCGGATGATGCACGCCAATCCATGCAATGCCCACTGCATGATTCCAGGTAAATCCGATCGGCAGATCTTCTCCGCAAGTGTGACGTCTTTCTCGGCGTCAGCGATCTGCACCAGGAACGGTATGATCCTCAGTCGCCGCCAGATGCCGTCGGACCGGTCGAAAAACGTCGGAAGGCTGTTTGTCGCCATGACGAACCGCGCCCGGCACTTGGCCGTGTATTTGTCCTTGTTCTTGCGCTCGACCTCGATATCTCCGCCGCTGACGCAGTCCTTGAACGCGCCTTCGATCGCGTGAAACTGTCCGCGTCCGACATCGGTTGGCAGCTCGCCGCAGATGTTCACTTTGGATGTGGCCAACGGCCACGACTGGAACCGCTCGAGTATACCGTCCAGTGTCACATAGGACACCGCATGATGTCCGACCAGAGCCTTGATGATATCGAGTAGCACGGTCTTCCCGTTGCACCCATATCCGAGAAGCTGATAGAACACTTCGAACCGCGTCGTATCGGCCAACAGAAGCCCCATCATCCGTTGCACTGCCGCCTGGCCTTCCTGTTCAGGTTGCACACGCCGCAGGTAACTCATGAACAGTTCGCATGTCGCGCCGGGAGACCAGTCATAGGATACAAAGTCCAGCGCAAAGAAATCCGCTGTAACCGTCCGCATATAGTCCCTGGGTTCTCTGTTTTCCGCGAGGGCTTGCGCGTACTCCCAGATATTCACGATCACGCCATTCTTGAACGCCACCCAGTTTTTTCCGCTCTCGCCTTTGTCCAGGAAGCAGGGCATTTCCACTGTGCAGGGTAGGCCGCAAAGGTCATGAGCCCGCAGGTTCATGACAACGCTCGCCGCATAGCTGGTTGTGGTGTGTTTCCTCAGGTTGGCATCGCCCCTGAGGTAAGTGACGACGAGAGCCTGGATCTCCGCCTCGGGTACGTCTCTCCAGCCTTGGTTATCGCGGTACAGGTACCATCCGCCACGCCAGTGCCGGACGATCAGTTTTCCGTTTTTGGTCAACTGCTCGCGGGCAAAACGATCCGCCGTTTCGGCATGAGAGGGTGCCTCAGGCCGACCACCCTTCTGGCCGTTGGCCGGTGAGGTGACCGCCCGTGCGTCCGTCCGGCTTTCAAGGACCGGCGCCGCCTTCACCAGCGCCTCGATTTCCTGACATAAGGTTTCAGAGTCGCTGGCATCCCTGCCCTCGATCCAGTCAGCCATATCACCACTGGGGCCCAGTCCCGGCAGTTCGACCACCTTGACGGTTGTGGCACCGGCCTTGTAGGCGAGTCTCGCAACATTCGCAGCGTACTTGGCGCCGGGTTCGTCAGCATCGGGGAAGACGACAACTTCGCGGCCGCTGCAAGCGCTCCAGTCAGTCTTGGCGGCCGCTCCAGCACCCCCGGCGCTGCATGTGGCATTGAGGCCGATTCCACGCCCGGCGAGGGCAACTTTTTCCCCTTCGCCGACGATAATCGTTCCCGGTTTCAGTCCAGCCTCGCCGAATAGCGGCCATGCTTCATCCGGCCCGCCCGCCCGCCATAAGCCATCGCTGTGATTAAACTGCCTGAACGTCTTCCCGTCCGCGTTCTCGTACCGGATTGCCGCCGCAAACGGCTTCCCGGACTTCGGGTACTCATAGACCGCCGCCAGCCGATACCCGGCTGGTGTCAGATCCGCTGCCGCGGCCCCCAGGTCCTTCCATCCACGCTTCTGCGTACCGGCTTTTCTGGGCATTGCCGCTGCTGGTGCCATTCCCGCCTGTTCCGGCATCAGATCCTTCAGTGTAAGTCCCAGCGAGGCGCAAACGGCTTCCGTACTGCACCCCGCGAAACATCTCACGAGCACCCTCCCGTCATCGCCTTCCCCGACCGAAAGCGACGGGTTCTTATCCGCATGCGCCGGGCATAGAGCCATATATCCGGCACCCGTTTTCTTTACGCCTTGAAGCCGCGCCACAAGTTCGTCAACTCTCATGCCTGCCTCCAGGTGCTGGGAACTCCGTTAAGTTCAACATTCGTCATGCCGATGTCCTCTGCTCATACCGCACTTCAATCGCACGAACTCCCTGCCTAGGATCTCCACATGCGACATGCTTCGACCCACCCCTGCCCGCTGCCAACCGTCCACTGTCTACTTCCCCGCCAACTCCTTTCTTGCGGCCTTCAACTCCTCAGCCCGCGCCCTGAACTCGTCAGACTCCAAGTACGCCTGAACCTCCGACATGCGAAACCGACGCCGACCGGCCAAGTCATGCCCTGGCACCTGCCAACGCCACAAACTCACCGCGCTGATCCCGATCCGCTTCGCCGTCTCACGCAGCGTGAGGTACGGCTCGACCGCCACCGGCATCAGCCGGTCAGCAATCACAGACTCACCCTTCAGCACCCGCAGCGCCGCCGCCTGACGGCCCGCGTCCGCTGTTGCCAGCGCCATCAACAACTCTCCACTCATCTCGCTCATGCCATTGCCTCCCTTTTGACTTCCCGTGGTTTCACACGGTATTTCCTAAAACTGGGGACATCATCCACGATCAATCATCCATTGGAAAATGGGGATTGATGGGGAAATTCCGGCAAAAGAAAGCCCCTGATAGTAAACGTGTTACCATCAGGGGCGTGTATGGGGCGTGTATGGGGCGTGTATGCCGTTTAGGCTATTTCTTTATCCAATATTCGCCTTCCGTCTTGTTACTTCCAATCGCTTCATATAATCCCTTGAGTTTCCCCCGCAATACATGCGCTGGCCGCCAGTCGCTGGCCTGAAACTCTGTGTGTTCCTTGAGATGTTCTTCAATCTGTCGCCTCGTGGCCGCCTTCTCTTCGCCGATCGCTTCTGCCACTTCGCATAGGTATTTCAGCATTGCTCGCCCCTGCGTGGATCCTCGCAAGTCGTACGAGACACCGGCATACATCGCGGTCTGGTAATCGCCATAGA
>CAZZBA010000415.1:0-3609 GCA_964652765.1 uncultured Victivallales bacterium | reverse complement strand
GCGCGAGATCGCCGCCTTCCACTTCTGCGACATCAACAGCGAGGAGAAGCGCAACCCCGCCAAGCTGGTCTGCTCCATCGCCTACCAGTTGTCCACCCAGCTTCCGGAATACCAGGAACGGCTGGCCCGGCTGGACTTGGAGGCCATTGTCCGGGACTACCACGAGGCCTACACGCTGTTCGACAAACTGCTGATCCAGCCCCTGGCGGAGGGCTTTCCCCAGCCCGAACGGGCCATCGTGGTGCTGATCGACGCCTTGGACGAAGCCACCTGGCAACGCCGCAACGAGATTGTCGAGTTCCTCTCCACCAACGCCGACAAAGCGCCGTCCTGGCTGCGGTTTCTTGTCACGTCAAGGCCCGACGAACCCGAAATCCGGTCATCGCTCAAGCGACTCAAACCCTACATCCTCGATACGGGATGCGACCAGAACCACCGAGACTTGCGGTCGTTTCTGGAATCGCACCTGCCGGGCATCACGGAAGCTCAGGCGCAGGCCATCCTGGAGCGCAGCGAGGGCGTGTTCCTCTATGTGCGCCATGTGGTGGATGCCATCGGCAGCGAGGACTTGAGCCTCGACCGCCTCGACGAGTTCCCGCGCGGCCTCGGCGACATCTATCAGAAGTTCTTCCACCGCCAGTTCGGCGCGGACCTGCCGTATTACGAAGACGCGGTCACCCATCTGCTCCGGGCGGTGCTGGCCGCCTTCGAACCCCTTGAACTGGGTTTCCTCAAGAGCCTGTGCCGCATCGAATCGGAAACCGACTTCCAGCGCTGCCTGAATCGCCTGGGATCGCTCTTCCCTCTGTCGGGGGAAGGCGACGGCGCCACCATCCGGCCGTTCCACCGCTCTCTTTGTGAATGGCTCACGGACAGCGATGCCGCCGGCCACTTCTTCATCGCCGCCAGCGATGGCCACAAGGCTCTGGCCACCTTATGCCTGGCCGAATACCGGCAAGGGGCGGACCGGATGTCCCGTTATGCCTTGCGTTTCCTGCCCGGCCATCTGGTCGCCGCGAAAGAGTTGCCCCATCTACTTATGGCTCTTGCGCGAGACCCGGCCTTCTTGCAAGCTCAGAAGGAACTCGCAGGTGCAGGTTCTGACCTTCCAGGTGAAACGCTTCGTTTGGCGATGACTTTCGCGTGGCAGTCCGAAGACGCGGTTGGTACCGCCGAGCTTTGCCTCTCCTATGCAAAGTTGAGGCGCTCGGATAGCCAGCAGGGATCCCCACTGACGCTCTTGTTGCGGTCCAAGAGTAGTCTTTCGGATGCGCTGCAAGAGGCAACACAACTGGCGGACTCTTGGCCACCTGATTATGCAGGTTACTGGAAACTCGTTCTTGCGCACAGTATGGCACAGAGGGGGCACCATGAGGAGGCCAAAACCGTTTTGAAGCGGTTTCTTCACATCCCTCTGCCATTTCCGGAAGACTTGTGTTCCCTTGCTGCTATCCCACTCGCAGGGCTTCATCCAATTGCCCCGGTCATTGTGCGGAAGCTGGCCAAGAAGCTGCCGCCACGCGACACCTATTCGTTTGCGATAGCACTCGCTAGATACGGTGATTACCAAACTGCCAAGGATGTGGCGCTTCAGCAGCCGTGGCATAAGCAACAAGCAGACACGCTGTTGGGAGTTGCCCAGGTAGAGGAGAAAGTAGACGTCGATCCTACCCCGACATGCAATTTGGCGCTTCAAGTGCTTCAGTCCGACGCGCACTCCGACTCTTCCATGGAGAAGGAAATCAAGATGTGTCTCGTTAGGTGGGCTGCCAGTTGTGGCCAGTGGGACGAGGCGATCAAAGCTCTTGACGGGATCACGCATTATGACTCCGAGTTTGTTGATGCTGTGTCGGCGATTACGGCACACCGACCTGCATCAGGTCACTTGTCTGGAGTCATGGAGATCGCAAAACGTAGGCGAAGCGTTCACCTTGCACTTGCTGTTGCTCGAGCGCACGCGCAAGGCGAAGGTCAAGCGGCCACGTTCTTTGCCGAGGCGCTTCGATTGGTGGCGCTTCCTTGGCGGTTAGGAAGGTGCGAGGGTGATGTCCAAGCCATCATGGACGCGATGGCCGAATTCGGGCAAATACCTGAAGAAGTGTTCTCAATTGCCTGTCAAATCTCCGAGAACTGCACCGAAGGCGAAATGGAGCACCCCTTGAATCGTTGTGCTCTGCTGTGCGGTCTGGCGCGTGCAGCGGCTCGGAACGGCATTGATCCTGATCCTATGTTTCTGGCCGTGAGACGCGTGATTGACGGCTTGGCTGACTCGGCTTGTCGTGCTTCGGCCTTGTCAGACCTTGCGGAGGCGCAACTTGATGTAGGGCGAGATCCATCGCCTGTAATTGAGGAAGCAGAGCACTTGATCAAAAGCATGCATAAACCAGAAGCTGAGCGAGCGTCCTTGCTTAGCGTGCAAATCAAACGTCTTGCACGTGACGGCCACATAGAGTTGGCATTGCAACGAGCCATGGGTTTTGGTCCTTACACAGATCACCGCGACCGAGCTTTGTCGCATCTTCTATCGATGACTTTGGAAGTCCGTCGGTTCGCCGAAGCCTTTGACATTGCGAGTCGGATGGTACCAGAACGGCAACCAAAGCATTACGAGATGATAGCCAAGGCTCTTTATGATGCGGAACTCGATGTGGCCCCCTGCATCGCCGCGTTGAAGAAACGAGTTGCCAAGAAGGCAGTGTATACTACTGGGTTTCGAGACGGACAATTTGCACTGGCAAGGATGCATGCTTACATGGGCAACCTTCGAACGGCCATTGCAACCTTGGCTGTGTTAAGGGATACTTCCAGCATTCCCGACGAATACATCGAAGATATCGTCAAGTGTGCTACAAGCCAGGAGGCTTTCCGGGAGATGCTTCTTGCCTTGGATAACGACTGCGCCGAGCATATCCGTTGCCCTGTTGTGATCGCGATGGCACGCCGGCAATTGGCCTTAGGAAACATTGATGAGGCTGTCGATTTGGCGTTGAGAGCTCCTTCGAGTGAAGTGCAGATCGAGATCGTGAAGGAGCTGGTAAGTTCAGGCAAATATGCCGAAGCGCTGATGGCTGCGGTTCGGGCAGGCAACCATGAGGCGTTTAGCCTCATTGCCAGCGGTCAGCTCGCTTCGGGCGTCGACTATACCGCGACACTTGTCGCTGCGGTTAAGCCGCAAGACAGTATCGACTACGCTTTGCGGACAAGATCCCTGATGCTGATCGCTTCCGTGCAGTCCGAGTGCAATCAGGATTCCTCCAGAACCCTCGCCGCCGCTCGTGCGCATTTGGCCAAGATCGAGGATCCACGCCTTATAGGACTGATGGTGGAGACCCATGCTGCCGCAGGGTTCTTTGAAGAAGCCGGTGTGCTGGCCAATGGCATCACGGATACACGCCAACGAAGCTCTGCTCGTGCCGCTATTGCACTGGCACAAGCCAAGCGCGGCTTGTCTGCTGCGGCGATTGTGGGTATGAGTGAAATTGGACGAGAGGATCGTGTTGCCGTGTTGTGTGAGGTCGCGTTGGCTCTGAAACGTGCGGGTGCGTCGTTTGATGCGACTCTGGAAGCCGCTGTCGAGATCGGAGGCAAACAGCGAAAAAAACAGGCCGA
>CAZZBA010000414.1:0-3620 GCA_964652765.1 uncultured Victivallales bacterium | reverse complement strand
AGCTGAATGGGTAGAGGATTACTCGTGAACCGAAATGCCCTAATCGTCTTGGCATGTACAACCCGGCTGGCCGCACAGGCTGCAGTCTCCGCGGCCGACAACAAAGTTGTCTGGCTCGATGACATGGATTTGAGCAAGTCGGTTTGCGGTTGGAACAAGACCCAATCCAAAAAAACTGTCGATAACCGCCCCCTGAACCTGCGCGGTAAGACTTTCCAGCGCGGTATCGGAACCCACCCACCCGGCAGCCTGCGGGTTGATCTCGATGGCCGTGGGGTGCGATTCAAGGCCACGTTGGGAGTTGACGACGAAGTCGGCAAACAGGGATCGGTTGAGTTCCGGGTTGTTGGCGATGGCAAGGTTTTGTGGTCCAGCGGCGTCCTGAGAGGCGGTGGAGAAGTCAAGCCCTGCGATGTCGAGATCGGCGGTGTGAAACGTCTCGACTTGATCGTGGATACGACCCCCGACGGATATGCGTTCGATCATTCGGACTGGGCGGATGCCCGCATCGAATACACGGGGGAAAAAACGCCTGGTACCACGCTTGTCGCCAACCCCCCAAAGCCTGTGGCTCGCTACGACCACAGGTGGCCGCCGGCCGACCAGGTGTTCGACAAGAATTCCCTGCCCGATCCGGCGGATAGGGATGCGCTGGATGAAGTGCTCCGCCGTGTAGGCGCACTGTTGGAACACCTGAAGACCTTGCCGCGCTGTCCGAGTCTGAAGCAGGAGGAAGAACAGCTTTGCGAGTTGAAGATCCAGGCGGGCCAGATTCAACCGAGCGACGCGCAACGCAGCGCACTGATGGAAGAGGCCTGCCAATTACGGCGCAAAGTCGCCTTCTCCAATCCGCTGCTGGACTTCGACAAGATTCTGTTCATCAAGCGCCATTTCTGCCCCAACGACGAGAGAACTGGCAACCACATGTGCGACCAGTACTTCGGTTTCAACGCTATCCGCGGCGGGGGATTGTTCGTGCTGGAAAAGCCGTTTTCCGACAATCCCACAGTCCGTGATGTGCTGGAACATTCCGTCTGCGAAAATGGCCGCTACCAGGGGCAGAAGTTCAGCGCAAACGACGGGTTCCTTTCGCCCGAACTGAGCTTCGACGGAAAAGAAGTCCTCTTTGCACACACGCAGATTGCCCAGCAGGAAGCCGACCGCAAACGATATGCGCCCCAGGGAAATGAAACGAACACTTACAAGATTTTCCGCGTCCAACTCGATGGCAGCGGGTTGACCCAGTTGACCGACGGGATATGGAACGAGTTCGACCCTTGTTATCTGCCCAGCGGGCGCATCATGTTCATTTCGGAACGCCGCGGCGGTTATGGGCGTTGCCATGGCCGTCCGGTGCCCAGTTTCACCCTGCATTCGATGAACGCCGACGGCAGCGACATCGTCTGCCTGAGCCCGCACGAAACCAACGAGTGGCAGCCCAGCGTCACCCATGACGGCATGGTACTCTATACTCGCTGGGACTATGTGGATCGCGGTTTCAACCAGGCCCACCACGCCTGGACGACCACGCCCGACGGGCGCGACCCCAGGGCCGTGCATGGGAACTTCTCACCCAATCAGGGATCAAGGCCGCACCAGGAGATGTCCCTGCGGGCAATCCCCGGATCGCACAAGTACATGGGCACCGCCTCATGCCATCACGGTCAGGCGTATGGCTCGATCATCCTGATCGACCCGCGCGTTCCGGACGACAACGCCATGGCGCCGGTGAAGAGATTGACCCCCGATCAACTCTTCCCGGAGTCAGAAATCGGAACCCATGGCCCGCCGGCGAATTATGCCACGCCCTACCCGTTGAGCGAGCATTTCTTCCTCTGCGTCTACGATCCCGAGAGCCGCTCCAATGCCGGAACCCGCAACAATTACGGCATCTATCTCGTGGATGCTTTTGGAAACAAAGAACTTCTTTATCGCGACAGCGAGATTTCCTGTCTTGATCCGATTCCCATCAAGCCGCGCGAGGTTCCTCCCGTGATTGCCCACAAGACTGCCGTAGGTCAACCGCTTAAGGCTGGCGAGAAATTCGTGCCGCGGGATCCAGCATCGATACCCGATTTCGGCACGGTGGGCATCGTGAACGTTAATGACAGCGTCTATCCGATGGCCAATCTGCCGAAGATCACATCGTTGCGGATCATCCAGTTATTGCCGAAGACCACGCCACTTGCCAACAACCCACGGATCGGCTTTGGCGATCAGAAGAGTGCCCGCATGGTCCTTGGAACCGTGCCGGTCGAGGACGACGGCAGCGTTCTTTTCAAGCTGCCGGTCGGTCGTCCGGTGTATTTCCAAGCTCTCGATGCCGACGGCGTGGCGGTGCAGTCGATGCGCAGCGCGACCTATGTCCATCCAGGCGAGACGCTCACGTGTATCGGTTGTCACAATTCGAGGAACGCGACCTACGGCGCCGTAAGACAATCGCCCAAGGCGATGCAGCGCCCTCCGTCGGAAATCAGCCCCGACATTGCCGGATCGAAGCCGTTTAGCTATCCGATCCTGGTGCAACCCGTTCTCGATAACAACTGCGTGGAGTGCCACCGGAAGAGCGTGGCGGAGGGCAAGAGATCTCCTGATCTGACGCGGGGCGGGAAAGGCGGCGGTGAGTTCTTTACCTCCTACAACTCGCTGCGCAACTACACGTTTTTCTGGGACAACGCCGTGTTTGACGGAAGACCGGACAGCAGGCCCGGCCAAGTCGGCGCCCGCGCCAGCAAGCTGTACCAGATGCTCACCAAGGGGCATCATGATGTGAAACTCAGCAAGGAAGACATGCACCGTTTGACCTTATGGATGGACTGCAACAGCGATTTCTATGGAGCCTACGAGAGGCTTGAAGAACAGAAGAAAGGCCAAATCGTATGGCCTTCCCTGGAATGAGAACGCCACACTTTTTGAACAGGAGCAAAACAATGAACCGATCTCTGCTACACACCTCAGTCATGGCCGGCAGTCTGTTGGCCGCCTCCCTCTGGGCCAGCGCGATGCAAGCCGCCGACCCGGTGACCGCCCCCAGCCAGCCCCAGAGCAGGGCCACGGCGCTTGTGACGCTGCCGGCCAACTGCAATACCACCGACGGCATGTGCCTGCTTCCGGACAACGGTTGCCTGGTCTCCATCCCGAATTTCAACGACGAAAAAGATCCGCCCCTGATCATGCGCGTCACCAAGGACAACAAGGCGGAGGTGTTTTACGCCTTTCCCACGCCTTATCCTGGCTTGGAAGAGAAACTCGACCGCATTCGCCCCATGGGCATTGCGCGTGCGCCAAGTGGCGACCTGTATCTGGCTGACATGCAATACATGATCAACCCGCATCAGAAGTCCCGCCTGTTGAAATTGGTGGTGAAAAACGGCAAAGTCGAAAAGATGGTCCTCGTCGCCTCGGGCTTCGGCGTGGCCAATGGAACCGCGATCCACGACGGCTACTGCTACATCACCGAGTCGGTACTAGAAGAAGGCTCGCATCCGTTGACCAGCGCCGTGTTGCGGTTCAAGCTGGACGAGGAGAACGTGAAGCTCACCACGCCCTTGACCAAAGACCCGCATATCATCGCCACGTTCAAGAGCAACAAGAACGACTGGCGTTTCGGCGCGGATGGC
>CAZZBA010000413.1:0-3636 GCA_964652765.1 uncultured Victivallales bacterium | reverse complement strand
AACAGGAGGTGTTTGGCCGGAATTTTCACCTCCTGGGCGAGTGGGAAATCATACTCGTCTACCACGAAAATCACGTCCTCTCCCGGGTTCTTCTGGATCAGGCTCTTGACCGAATGCGGGCCGGGCCAGTAGCCGAGGAGCACGCCTTCCCTGGCTGTCTGAAAATCGAACGGCTGGATGCAACCCCAGCGCGGCAGCATCTGGTAGGAGTGCCCGAGCCAACTGTTCCACAGGTCGAGCTGTTTCAGGCAGGTGGTGGAGAAATGGTTGTCCACTGTAGCCTCATAGACCGGCGGACATGTGTAGGACTGGTGGTATATTGTATTTCCGTCGGCGCGCCCGCCGATTTCCCAGGTGGCAACCGTCGTGAAACGGTGAATCTCGTTGCGGTCGCTGGAGAAGTGGAAAGCGATTGACAGGCCGACGTAGAGTTCCCTGTCCAGCGTAATTTCGACAGGTTTAATAATCCAGTCCAGGCGGTCACGTTGGATTTCATGCAGGCGCGGAAAAACCAGGTTGTAGCTGTACTCGTCCATCATCTCTCCGTACAGCTCGGGCCGCCCGACCGCCTCGGTGTGCAACACCATACCGTCATCCGTCTTCTCAATCTCAAGCAGTACGAAACCCTGGTAATGGATAGCGTCCGGTGTTGAAAAGTCCGGTCTGATTTCCGTCTTTGAGGAGCGGACGGCGACACCGTCAATCTCGACTGCGCCAATGCCCAAAAGCATGTCACCGTCACTGACGATCTCGATTCTGGTCTTCTTTGAAATCTTCCGCCATTTTCGTTTTACATTTTTTAGAATACTCATGCTTTCTCACCTTGATACTGTTTATGTTCAATTCGATATGGCAACTTCATTAAAAGCATGCCGGCAAGGGTGCCGGCGTTCCCACTCAAAACTGATTTTCATCATAGTAGCGGAGCTCAATCGTCTTCACGGCCGTCGGCTGGTCGGGATACAGCGAGTTGAGCGTGATGGTGGTGGGCTGATCCCAGCGCAAGTATGGTGTCAGATCCATAAGGGAATGCATACCGGCAAAGTCGCGATTCAGCAATCGGCCGTTGAGGTAGATGCCCGGAATGATGTTCTCCGTGGTTTCGAGGTAGAGCAACACGCGCCTGCCCTTCATCGCGGGATCCGGCGTGAAGTCACGCTTGACTTGGTCGAAGGGGATGGGCGCTCTCCCGGGGAGTTGCAGGCCATTCCAATTGCCGGCCAGGGACTGCCGGGAAAACTCTTCCGGAATATGTTCGAGCCAGACGTTGCCGACAATGCCACCGATGACCGACAGTGTTTCGGTCACGACCGCGAGCGTATGCTCCCCCGGCGTCAGACGATCGGTGATGTCTTCCCGGCGGTAGCCGTGTTCGCCGCCCGTCAGCGCCTGCCCGTCCAGGAACACCTGTATCTTGCGGGGCGGCCGGGTGGGATAGCCCGGGCTCGACCCGCGAATCCACAGCCAGGTCCGCCCCTGCGTACGCCAGTCAGCCGGCACGGTGAAGCGCTTGCGGAAAATACCGCGCTTCGTTTCGGGATATTTCTTGCCGTACCAGACGCCGATATCCATGCGGTCCCACGTGCGATCGTCAACGTCGGCACCAGCCAGCGATGTCACATTAGTCATCTCGGACGGCACGGGGCGGAACGCCCAGTCCGCGTCCAGAGACAATGTGTTCGTCCACGGTTTGAGTTTCGTGGCGGGGGCAGGCTTCCGGGTGCCCTTCCACCAGTCGCGCTGCAGTGTGAACCAGGCGAGCGGCGCGGCGGCAAGGGACTGCCGCGACGCAAGGAACGCGTAGGTCTCCAGAGGCTCCACATTCAGTCCGGCAAATTCCACCATGTCGCCTTTGACGACACCGGTTACAGTGGAACCGGTGTATATATCCCGCATCACCGTCTGTTTTCCGGGTACTGTGAGAGTGACGGTGCCTGGCACCTTTATCTTATCGGCCCAGACCACATAGACGTCATACAGCCCGTTGTTACTGACAAACCGGGCAGTCCGGCAGCCGGGCGCGACAGGTGCATCCGGCACGGTCACGCCGCACCACGCAAGCAGTTCCTGCCAGCCCGTCGCAACATTCGGCATAGCCGTTCCCATGGCAATCACCTTGCCTTTGCCGAGGGGGCGCACCCCCATGGCGATGGTGCTATTCGGCCATTTCAGGATGTCCTGGCACTCGGGTGCGACCTTTTCCATAAGTACGCCCGCACCGCCCAAAACCGGGCCGTTGGCATCGCGTTTGATCCAGAGGGTATCTGTGAAAATTGGCTGCCCATCCACCGGACCGACTCGCCAATTGTCGTTGTTGCCGACAGATTTGTATCCTGTCAAGCGGTTGACGGGCCAGGAGTCAGGCGTCTCGGGCGTGTGTCGGCCGCTCTGGCCCTGAGTAATGAAAATTCCACCGGCGCGCACCCAAGCTTCAATCTTATCAATCAAAGCTTCGTCCATGACCAGCGTCGCGTCATCTACAATCACCCTGTACTTGTCCACGGTGCCCCGCATGAAGTCGCTTTCGGTGATGAGGTCGCGCGGGTTGGGCATGCGCCCCAGGGTGTTGACCCCGTTCCTGCGCCAGTGCCAGAGCAATGGCGTGTCGAAACCGTCCCAGGGAAACCCGGTCAGACGTTGCGAGCGCGCCCCATGCATGACGGCCACTTGCGCCAGCGGATAATGGTATTTCCCAAGCAGATGCACCAGTGGGAGACGGGCCTCAAACCAGGCCTTCTGCTCCGGTCGCCAGAGGATATCGCCGATATCCATGAAATAGTCCACCGACTGTAGTCCTTCAGTTAGCCAGTGGCCAAAGAAGCTTTTCAGGCTCGGCATGTCATACGCGGGATTCCCGGGCTCCAGACTCATAGGCATGCCCGAACTGCGCATCAACGAGGGCAACGCGTCGCTCCAATTCCCGGACATGCCGCCGGTGTCGTGAACGTAGCAGCCGTAGTCCTCCGCCAAACCCTTGACAATGTCCGGAATCGCACCGGGCGCGTACAACTTGATGAACTTATCAGGATCGTCGCGGCGGATCGCCTCGAGCGAGCGCCGCAATCCGTCTTCACGCATCCAGGCGACAAAATCCCGATAGTCCGCCCACTGGGCATTCCGCTCCTTGCCCAGATCCGGGTAGCAACGCGGCGCGTCCGGCGACAGGTAGATGCGGTAGGACAGTTCGCCCCACGGCAGCGACAAGGCCAGATGGTTGCTGCCTTTAGTCACGAGATCGCCAACTTCAAAAACGACCCACGACGCCCAGCTTCGCTGCAATTGGTCAGGAAGCCGCCTGCCATTGAGGAAGGCTCGCACGGCGGTGTTGAAGCCCTGCTGCAGCGTCCAGACATAGAGGTAGGTCTTCCCGGAGTTCTTCAGGCGGATCACTTGCTCGTCACTCAACGTAAAGGAACGGCGGAATATGGTAGGCACGCGCCATTTCTCGTGGATTATCTGACGGTCGTCGCCGGGTGCGACCAGCCGGCGCCAATTGTCGTCGTTCAGATCGGGCTCGCCCCACCGGTCTTTGGCATCTGCCGGCAGTTTTTCTTCCAAGCAGATTCGCCATTCGCCCTTCAGATCCACAGCCCGGGGGCTCCAGCCCAGGAACTCCGCGGGTTCGGGCATTCGCAC
>CAZZBA010000412.1:0-3637 GCA_964652765.1 uncultured Victivallales bacterium | reverse complement strand
TATAACCGCCGTACCCCTGGTGCAGGTTGTTGCGGTCTATGAGACTGCCGTCCGGCAGTCTCAGTTCAAAGAGGTAGTCTGCTCTGTTGTTGGGGTTGATATTGATGCTGCCGGTTACCAGGAAGCCCTCTTCCTCCTCGACGTTGTCGATCGCGGAAATGGTGACGTGGTAGGTCCCGTCTCCGAGTGTGCCGGAGAACGTGTGCGGGATTGAGCCGCCCGCCGCGACGTAGGCGGCACCGCGTTCCGCGCCGGCTTCGGCCACGAACAGGGCTCGCTCCAGATTCATCTCGTGCGAGGTCCGCAGCACATGGCTGCTGACAGCCAACGAGAAGGCCGTCCCCAGGATGGCCAGAACCATCATGAAACACATGACCGTGATCAGGGCGATGCCGTTCTTGTTCATCTGCATGGCTAGCTCCGGTTGCGCGGGGTGATGGAGGTCGACATTTCAGAAGTGATGTTGGTGGAGCCGGTAAGCGCCCTGGCGCGGACGGTCAGCGTGATGGCGTTCGCCGCCTGCGTGGCGCTTGAGGCGACAATGTTCCTGCCGACAACGGAAGGCGCGTTCGTGCTGCTCTTGTACGTGATGGTGCGGGCACTGGTATTGTAGGTCAGGGTGTTGGTGGTCGTGGCGTCGCCGGACATGCCCGCTGGCGTGGTGAAGCGGATCTGCCAGCCGCCGGTAGTGTTGTCGATCTGCACGGGAACGAACGCGGCGCGCAGCCCGAAGCCGCTGCCGACTCCCATCGTGCAGCGCGTGAGTGCCAGGCTGGCGGAGGACGAGGCATTCATGCGGGCGGACGCCTGGCGCCAGACCCGGATGCTCATGGTATAGGCCAGCGAGGCCGCCGTGAGGGTGATCGCCAAGATGGAGAAAGCCGCCATCACCTCGGCCAAGGTGAAACCGGCTCTGGAATGACTTTTATTTATGGATGTATGCATGACGCCACCGAACTCCAAACGACGACCTGTCCCGGTTTGGTTTTCCCTGGATTTTTCCAGTCCACCTTCAGTTCGATATTCTTGGTTGCCACAAAATTGGTCGCGGCGGTGACGGTCACACTAATCCCATTGGATATTTGCGTGGTGCCCAAGCCAATGGCGCTGTAGGGTTTGGAACGCAAGTCCTCCATCACGCGGCGGGCGGTATGCACCGCCACAATCCGGCGCGCGGACGCTTCCGAGGTTCGCGATGCGGCCGTGAAAGCCGCCAGGAAAGTCGCCAGACCGAACCCCACCAGCAGGGTGGCGATCATGACCTCCACCAAGGTCATACCGAGCCTTGCGTTTCGCTTGCCCATGCCGCTGCCGATTTCCGACTTCATGGTGTCACATCCTTTATGGCGTAATCTGTCTTTTAATAGAGCATTATTCGCGCCAAAGTCAATGAAATAGATAGGCTTGTGGATTGCTAGCATCCCCCCGATGCCTGCGCAAGACGGTCTTGGCCCCGGAGTTTCGAATATGTCCGGTGTAACGTTGGTGCAGGAGAGTAATCGTGGGACAGGCACCCTTGCCTGTCCAGCCGAGCAAAAGTTCCATGGCAACCGGCTTATGCTCGGTGGTCGGGCAAGGTGCCACGACCTACTTACCTATACTCCGCAAATATGGTAACCGGGCAGGGCTGTGCAGGTATATTTCTTCTTCATGTTGCAAATATGCGAATGCGGTTCGCGGGGCTGGCGCCTACTGGCCCCATTTGCAGATGACGCAGTGGCGGCAGTCGAGGTGCACCGGCGGCGGTATGGTCTGGCCTTTGCGTCTGGCTATGGTTGCCTGGACGTGGTTCATCAGCGCCAGAAGCGAGCCGAGGGCTATGAACCCGCCAGGGGCGAGGACCATCAGTACGATCGGGGTAACTCCCGGAACCACCAGTTGCGGCAGGCCCTTCCAGATCGTGATCGTGCCGGCACCGAGCAGTTCGCGGCAGATGCCCACGATACTGAGGCTCAAGGTGAACCCGAGACCCATCCCGATGCCATCGGCCGCCGAGAGCAGCACCGAGTTCTTGCAGGCAAATCCTTCCGCCCGCCCGAGGATGATGCAGTTGACCACGATCAGCGGGATGAACAGACCGAGTCTGGCGTGCAGCTCCGCCGCGTAGGCGTTCATCACGAGGTCCACAAGGGAGACGAACGTGGCGATGACGACGATATAGCAGGGGATGCGCACCATCGACGGGACAATGTTGCGAATGGCGGAAATCACCATGTTCGAGCCGATCAGCACGAACGTGGCGGCAACACCCATGCCGAGTGCATTTTCCAGCGAGGTGGTGACGGCGAGGGTCGGGCACATGCCCAGCACCAGCCGGAAGGTGGGATTCTCCTTCCAAAGGCCCCTGATCAGTTCTTTCCAGAAACGCATGGTTCAGTTCCCTCCCTTTTCAATCGCCTGCCGGTTGGCCATGTAGGCGTCCAGCGCCTCGCGCACGGCGTCGACCACCGCGCGCGACGAGATCGTGGCTGCCGTGATGTGGTCGATATCGCCGCCATCCTTCTTGACATGCCAGTTGGTCTTCAACAGGTCGATCCCGGCCAGCTTGTCGCGGAATTTCTTTGTGTCGATATTCGCGCCGAGCCCGGGGGTCTCCTTCTGCTCGAGAATGGCGATACCGACCGATTTGCCTTCCGCGTCGAAACCGAACATGAGACGGATCTTGCCGCTGTAGCCATTCGGTGATCCGGTCTCGACCGCCGCCCCGGCAAACACACCTGCCTTGCGGGCGGTAAAGAAGGTCCAGTCGCGGTCGAGATGGCGCACGGTCACGGCGTCCGAAATCGGGGTGTTGTCGTATTGGTTCGTGCCAGGCAGAACGGCTTCAAGCGCGGTCTGGCGGCGCTGGATATTGACCTTGGCGATACGTTCGCGCGTCAAGCCGTCGAAACCTGCAAGCAGCCCGCCTGAAATCAGGCAGATGAGCGTCAACGTGACTACCAGTCTCAGCGTTTCCTTCATGATTTCTTCCTTGATTGTCCGAACACGCCGGGCTGCGTATAGCGGTTGATCAGTGGCGTGACCGCGTTCATCAGCAGGATGGCGAAACTGACGCCTTCGGGATAGCCACCCCAGCGGCGGATCAGCATGGTGAGAAGCCCGCAGCCGGTACCGTAGATCAACTGGCCGCGCCGGGTCAGCGGCGAGGTGACCATGTCGGTCGCCATGAACAGGGCGCCGAGCATCAGGCCACCGGCGAGCAGGTGGAAGCCGACCGGCATGTTGGTCTCTGGCGATACCACGCGCAGCACCCCGGCCATGATAGCGACGGTGCCGATGTAGGTGACGGGGATATGCCAGGTGATGCAGCGGCGGAACAGGAGATAGAGCCCCCCCAGCAGCAGAGCGGCGGCGGAGACCTCGCCTATGCAGCCGCTCATGTTGCCGAGCATGTAGTTGAGCATCGTGCCCTGGTTCCAGTCGATCGGGGCGGCCTGCTGCATGCTCATCGCCGTCTTGACCAGCCCGAGCGGGGTGGCGGTGGTCGAGGCGTCCGGCACCGTCCAGGCAAAACCCTGCCAGCGGGCGGGGTTGAGGGCGTCGTGCCAGCGGGTCATCGCGACCGGGAAGGAAGCCAGCAGGGCGACGCGGGCCACCAGGGCGGGATTGAACGGGTTGTAGCCGATTCCGCCGAACA
>CAZZBA010000411.1:0-3659 GCA_964652765.1 uncultured Victivallales bacterium | reverse complement strand
TAATGATCATCCTCCTGATGCTTGAACTTGTTGTATGCATAACTGATGAAATCCTTCTCGTTGACTGATATTCAGTCCCTATTAAACCTCGGCCACATGCTGCCTTTCGCGCGCGGCCAGTCGCACCAAGCCCGCTTGATACCATCACTTGTAGCCCATTGTCTCCAGTTGCTTATCGAAATCCGGCGGCAGGTCGGCCAAGGGCTTGTCGAGGTTTTGCCCCGCATAGTTGAGCATGTTCCGCAGCAGGCGTTCGGCCACAGGATCCTTGCCGAGATTGTCCCGGATGTTAAGGACATTGGCGATAAAACGCCCGGCGCCCAAATGCCATTCGCCGACATAAACGCCGGAACTATAGCCATAACAAGTATTGATGCCGCCACAGATTGCTTGATCCGGTTCATTGATTTTGACCAGAGTCTTCCCCCATAGAGGCAGAATGTTCCGATAGAACGTCCAATCCATTAGTCCGCCGCACGGCAATCCATCGAAGATCGGATGCCGCCGTGCCCAATCATCCCTGTGATATAAGCCGGCTCCGGCCCAAAAATCCAACGTCCCCCATTCCCCTTTGTGTGTCAGCGGCAACCAGTAGAGATTGCGATTGTCTGGGGCACTTAACATCGATCCAATCGATCCACCTGGAACGACTTCCGCATCGTCACACATCGCCTGTGGCGTCAGGAAAACGACTGTCGAACCGCGGGCAATTCGCGAGGTCAAATCCTTGAATCGCTCCGCATTCTTCGCCGCTTTGCCGACAACCAGAATGACCTCGCGTTTCTGCGGTGGCTGCCCCTCGGCCGCGGCGTGAAACGCCATGGAGTGTTCTTTCAACCAGCGCTCCAACCCCTCGTCCTTGCCCCAGAGCGTGATAGCGGTTTTCACCGGCGGCATGGTCGCCGGATCGCCCACATAAAACTCGACCGGACGCCCTGTCGCCGCCGCGCCGGACACGAAATTAGCCGCCAGCCGATAACGGCCCGCCGGCCCGTCAATCTTCACATCCTCAGAAAGCACGGGCAGGGCGAATGGTGGATTCGTCTTCGGGTCGCGGACCGTCACAATGGCCTTCTTCTTGAAAACCGGTTTCTCGTCTGGATCGAAAATGGCGACTTCAATCTCATAGTCGCCGGGTTTCAACGCATCCTCGTTGGACAGCACAACCTCGGCCTTGACCGTGCCACCCCGGTAAAGCTGGTATGGCTCGACAAAGAGGCACCAACGCAACGGCGCCAAGCCGTCGCGCAGCGCATCCAGAGCCCCGGGCTTGATGTCGCGGAAAATCGTCAGCGGCCCTTCGCCGCAGCCGACTTCATCGAAGAACGCGGTCATGCTGTGCCCGACCAGATCGGGATTGGACCGCAAGGCATTCAGACCCAATGTTCGCTGGCTCGCGTTAGCAGCTTGGCAGGCGTAGAAATAGTCCTCCGGCCGGCCGAAGACTTCCGCCAGTCGCAGGCGTTTCCAATCCGCCATAAATGCATTCAGTTGGCTACGATAGTATCCTGCCTCCATGCAATCCGCGGCGCCCAGCCGTTCGAATTCACGGGTCAATGTGACTAGGTCCTGGGCGCTCCCAATACCGTATTCCGAGAAAAAGAGCGGACCGTTCCTGCGGGATATGTTCGCCTGGATCAAATCCGCATTGAAGTATGCCGAAAAGAAGGGTGCCTTTTGTTTTTCACCGTCACGAGGAACCTTGCATCCTCGCAAATCCCGAATTTCGTCGGAACCATGAGGAACCGGGGGATAAGCATGAAGCTCTCGTAAATCCGTCGCGTGCCATGTTCGCATGCCAGGATTACTGAGGCTGCCGATGGTTTCCCACTGTTTATCAAAACGTCCGCTATTGAGCAGGCAAACACGCGAATCATCCAGTTCCCTGACTTTCGGCAGCACCGCGACGGCATGGCGAAAGTTCGGACCATCGGAGGTTTCATTGAGAAAACACCACATGGTGACGCAGGGGTGGTTGCGGTCCCGCCGGATGATCCCAAAAAGCGACCGATCAAACATCTCCGCACCCGAAGGTTGCACCTGGGGCTCTTTCGGCCAGGTCATCCCCCAGCTCGACATGGACTGCTGCATGACCATCACTCCGAGTTCGTCCGCCAGATCGAGCTGGCAACGTGGCGCGGCAAACGGCAGGTAGCGCAGCGCATTGAAGCCCATCGCCTTCGCGTAAAGGATGTCTTTGCGGAGCATCTCGCGATCGCGGGCCGAATGCATCTTCACCGGCGTGGTCCAGACGGTGTGCGCGCTACGCAGGAAAATGCGCCGACCGTTGAGTCGAAAATAGCCATCCTCGAACCGGAAGTCGCGGAACCCGATCCGGTCGGATTGTTCGTCGACAGACCCGGTGCCCAGATCCTCGACGCGAGCCGTCACACGGTAAAGCGCCGGATCGTCCAGCCCCCACACCCGATGCTGTGCCACCCGGAGCGTGCCGTTTAACACGGTGTCCCCGGTCGAAAACTCCTGTTCCTGAACGGTCTCGTCAATCCTGGTTCCGCCCACCGCGGGCGCCGCGGAAAGAACCAACCGTACGCGGGTCTTTCCCGCTCCGGCATTGCGGATATTGGCATGTGCTTTGATGCCGCCACTTTTCCAGTCAGTGATGAGGTGGAGATCTTCAAGCCGCACCGCTGGCGCAACCCACAACTCCACCGAATCCAGAATACCGCCAAAGTTCCAGCCGCCGCCCGGCGTGCCTCTCTTAAAACCCTGGACCGTATTGCCACGCGTGAGCCCGTCAATCAGGTTGTCCGTCGGATTGAGTACCCGCACGGCCAACATATTTTTTCCGGGCCTTATAGCCTCAGTGGCATCCAGAACAAAAGGCTCATCGCCGTCTTCATGGGAACCGATAAGCTTGCCGTTCACCCAGACATCGGCCTTGTAGTCCACCTTCCAGAATCGCAGCAGATACCGGCCCCCGGGATGCGGGTTCTTCGGCGCCTCGAACTCCTTCCAATACCACGCAAGCCCGGCGTAGTTGGGAAATATCTCCTGCATCGTGCAGGGCACCGTGGCCGGCTTCGCTTCCGTCCGGGGTGCCTCAAACCACTTCTCATCACGCCCGGTGTTCTTCGGGTCGGTGGCGATCTTCCAGTCCGGCCCGTCGAGTGTGATGGTTTGCGAAGATGTGGTGGTGTTTGGGTTCATGGGCTTCCCTTCATTCTTGTTCGCTTTGATGTCCGTGCCTCTGACCGCGACAGATGAGTCCGCAGGCACCGCTTTCTCGGCCGACGTGGCAGGTGCCGCCGCCGCAGAGAGACCCAGGCTCAGCACCAGGATATTTGCGATCATGATTCGTTTCATTTGCATCTACTTTTGCGTTCTTGTCTCCGGTCTTCATCTCCAGTCCTAATCTTTTCTGGTGCCGAACAGACAAAGACCCGAGATTAGGACCTGAGATTAAGACATGCTTTCTGAACCCTTCCCCACTCACTTCCACCGCACATAGCGCACAACCACGAACCCCGAATCGCACGCGTTCATTCGCTTACTTCTTTTCGCACTCCAGCACCTGCAACTCCTGGTACGCCGTGCTCTCGGCATTTTTCTGCGACACCGGCGATATCCGCTGAAATGTTCAGTAACTAGTAGTATGCTTCGTAAATAACATATCAATGTCTAGGTAAGAGGAACTGTAT
>CAZZBA010000410.1:0-3665 GCA_964652765.1 uncultured Victivallales bacterium | reverse complement strand
CTCACCTTGCTGATGGTTTCTCCGATCACCGACAGTTGTCTGAGAAAGTCTTCCGGAATCGTGCCGTCCAGCGTGATCGGTACATCCCAGGTCACCGCGCCGCCGAAGCTGTTGATGTATTTGGTGTATTCCACGACCAGCGCCTCCGGGTAACGCGGCTTGCCGTAGCACCAGTAGTCGCCGAGGTAGGAAAGCACCTGGAACTGTGCGCCGTTGATGAAGCGATCGAAGACGTGGTAGCGGCACGGCGTCACCATCACGTTGGCCTCACCTGCGGTGTAGTCGTCGCATTCCGTGTGGCAGATGACCGGCACCAGCACGCCAGGATTGAATGCGACCAGCGAGTCCGGATTGCCGGCCTTCATCGCCTCGGCGAAGGAGCGGAAGTTCGGTGCGTCGGCATGACGGTACATCTTGTCGGCGTAGTAGCAGCCGTCGATCCACCAGCCCGAGACGCTCTTGCCCCAGCGCAGGCTCCACTCGCGGATGACCGCCTCCCAGTTGCGCTGGAACTCGCTCAGCCGCTCGTCCACCGGCTGGCGCCGGACATACGTTCCCGGCTCGAGCCCACAAAGTGAAGCGTCCCATGCCGGGGTGCAGGCGAGCCCCTCGACCGCCTCTTGGTGCTTGGTCGGGGCGGTGGAGGGCAGGTAGGCGATGGTGCGGACGCCACGCTTCTGCAAGGCGGCAGCGATGTCGCCAACGAGGTCGCGCTGCGACAGGCGGCTCGGCCTGACGCCGACCAGCCGGTCGTAGGTCTCGTTCGGCGAGCAGAAGTAGCCCGAACACTGGCCGATGGTGAAGATCAGATACCCAGCACCAGTGCTGGCAATCGTTTCCACGAACCGGGGCACATCGAAGCCGTCCACATGCCGGTTCCACCGCTCCGACGTCATGTCCGCCGGTTCCTTAGAGCTCGGCAGGTCGGCCATGTAATGGGTCATCACCCCCCAGTGCGCGTCCCGCATCCAGTCGGTGTTCGCTCGTTTCCAGGGGGTCTGATTTGTGTTGGTCATGATTTAGGATTGTAAAAGTTCGTCAGCAGTCAGGATGTCGTTGCTTGCAGGGAGGAAATAGGTCGCCTCGCCATCGGGGTCGGGAAACTCGGTGAGCAGCGCGGGTTCGTGGTCTTGGCGGCATGCGACTCCGTGCGGGCGCAGCGTTTCATCTGCGACCGGCGCCTGGAACGCCGAAGAGTCCAGAATCAAAGACGCTTGGCCGAGGGGCGCATTGCGCGCCGGATTGCGGCAAAACACCATGGGGCCTCGCATGACGGCTGCGCGGCCATCCTGCTTCGCCACCCCGCGCACCAGGCGCCAAGGCATCTCCATCGCCAGTTCCACCACATCACCGCTGTTCCATTCCCGATCGATGCACAGAAGTCCGTTATCAACCGAGGTATGCACCTCGCCTTCATTCACCTTCGCGGAGAACTGGTGGCACCACGAGGGGATGCGCAGGCGGATGTCGAAGTGCGCCGGCCGGGATGGCGAGACGGTCAGGTGAATATCGCCGGAGCTGGGATAGTCGGTTTTCTGAAAAACATCCACCGTGACACCGGAGGCCAGCGGGACAGTCGCTTGCGAGTCGGTGTAAAGGTTCACAAGAATTCCCGAGGGGCTTGTAAAATAGATGAGCTCCGGCAACTCGGACATGATCCGGCGGAAATTTCCCGGGCAGCAATACGTGTCCGATTCCCAATAGACGCGCTTTCCTTCAAACGGCGTGTAGTAGCGGAGGCGACGTCCGTCCGGCGACTGCGCGGCAAAGAGCGCGTTGTAGATCGCCCGCTCCATAAGGTCTCCATACTCGCCCGAACCCTCCAGGCAGAGCAGCCGACCGCATAGCCGGATCCAATAGGCGGTCGCGCAGGTCTCGCCCAGGTCGCCCGCGCCGTCCTGATCGGAATGCCAGCACTCCGAGTGGCCGCATGTGCCGGTGATCACAAGGCCGTTCTTTTGCCGCAAATACTCGACCGCCCGCCGCGTCTGGGCGAGCAGACCGGAATCGCCAGTGATCTCGCGCAAATCCAGCTGCGCCAGGCAGCGCGTAAAATAGGCGTAGGCCTGGCCTTCGATCTTCGTGTGCCGTCCCTCGATGATCGGGAGATTCCATTCGGCGAGGTTCAACTTCCCGAGACAGAAATCCAGATACCGCCGATCCTGCGTTTCGCGGTAGAGCGCGAGCAGAGCCCGATCCAGCCCGAGCATCGTCAATTCCAGGGCGAGATTTGCCTGCGTCGGCTCGTTAAAGACCCTCGGCAACGGGATGTCGGAGAGTTCCCTGACCAGATGATCGCCGAGTCGCACAGCGGCAGCAAGGGACGGCTTCTCCTGAAAAAGCCGCCAATCCGAAACCAGCGCAAAGAGGACATACGCTTGCTCGTGGACATCCCATGTGGGAGCGATGCGTTTCCCGGGCTGATAGGTGCCCAGATAGCCATCCGCCTCCTGCGCCCCGATCAACGTATCCAGCACATGCCGGCGCAGCGCCAGAAGCTCAGGCGCCTTCGTATGGGAGGCAAACCGCACGAGCCCATCGAGGGTCTTGCCCATCCCGACATACTCGCCGCCCTTGCCTTGCTTCTCCAGAAATGGGCGCAGAAAATCCCCATCCCAATCCAGCGCCAGCAGATTTTTTTTCCAGGTCAGCTCCACCCGCTGGCCGATCCATCCGCCCACCCTGACCTGATGACCGTCGATGGGTTTGTAGACGAGAGCGTCAGCCATTGGGACTTCCGGGTGCGTGCATGTTATCAATGTGGTCATTTTGCTTATTTGCGATCTGGGATTCAGTCAATGGTTAGTCGTCAAGGAATTGTAATAGTTCAATAAGTTCGTGTCACAAGAAGATTCCCAAATTTATTCATCTCAAGGCATCCAGGTTCAGGCGTTGGATCAAGTTCCGCCAACCACTGTCGGGACATGGACCGCCTTAGACCTGCTACATCATTGAGAAAATCTGTTGCCGCGATATTGAAACAGTTCTATCTGTGGGGAGAGATGCCTCTTGAAACGCTTCAGCCGATTTCGAGTCCGCCCCGCCGCAAGCAACCGGCGGTGGTTGAGGCGTTGCTCGGACTGTCGCAGATACTTGGCCCCGGCGCGAAGCTGCCCACGGCCCGTGAGCTTTCCAAACGTCTGGGGGTGACGGGAGCAACACTCACCCGCTGCCTGGAGCAGTTGGAAGCGCGCGGCGTGCTGCGCTGTCTTCAAGGGAGCGGAATTTATGTCGAGGCGGGCGTCCATCAGAAACGGGTCGCGCTCGTTTTTGGACGCAACATATTTTCCGCAGGGTCCTCCGCCTTTGGATCGCTTGTCCTCAAGCATTGCATCGATCGAGCCTCGGAACACAACGAGCGATTCTCCTTCTTCCTGGATACCCCGGCCTTCCATGGCGTGATGAACGGGTCCGATGTGCCCGCCCACCAGGACCTTTCGGATGCGCTGAATCAGGGAAAACTGGACGGCATCATCCTCGTGGCCCGCAACAGCGTGGAGCAGGAAGTCTGGCTGCGAAGCCAGGGAATTCCCGTGGTTACCGCGGGGGGGATCCGCCGCGGGGCTATTGCCAACAACCCCGGGATTGTCTGCTTCGATTATCAGGACCTGATCCGGCAGGGAGTGGATCGGCTTCGCGGGGCCGGATGCCGGACGGTCGGACTG
>CAZZBA010000409.1:0-3684 GCA_964652765.1 uncultured Victivallales bacterium | reverse complement strand
TGATGGCGACATGCCCCAGGCGGGCGGACATTTCGCGGATTTCCTTGGCGTCGTATGCGGCGTCGGCCAGGTCGTAGAGATTCGTGGATCGCCTGTGGCCGGCCATCGCGGGCGAATTGGTCAAAAGCGCGTGAAAAGGTCGATTCGGAAGGAACCTTCCCGAGTGTCTCCCATCCGCACAAACGGCGCAAAACCGGGCGGTGGCGGATGGCGTCGATCAAGTCGCGGGTCGTGGCGAAATCCCAGACGGCTTTGGCTATGTTCGCCAAGCTCATCCTCCAGCACGGGGAACAACCCAGTATAAACAAATGGTTGGCAATCACAGGCATCCGAGCTAATATGCCTCGCATCGTGTATGGCGGCGGCATGGTACTGTCTATAGGAGACAAGGGCGGGGAGGATATGCCAGACGTTCCGTTGGTTCGGAGCTGAAGCATTATACTTTGCAAAACCCCTCGCCGAGCCCGGCTTCAAGCGGGCTCGGCGAGGGGTTTTGCAAGAGCCTCATCAGTAGTAAACCTGCGGTTTCTCCATAGGTGTTATAACCTAAAAGAGGGCATAATTAACACCGTGCCGTGAATCCATCGGGCATACGATACGCCGGAATGTCAGCAAAATGTCAGCAGGTCAGGAACGGATACGAAAAATAATTGTGGTGGAGGGTACCGGATAATTAGGATCACGGGAGGGATGCCGTCAAATCTGCTGACATTTTGCTGACATTCAAACTGCTAAAATGCGCTAAAATACGCCATTATTAAGCAATATGTAAAATTGGGCAAAAGATTTGTTTGTATTGTTAAGTGCTTGCGGGTAAGGATTTAAAGCTGGTCGGGGTGGTGGGATTCGAACCCACGACTTACAGCTCCCAAAGCTGTCGCGCTGCCAGGCTGCGCCACGCCCCGATATGCATTCAAGTGCGCGTACTATAGCAGGAGAATGGTAAATGGCAAGCTGTGTGCTTAACTTTTTTTGTTTTGGTGCTTGCGGGTGGATGCGGGTTGGGGTATAAGATCGGCTGTTTTCGTTGCGGTCGTGTCTGCTCTCGGGAGCGGATAGTGTACGGCCGTGCGGTGTAAGAGGTAGTAACAAAAAGTAGTAACAGTAACATGGCATTAAAGGTTAAGAAGAAGATTCACACGAAGATTGACCTGTCCCGGATCGATTCCGTGGATCACGATGAAATGTCCAGAATGTATTCGGAGACGCTGAAGAGCTTCACCGAGGGTTCCATTGTCCCCGGCAGGATCCTGGCCGTCCAGAACAACGAAGTGCTGGTGGATATCGGCTACAAGTCCGAGGGTGTCATCGACGGCCACGAGTTCAAGGATCTCACCGCCGTCAATGTCGGCGACCAGCTCGATGTGCTGCTCGACCAGATGGAGGACGAGTGCGGCATGGTCATTCTCAGCAAGGAGAAGGCCGAGCAGCAGATCCAGTGGGAGCATGTCATCAAGTCGTGCGCGGAAGGCAGCACGGTGATGGGTGTGATCAAGGCGCGTGTCAAGGGCGGCATGATCGTGGATGTGAACGGTGTGGACGCGTTCCTGCCGGGCTCGCAGGTGGATGTCAGCCCGGTGCATAACGTCGACGCGCTGATCGAAAACGAATTTGAGTTCAAGGTCATCAAGATCAACGAGGACCGGCGCAACATCATCCTGTCGCGCCGTGACCTGATCGAGGAGCGCCTGCGCGTGAAGAAACGCGAGCTGCTCACGACGATCGACAAGGGGCAGGTCCGCACGGGCACGGTCAAGAACATCACCGATTTCGGTGTGTTCGTGGATCTGGACGGGCTGGACGGCCTGCTGCATATCACGGATATGAGCTGGGGCCGGATCAAGCATCCGTCGGAAATGGTGCGCGTTGGCGATTCCATCCAGGTCGTGATCCTCGACGTGGACCAGGACCGCGAGCGTGTCTCGCTCGGCCTGAAGCAGCGCCTGTCGAATCCGTGGGACGATATCAACCAGAAGTTCCCGGTGGGCAGCCGTCTGCGCGGCAAGGTTGTCAACCTGGTGCCTTACGGCGCGTTTGTCGAGATCGAGGAGGGCGTCGAGGGCCTCGTGCACGTTTCCGAGATCAGTTGGACCAAGCGCGTGGCGCGGGCCTCGGATGTGCTATCCGTCGGCGACGAGGTCGACGTGGTCGTCCTGAGTGTGAATCCGGAAGAGCAGAAGATCGCGCTGGGTATGCGCCAGACCGAGGCGAACCCGTGGGACACGGTGGCGGCGCGCTACCCGGTCGGCACGCGTATCACGGGCCAGGTCCGCAACTTCACCTCCTATGGGGCGTTTGTGGAACTCGAGGACGGCATCGATGGTATGATCCATGTCTCCGATATGTCCTGGACGCGCAAGATCAACCATCCGTCCGAAGTGCTTGAGAAGGGCCAGACGGTTGACGCGGTGGTACTGGAAGTGGATTCCAGCAACAAGCGCATCAGCCTCGGCTTGAAGCAGGCGAGCGACGATCCGTGGAACACGATCACCAGCCGTTACCAGATCGGCCAGCTCGTCAAGGGCACGGTCTCGAAGGTTGCCACGTTCGGTGCGTTCATCGAGCTGGAAGAGGGCGTGGACGGTCTCGTGCATATCTCGCAGATCAGCAATGATCATGTCGAGAAGGTGCGCGATGCGCTGGATGTCGGCCGGGAGGTGGAGGCCCGCGTGATCAAGATCGATCAGGTGGCGCGCCGCATCGGGCTGAGCATCAAGGCCAAGGAGATGCCCGACGAGGAATTCTCGCGGCAGCAGGAGGAAATGCTCGAAGGACTGCGGCCGGGCGACAACATGGTTGACCTGGCAGGTGCGTTCGACGAGGCCTTCAGTGGTCTTGAGGAATGGCATCCGGGAGAGGGCAAGCGCTAGCGGGGGCCGGATCCGATTATACAGAAGGGGCGCTCTGCAAGACAGGGCGCCCCTTTTTCTTTGGGGGTTAGAGCTATGCAAAATGTGATTGATATACTGCGGGAGCGGGGGTTGCTGGACGCGATGAGCAGTCCGGCGCTGGAGCAGGCGGCCGGGGAACGGCAATTGACGGTTTATGCCGGTTTCGATCCGACGTCCGAGAGCCTGCAGGTCGGCAATTTCGTCGCGATCATGGGACTGTCGCATTTCCAGCGTTGCGGGCACCGGGTGGTGGCGCTCGTTGGCGGGGCCACGGGCATGATCGGCGATCCCTCGGGCAAGACCAGCGAACGCCAGCTCCTGACCGAGGAGCAGGTGCGGCGCAACCAGGAAGGCATCCGAGAGAATCTTTCGCGCTTCCTCGATTTCGACCATCCGACCGCCCCGGCGGTCATCGTTAACAATTTCGACTGGTTCCGCGATTTTTCCTTCATTGCCTTCCTGCGCGAGGTGGGCAAGCATTTCCGGATGGGGGCGATGCTGGGCAAGGACAGCGTGCGCAGCCGGCTGGAGAGCGAGAGCGGCATGAGCTTCACGGAGTTCAGCTACCAGTTGCTGCAGGCGTATGACTTCCTACACCTGTACGACCAGATGCACTGCTCGGTCCAGATCGGCGGGTCCGACCAGTGGGGCAACATCACCGCCGGCACCGACCTGATCCGCAAGCTGCGCGGCGAGGATGCCTTCGGCCTGACGCTGCCGCTGGTCTGCGACCGCTCGGGGCAGAAGTTCGGCAAGAGCGCGGGCAACGCGATCTACCTGGATGCCGTCAAGA